>NZ_CP042295.1:639406-959110 GCF_007859615.1 Mycoplasma anserisalpingitidis | reverse complement strand
ATAAATTTTTAAAAAGAAAAGCCAGAGCGGCGACTGAGCGTAGAGAAAAAGAACCATATTAGAAGTCGTGGTTTAATAACAGAAAAAATCAAAAGCCTCTCCACGGCGTTTGAGTGGAAAGTTTATCAACAAAATATTATGTAAAACGTATTGTGGTTGAAATTGGGATATATGTGGTCAAAGACCACATTTTATTATTCAAGATTAGGTAAAAGATCTAGTAAAATCATTTCTATATTTAACTCTTGTTCAGCCATTTCTCTAGAAGATTTAAAACCAAAAATTTTTCTTGGCATATTGTTTATTTCATCTTGAAGTTCTTGAACTTCTTCATCAGTTAATTCTGTAAAATCAAATCCTTTTTTGAATTTTCTACGAATTAGTCCATTAAAATGTTCATTTGAACCTCTTTGAAATGAACAATATGGTTGTGCTTTATAAATTAATAAGTCATTTTTATAGGCTACTAATCCTAAGGCTTGAAATTCAAATCCATTATCTGAAGTTATTGATAAAAATGGAAATGGATAATCCTTAATTATTTCATTCAGCACCTTGTTTATCTCAAATCAAAATTTGCTAGTGACCTTTTTTATAATGGTAAAACGTGTTTTTCTCTCTGTTAAAGTTAGTAAGTTGTGATACCCTTTTCCCTTTCTTCCAATAACTAAGTCAATTTCTCAATGACCCCATTTTTCTCTAGTTTCTATACTTTTAGGCCGCATAGGTATAGGGAAAACAAACTTGTTACCATGCGTTAATCTAATCTTATAATCAGTCTTTCTTTTACCATTCTTAACATACCCTTTTCTTAAACGGTTTTTCATTTTCAGGACTCAAATATTTAATTTAATTCACTTGTAAAGAGTTCTAATAGAATAACCTTTTTTACCTGTTTTTTCCTGATAAAGTTTAAGAGTAGCTTCAACGCCATGATAATTTTTTTCATAGTGTTCAGTAAAGAAATCATTAAATTCTTTGTTTGCAAAAGCATTATGATTCCTTGAATAGCATTTTCGAATTTTTGTTTTTTTATTAGCATATGCAGCATCATATTCACCGTAGATATTCGAATTTCGTTTAACTTCTCTAGAGATTGTACTTACAGATCTTCTTAACATTTCTGCAATTTCTTTTAATGTTTTGAAACCATAGTTGATTTGAATAATTAATCTCTCTTCTGGTTTTAATTGTGTATAATTCATATGACCTCATTTCAAATTTAAGGGTTAAAAGAGAAACATTGTTTAGTTTTGGTTAGTTTCTCTTTTTTTATTTTAAACTAATTTAAACTAAAAAGTACAAACACAAACATGTTTGCACTTGAAAGTATAATCAAGGAACAAAACAATGAAGAGGAATTACTTCATGAATGTTTGTTTTATATGAAGTTAATAATATTTTCTGAATAATCTTCTGAACAACTTCAATGGGGTTAAACGGAATTTTATGAGACTTGGTAATAGGTTTAGCATGACAAATTGTTTCGCTTTGCATTTATGCATACCAACTTACAATGACAGTTATTGATGAACAAAAATTCAAGAAATCCCAAAGAAAACAAGCGTAAAAAAAGAGCTCTAAAGCTCTTTTTTCATTCTTTTTACAACTTCATCAATATTAAAAAGTGTGTAACCAATCAATGCAGTTTCTTCATCAAAATCAATCATAATAAAGTCGCGACAACCATCGAATAAGAAACTACCGATTATTCTAAGAGCGGTGTCACTTCCTTCAACTTGTCTAACAGATTCACTATAAAATTCAACATCCGTAGGACAAAAATTATCAACTAGGAATTTTTTTAAATCTTTTGTTATATTTTTTAATTTATATTTATTAGAAAGTGTTTCTCATGCTTTTTTAGTTTTTGGCAAGTCTTCAACAAAACAATCGATTGCAAAAAATACAATATCATCAAATTCATTAATCATTTCTTCAAAAATATTTAATGTATCATCATCTATGTATGTTCCTGGTTCAGTTAAAATTCTGAAAAAATCAAGGTCTTCTTTACCTTCTCAAACTACCCCATCGGGGTCATTAAAATTTATTTCTCCAAAAAAAGGGTGTTTTTTTACCTTCATTCTACTCCTTTGTATTTTAAATATTATATATAGTAAAGGACTAAAATAAATAAAAAACTTAATATTTTAAGTTGATCAATCTTAAAATATTAAGCAATAACATTATTTTTCTTAAGAGTTTTGATTGTTTTAGCACTAACTCTTAAAGTTTTTGTACCAGAAGCAGTTTTAATTTTAACTTTTTGAAGGTTAACATTAAATTTTCTTCTTGAAGCGTTCATAGCATGTGAACGTTTATTTCCAAATTGTGGTCCTTTACCTGAAATTTGATCTCTTCTTGACATGAGGACTCCTTTCTAATATATTAGCTAATAAATAGGCTTATTTATTATATAGAATTTTTCAATAGAGCAAAAAACTTTTTTATTTCAAATCAAAAGTTCATAATTTAACTCAAAATAAAAACAAACTTAAACTTTTTACACAAAACTAGTGAACTTTTCGTGTACAAACAATTTACAAAAAAAGTAAAAATGGTATAATGGTCAATATGAATAAATTAGAAAAAATTACACCTTTAGAACAAGACTTTGCTAAATGATATACAGATGTAGTAAAACAAGGTCAATTAATTGCTTATGGTCCGGCTAAAGGTACATTAGTTTTTAAACCAAATTCTTATGGAATTTGAGAATTAATTCAAGAAAACTTGAATAAAATTTTCAAACAAAAGGGAATTCAAAATGTTTATTTACCTCTTTTAATACCTCAAAAGCTATTCGAACTTGAAAAAGAACACGTTAATGGTTTTAATCCTGAATTAGCCACCGTAACTAGAGTAGGAGACCGTGAATTATCTGAAAAATTTTACATTCGTCCTACTTCAGAAGTTTTATTTGCTAACTTATTTAAAAACTCAATCGAATCTTACAAAGATCTGCCAATAGTTTACAATCAATGAGCCAATGTGCTTAGATGAGAAAAAACAACTAATCCATTTTTAAGAAGCAGAGAATTCTTGTGACAAGAGGGACACACTTGTCATTCAAACGCCTTAGAAGCTAGAAAATTGACTAGGGAAATGATTAAGGTTTATGCAAAATTCTTAAAAAAATATTTAGCCATTCCTGTTGTTATTGGTAAAAAAACTTCACATGAAAAGTTTGCTGGTGCTTGCTCAACTTACACAATCGAAGCAATGATGAAGGATGGTAGAGCATTACAAGCTGGAACAAGTCATTATTTGGCTCAAAATTTTTCAAAACCATATGAAATCATCTTCAAAAATCAAGATAATGAATACATCAATGTATTCCAAACTTCATGAGGTGTTTCTACTCGTTTATTGGGGGCAATAATCATGACTCATGGTGATAATCACGGTATAGTTATCCCCCCTAGAGTTGCTCCAACACAAATCGACATTTTAGAGTTATTTGCAGACAAAAGTGAAGAAGTTAAAGAAATTTCTAAAAAATTAAATAAAGAATTATCTAAGAAATGAAGAGTTAGAGTTGATTCAACAAATAAAAACCCTGGTTTTAAGGCCGCAAATAGTGAAATTCAAGGTACTCCACTCAGAATAGAAATCGGACCAAGAGATCTTGAAAATAAAAATGTAACCATTGTAAGAAGAGATACATTGGAAAAAATAACCGTAAAAATTAAAGATGTTAAGAATCTTGTTGGAAATCTTTTGGATGATATTCACGAAAATCTTTATGAAAGTGCATTAAAGAGACTTAATGAAAATAGCGTTACTGTATTCACTTATGATGATTTTAAAAAAGAAATTAGCAATGGTAAATTTGTTACTGCACCATTTTGTTGTTTAGATGAGGCTGAAGTAAGGATTAAGGAAGAAACAGGTGCATCAACTAGATGTATTCCTTTAAAACTAGATAAACCGGAAAAAAATAGAAAATGCATTTTTGATGAATGCAAAAAAGAAACAAATAGATACGTTGTTTTTGCCAAATCATACTAATTTATAATCTACGAAAATAAGTGTTTGACCGCTTAGATGTGAAAAAAACACTTATTTTTTATTTCAATTTCTTTCGTTTTTCTTCAATGTTAATATTTAGTTGGAGGTATTAGATGAGAAATGATGAAAAAAGTATGACAAAAAGTCAAATAATAAAAAATATAGTTGAAACAAATCGACTAGGAAAGACAATAAATGAAATTAGAAAGAATGGACAAAGCAATAATACAATACAATATCAACTACCTAAAGATTTCAAAATTAATTGAGAAGATGAGGATATTGACTGAAATTGAGAGACAGAATATGTTAAATTTATACTAAAAAATATGACAAAAATTAATTCTATGATTATAGAAAAAACATATATACAAAATAGTAATTTAAAAGACAAAAATTGATATAAGGAATATTTTTCAAAAACTACTTTCTATAAAAAGAAAAAACAAGCTGAATTGGAGTTTTTAACACTTTATTTTGCAAGTAGGACTAATAAACAATATATCGCACATTAGCGAATTGAATAAAAAGAATATTTTAGATCCTTATACTTTTTCCTCGAATATAGTAGTTCATAAAAATATTGAAAATAAAGATGATCAAATAGATGTTGAGATTTATTTGATTCGTAATTTTAGAAATAATAAATTTTCATTAATATTTAAAGTTGATAGGAAATTTAACGATCCTTTTAAATATTCGAATGTTATGTTCGAAATTCAAGTAAATGACAAATATTTGCTCAGAAATTCTACAAAATTCAGTGAATATGGTTTGATTTTAGACGAAAATCTTAATCTTCCTATAAATAAACTAGAAAAAATTAAAATTGTAGTCAAAAAAGATAAAGAATTTTTATATGAAAATGAAATAATGAAATCAGATAACATAATAAAAAATTTTTATTTAGAGACTGAAGAGCAATACTTTACTTTCAAGATTCCATACACTTACAAATTTGAAACATCATCAAATGAATTAAAAAACAAAAGAACCATTTTTAACTTTCAAACGTTTGTAAAATTTAATGAAATTAATAAAAATAATAATTCATTTTCTTTTTTTTCTTCTAATTTCAATAAGATATCAGACAATGATATTTTTGAGAAAGTTAATTTATTTTTTCCAAAATTTCTTAATTTTAAAATCAAAGATAAATCAAGTAAAAAAGAATTAAAACTTATCGAACAAAGTGAATCGTTTGATCCTAATTTTATAAACGAAAATGATAAATTGAAATTTAAAAATATTAATGTAATTTTTAATAAAGACCAAGAATATAATGAACTGTTAAATAAAAATCTTATAAATGACTTAACACTTTTTTCATTTGATGTTATAGATATATGTATAAACGTAAAACACAAAAAATTCTATGAAGAAAGTGTTTTAGAAACAAAAATAGAGAAAATAGCTATATCAATTCAAGATATTAATACACTCCAAAATGATCTCATACAAATTAAATCTGAAGATTGAATAGAATTTATAAATCTAGGACGAATTTCTTATGAAGATTTTATCATCTATATAAGAAAAAAATATGAAATTTAGCAAATCAAATCTAATAATTCTTATTTCGATAATTGGTTTGGGATTAGTGGCAGTTGGTTCATTTTACATTTATAATAGTGTGTTTAAGGTTGAAAAAAATCAAATTAAAGAAAATGTAAATCCAAAAGAAATAGATAAAATTGAAGTTCAAAGTGTTTTTCCAAATATAGATGATTCATATTATCAAGAATTTCTAATAAAAAATAACTTTGGAAACAGCAAAATTGATGATAAATTGGTAATTACATTTATAAAAGATATTTTGAAAAGAATGGCTGTTAGTTATGGTTCAATATCTTTTAAATCAGAAATAGCAGAAAATAAAATTGTAATTACTTTACAATGACAACACAACGAAAAATTTGAAGTAAAAAAATATACGTTCCAAATTAAAACTATATAATTACCTTGTTATGAGTATAAAAGAAATAGTTATTAAAGAATTTAATAAATTGGCAAAAAGCAAAAAAGTTAAAGAAAGCGACAATATTAAAGATTTGGAAATTGATTCTTTAGATTTTGCTGAACTTATCATTAATGCTGAAGATATGTTTGAAATTCAACTTCCCGATTCAGAACTTACAAATTTAGTTACTGTAAATGATGTAATTTTATTAATAGAAAAAACAAAAAATACTATATAATTGAAAATGGACTAGGAGTATAGTTCAACGGTAGAACAACGGGCTTCAACCCCGTGTGCTGTGGGTTCGAATCCTGCTACTCCTGCCATTTTTATTTTTAAAAAAACTAGTAAAATTTCATTTAGGAGTATGAAATGGATAAAAATAAAATTGCTATTATCGGAACTGGTGCTTGAGGTTCAGCTCTAGCAAATGTTCTATTAAAAAATAATCATAATGTCGTAATGTATGGAATAAACCAAGATGAAATAAATGATATAAATAACGGATATAACAGAAAATATTTTGGTAACAAAAAGTTTCATAACTTCAAAAATTTAACCGCGACAAATAATTTAACTGTAACATTAAATAATGCTGATTATGTTATTTTAGCTACGCCTTCAAGTCATATTAAGACAATGCTTAAAGAAATACAAAAAGTACTTAATTATAGAAAAATAAATTTGATAAATGTTGCTAAAGGTATTGATAGTGAATCGAAAAATTTCTTTTCAGAATTAATTTACTCAAAGTTCAGAAAAAATTTAAAAAATATGGCAACATTAATAGGTCCTAGTTATGCTATAGAGGTTTTTGAAAATGAATTAACGATGATTAATGTTGTTGGTAGAGATATAAACTTTTTGGCAAAACTAACTAAGGTTTTCAATAATGATTCATTTAAATTAGTAATTAATAAAAATGAAAAGGGTTCTGAGCTTTTCGCTGCATTAAAAAATGTTTTAGCTATAGGGGTTGGAATTATAAGTTACTCTAATAAAAGTAAAAATACTCAATCGGCTATGTTAACAATCGGTGTAAAAGAAATACACAAAATTTACAAAAGTCTTTTTCCAGAACTTGATGATGAAATAGGATTTGAATTAGCAGGTATTGGAGATATTTTTCTAACATGTTCATCTAATAAAAGTAGAAACTTTTCTTTTGGTTTAGATATTGCTGACAAAGGTCTTAAAGAAGTGTTGAATAATCAAACAAAAACAGTTGAAGGTTATACAACAGCTAAAATTTTAGAAAAGATCATTAAAGAAAAAGATATTTATGTACCATTTATGACAAATATAATAAATGTTTTATACCACAACAAATCACCATTCAAAATTCTCGATTTTCTTGAAGAGTATTAAAATATAATTCAATATAAAATAAAATAGTTTAAAATATTAGTATTTGTATAAAGGAGAATAATGATTAAAGCTATTAAAGATGATAAAAATCAAACAATAACAGTTACTATTCCTGTTACTAAAGAAGAATATTCAAAAAATCGTTCAAAAGCTGAACAAAAAGTTATTAAAAAAATTAAAATCCCTGGATTTAGAAATGGTTCAAAATTACCTAAAAATGTTTTAGATAAATACTTATCACAAGCTCAAGTTGAACATGAAACAATTAATTTAATTGCTGAAACAAAATTTATTGATGCACTTAAAAGTGCTGTTGAAGTTACAAAGTACTTCTTTGATAAACCAGTATCAATTGACTACAAGAAAACAGAAGATGAAAATCACGGTGAATTAATTATTATTTTTGATAGAACGGTTGATTTCGATTCAATTAAACTTGACAATCTTAAAATTAAATTTGAGCAAAGAAAAGTCACAGACGCTATTGTAGAAGAAGAATTAAAAAAACTTTTACAAAAATATTCAACTTATGAAGAAGTTAATGCTAAATCAGAAATTAACGATACTGTAAACATTGACTTTAAAGGATATGTTGGTGATGAACCTTTTGAAGGTGGTGAAGCTGAAGGATTTGATCTTGTTTTAGGATCAAAACAATTTATTGAAGGATTCGAAGATCAATTAGTGGGTAAACAAGCTGGATGAAAAGGTGAAGTTAAAGTTACTTTCCCTAAAGAATACTTCGCAAAAACTCTTGCTGGTAAAGACGCTATTTTTGAAGTAACAATTAACAAAGTATTAAAAATTAAAGAAATTGAATTAACAAAAGAAAATCTTATGTTAATTGGTGGAACAGAAGAAGATACTGTTGAAACTGCTAAAGCTAAATTCAAAGAAAGATTAGTTGTTACATACAAAAATGAAGACAAACAAAATTTCTTTGAAAATTTAGTTCGTGAAGGTGTTTCTAAAATAGAATTAAATTTTAGTAATACATTACTTGAATTCAAAATTAAAGAAGTTGAATCAACAATAAACAAACAATTAAAACAACAAAATATTAAAAAAGTTGAATATTTACAACTTCTTGGTATTAACGATGATGAATATAACGAAAGATTAAGAGAAGAAGCTAAAGAAGGTCTTAAAGCAGATGTTATAAAAGACGCTATTATTACTTCTTTAGGTCTTGAACCTGTTTCAAAAGAAGAAATTGAAGAAAAATACAATTCAATCACTAAGGAAACTAACTTACCTATTGATCAACTTAAACATTTCTTACCTGAACAAAGAGTAAAAGAAATTGTTGAAATCGATAAAAGACTTGATGCTACAATTCAAAAATACAGCAAATAATTAAAAAGGTGGTAAAATTCCACTTTTTTTATTCAATCTTTAACTTGACCACTCATAATTAACTATAATTGTTTATACTTTTATTATTTATAGGAGGCATTATGCAAATTAAAGGTATAGGAGCATCTAAAGGTATAGCTTTAGCTAAAGTCCTTAAAATCGAAGAAAAAAATGTTGAAATTATTGAAAAAACTTCAAATAGTGTTGAGGAAGAACTTAAACTTCTAGAAAATGCAATGAAAACAGTTGAAGTTAAAATTCAAAAAGGTAAAGAATTAGCCAAAGATCCTGAACACGCTGAAATTTTCGAAGCACACTTAAACTTTTTAAATGACCCTTTCACGAATGAAAGAGTTACAGAAATGGTTAGTCAAGGTTATTCGGCCATTTATTCAATTTCAAAGATTTATGAAGAAAATGAACAAATATTTCTTTCTATGGATGATGAATACATGAGAGAAAGAGCAGCAGATATTAGAGATATTAAAACCAAATTGCTTTATGCTTTAAGTGGAATTAATGAACATGATTTATCTGCTATAAGTGAAGAAGTAGTTATTGTAGCAAACGATTTAACTCCATCACAAACTGTTCAATTAAACAAAAAATACGTTAAAGGATTTGCAACAAATATTGGTGGTCCTACTTCTCATACAGCTATCATGGCAAGAAGTTTAGGAATTCCTAGTGTTGTTGGTACAAATAACATTCTTGAATTGGTTAATGATGGTGATTATCTTTCTATTAACGGTGATAAAGGATTAGTAATTGTAAACCCAACAGAACAAGAGATCGTTGAAATCAATAAACAAAAGAGACTCTATGAAGAATATCTTGAAAAATTAAAATTATTCAAAAATAAGGAAAGTAAGACAAGTGATAATCGCAAAGTCGAACTAGCCGCTAATATTGGATCGCCTGCAGACTTACAATCAATCATTGATAATGACGCTGAAGCTGTTGGATTGTTTAGATCAGAATTTTTATACATGGATAATTCAGATTGACCAAGCGAAGATGAACAATTCGAAGCTTACAAGAAAGTTGTTTCAGGTATGAATGGAAAAAGAGTTGTTATAAGAACTCTTGATATAGGTGGAGATAAAACATTAAAATACTTCAAATTCCCTGAAGAGATGAATCCATTTTTAGGATATAGAGCTATTCGTTTCTGTTTACAAAATAAATCAATCTTTAAAACTCAATTAAGAGCTTTAATTAGAGCAAGTTACTATGGTAAAATTGCAATTATGATTCCAATGATTACAAATGTTACTGAGTTTTTAGAGGCAAAAGATTTCTTTACAGAAACATATAAAGAATTAAGCAAAGAAACTAATGAAATTGCTCCATTAAACGAAATTGAATTCGGTCTAATGATGGAAACTCCAGCAGCTGCTATTTTGTCTGACAAATTCTGTAAATATGCCGATTTCGTTTCTATTGGTACAAATGATTTAATTCAATATTCAATGGCCGCAGATAGAATGAACGAATCAATTTCTTATCTTTATCAACCACTTAATCCATCGATTTTGAGATTAATTAAACATGTTATTGATGGTGCACACAAAAACGGTAAATGAGCTGGTATGTGTGGTGAAATGGCTGGTGATAAAAGAGCTTTACCAATTTTGGTTGGATTAGATTTAGATGAATTTTCTATGTCGGCATCTAACATTTTAAACACTAGAGAAATGTTATCAAACCTTTCATATCAAAAATGCAAGGAAATTGCTGAAAAAGTTATTGAAATGGATTCATGCGAAGAAGTAGTCGAATATATTGATAACTTAAATTAACATTAATTAAGAGCTGATTAGCTCTTTTTTATTCCTTTAAGTAAAATATGAATTATAAAAAATTTACTTCTTTGTGGAAGTAAATTTTATTCAGCATTTTTTTTCCTCTTGACCATATCTAAAACTAATTCATACAAAAGATACACAAATATTAGAACTGCTCCTAACATAACTCATACATCAGCTAAATTAAAAGTTCCTTTATCAACCCATGGTAAGTAGAAAATATCTTTAACAAATTCATTAAATATGAATCTATCAAGCATATTCCCAAAATCTCCTGAAGCAATCAGACAGATAAAAATCGTTAATTTTTTATTTATCATTAACGGAACAAATATGCAAAAAATAAATATCAAGACACTAACAATTTGTATTATTGTTATATTAAAAGAACTTGGAAGAAAGGTTACTCCTCTGTGTCAAATTGATCTTATACCAAAAATTCCATAATTTACTACACTTTTGTAATTTATAGTTTCTGGATTAGTTCAATATCCATTTATATAAACCAATCCATCTGAATTTAATTTATTAACATCACCATGCACAAAAATAAAAGTTTTTGTTAATTGGTCAATTAAAAGTAAAACTATAAATAAAACTATGAATATACAATAATTTATTATTATTTGCTTTTTGTTATTTTTTAAATATTTAACAAAATCATTTCATTTTGACTGAAATTTATTCATTAAGTCCACCAAAATCATCTAGAGATGAAATAACGTCATAACATCTTACACAAATCTCGTCATTATACATCTCTTCTCTTTCAAAATGGTTTCAACATCTTTCACATTTTTTGCTATAAAATTTAGAAACTTTAGTTTCATTAGAAATTGATACTTTACCAACCATCAATAACATTTTTAAATTCAAGTTCTTGATGAATTCACTGTCAGTTTTAAGCGATAATTCAAGTTCATTGCTTCTTTTAACTTCACCATTCTTTATAGAATTTTCAATTAAAATATTAATTTGGTCCCTTAATTCAAAGAATTCGTTATATTTATTAATTAATTCATAATTTGGTGTAGTTGATTCCTCAAATCTTTCAAGCATAATTGATTCTTCTTTATTTTCTTTATTAAAGAAAGAATAAGCTTCTTCTGCGGTTGTTGGTAAAATTGGTGCAAGAGCTAAAATTATAAAATCTGTTATTTCATAAAGATTCTTAAGAACCATTTGTCTTTCAATGTTGTCTCTAGATTCTACATATAATAAATCTTTAACAATCGAAAGATAAAAACTAGATAAATTAACAATATAATTATTAATTTCCTTAATAACATTAATGAACTTGAAGCTGTTGTAGTTTTCATTTACATTCTTAATTAGAACTTTTAATTCTTCATTAATAAATTCATGAATACCTTCTAATTTTAAGTTTTTATCATATTTATAGTCGTTTGTATTAGAAATCATGAATCTTAAAGTGTTACGGATTTTTCTATAGACTTCAGCGTTTTGATTAAGAATATCTTCTGAAATATTAATATCATTGGAATATTCACTATTCGCAGCTCATAATCTTAATATATCAGCACCTTTTTGATTTACAACATCAAGAGGTGAAATGATATTTCCTTTTGATTTTGACATTTTTTCGCCCTTACCATCAAGAACAAATCCATGGCTAATTAAATTTTTATAAGGTGCTTTTCCTTTATAAGCAACAGAATTTATTAAAGAAGAGTTGAATCAACCTCTATATTGGTCAGAACCTTCAAGATAAACATCGTATGGAGATTCAAATCCGTAAACATCAGCTGCAATATTTGAAGTACCTGAATCAAATCAAACATCCATGATATCCATTTCTTTTGTATATCTTTTATTTCTGTGATTTTCAGGAAGTAAATCGTCCGCTTCTTTTTCTCATCAAATATCAGACCCGTTATCTTCAATTAACTTAATTACATAATCAAATATTTTCTCGTCAATAACCGGTTGCTTATCTTTGTCGTAAAATATTATAATTGGAACTCCTCAAGTTCTTTGTCTTGAAATTGTTCAATCACCCCTATTTTCTATCATATTCGAAAGTCTTTTATAAGCTCATTCAGGATACATTTTAACGGTTTTTAACTCACTTAAAATGTTGTTTCTAATTTTATCAATAGAAACAAACCACTGAGGTGTACCTCTAAAAATAATTGGTTTATGTGTTCTTCAATCGTGTGGATATGAATGTTTAATTTTATTAGATAAAACTAAAGATTTATTGTTTCTTAAAAATCCAATAATTTTTTCATTTGAATCTTCATAAAACATTCCATCATAATCGCAATCAAAATCTATATTTCCATTATCTGAGATATGCATTATCATTTCAAGATTATTTGTTTTACCAATCAAGAAATCATCCTCACCAAAAAGTGGAGCTATATGAACAAGACCAGTTCCAGCTTCCAAAGTAACATGATGCCCTATTACGACTCTGGCATTATTATTTGTAATTGGTGTTAAATATTCCACACCAACTAAATCTTGAGAAGTTAATTCGGTAATAATTTTAATTTCATCTCATTTAAACAATTCTTGTAAGTTTTGCAATAAATCTTTTGCAACGATATAATAATTATCATTGGCAAAAACTTTAATATAGGTTATATTTTCTCCAACAGCAACTCCTGAATTAGCAATTAAGGTTCAAGGTGTAGTTGTTCATATAATCAATTTATCATTTGCGTTAACTTTTGTATTATCACTATTTATTACATTAAATGCAACATATATAGAATTAGAAACAACATCAGCATATTCTACTTCAGCTTCAGCTAATGCAGACTGACTTGATGGTGATCAATAAACTGGTTTGAGATGCTTATATACTAAACCATCTAATACCATTTTTTTGAATAATTGAAGTTGTTTAGATTCATATTTTTTATCTAAAGTTACATAAATCTTTTCTAAATCAGAGAAAAGTTGTAATGTTTTAAATTGTTTCTTTTGATTTTCAACTTGTTTAAGAGCATACTTAGCAGCTTTTTTTCTTAAAATCAAAGGATTTAATTCATCTTTAGAAATATTCATTTCTTGTAACATTTTATGTTCAATAGGTAAACCATGAGTATCTCATCCAGCAACAAATGGTGAATAATATCCAGATAATGTTTTATATCTAACAATAATATCCTTAAGAATTTTATTCAATGCGTGTCCAACATGTAAATCTCCATTTGCATATGGAGGGCCATCATGAACTATAAAAGGTTCATTATCTTTATTTTTATCTAAGGATTTAATGTAAATTAAATCTTTTTCTCACTTTTCACGGAAATTTTTTTCTTTTTGAGTTAAATTAGCTCTCATTTCAAATTTTGTGGTAGGCATTAGTAAAGTTTTTTTGTAATCCATTATTACTCCTTTATTAATTATATTGTTTGCATGCTTCACAATCTCTTATTTTATAGTCATAAGTATAATGATTATGAGACACAGAAGTTACTTTGAAACCTTCTATTTCTATAGCATTAGAAGTTGTCTTTACGTCTAAGTTAGTGTCTGTAATATTTAAAAATATAGTTGCTTTATTTGTACCTGGTATTGATTGTGATCTTGGGTTTATTTCAATTCTATAATTATGACCATTAAATGAATATAAATTTTTCTTAACCGTTATATTTCCAGTGCATAATAAATATTCAAAATTAAAATTTTCTAGTTTATTTTCAGTTGTATCGATATTAATGCATTTATCTTTAGTAATATTAATATTCAATATTTCCTCTTTGAAATATTGAATATTTTCTTCTACATAACTTCTATATTTGTAAAGTGACTCTGTAGCTTCTTTTCTATCGTTATTACAAGAAGATGAAACAACACTCATTCCAACTAGTGATACAATAGGTGTAGTAAAATAAAATATTTTTCTTATTTTTTTAATCATTGTTCCTACTTTAACTTTTATAATTTTACTATATTCCAAAAAATGAGATTAATAAAAATAGCAAGTTAAATTCAGCTATTACACGAAATTTAACTTGCTATTTTTTATGGTGGCCCCGGCAGGAATCGAACCAGCGACACACAGAGCTTCAATCTGTTGCTCTACCAACTGAGCTACAGGGCCAAAATAATGGCGGTCCAGACGGGAATTGAACCCGCGATCTCCTCCGTGACAGGGAGGCGTATTAAACCACTTTACCACTGGACCATGGTTGCGGAGATAGGATTTGAACCTATGACCTTCGGGTTATGAGCCCGACGAGCTACCAACTGCTCCACTCCGCTATGTAATGTGTAAACAGATGGCGGGTGATGAGGGATTTGAACCCCCGCGGGACTTGCATCCCCTGCTAGTTTTCAAGACTAGTCCCTTCAGCCAGACTTGGGTAATCACCCGTGGTGGACCTAACTGGATTCGAACCGGTAACCGACCGGTTATGAGCCGGTTGCTCTAACCGTTGAGCTATAGGTCCATATTTTTTAACAGTTAAGCTTCCGTATGGTAGCACCGATGAGAGTCGAACTCATGACCTTCCGGGTATGAACCGGATGCTCTAACCAACTGAGCTACAGTGCCAAATGGTGGAGAGTATGGGATTCGAACCCACCGCCTCCTGCGTGCAAGGCAGGCGCTCTAGCCAAATGAGCTAACCCCCCAAAAAATGGTGAAGAAGACAGGATTTGAACCTGCGACCCCTACGTCCCAAACGTAGCGCTCTGCCAAGCTGAGCTACTTCTCCAAACCAATTAATTTATTTTGCATTTATATTTTAACTTATTTTTTAAAAAATCAAAATATTTTTTCAAAGATTTTTATAAAAAAATATCCTCAGTGGATACAATCTTTGAAAACTGAATAGTTGTTGATAATTTATTAAAAAGTCTATAAATTCATCCACTTTTAAACCTATCAATTTATTAGTAATGGTCAGCTGAATGTATTGCTACACTTACACTTCCATCCTATAATCTTTGAAAACTGAATAGTTGTTGATAATTTATTAAAAAGTCTATAAATTCATCCACTTTTAAACCTATCAATTTATTAGTAATGGTCAGCTGAATGTATTGCTACACTTACACTTCCATCCTATCAACCTCGTCGTCTACAAGGAATTTCAAGGGAATACTTATCTCTGAGGAGGCTTCCCACTTAGATGCTTTCAGCGGTTATCCTTTCCACACTTGGCTACCCTGCTATGCTTCTGGCGAAACAATAGGAACACCAGTGGTGTGTCCACTCCGGTCCTCTCGTACTAAGAGCAGCTCTCATCAATATTCCAACGCCCACATCAGATAGGGACCGAACTGTCTCACGACGTTCTGAACCCAGCTCGCGTACCGCTTTAATTGGCGAACAGCCAAACCCTTGGAACCGACTCCAGCTCCAGGATGCGATGAGCCGACATCGAGGTGCCAAACCTTGCCGTCGATGTGATCTCTTGGGCAAGATAAGCCTGTTATCCCCAGGGTAACTTTTATCCGTTGAGCGACTGCCGTTCCATGACGTACAGCCGGATCACTAAGTCCTGCTTTCGCACCTGCTCGACTTGTAGGTCTCGCAGTCAAGCACACTTCTACCTTTGCGCTCTGCATACGGTTTCTGACCGTATTGAGTGTACCTTTGAACGCCTCCGTTACCTTTTAGGAGGCGACCGCCCCAGTCAAACTACCCACCACGCACTGTCCTCCCACCGGATAACGGCGGCAAGTTAGAAACTCAACATACCAAGGGTGGTATTTCAACGGCGACTCCATTAGGGCTAGCGCCCTAACATCACAGTCTCCCACCTATCCTACACATGTTAGGCCAAGTTCCAATACGAAGTTGTAGTAAAGCTCCATGGGGTCTTTTCGTCTTGATGCGGGTACCCAGCGTTTTCACTGGGACCATAATTTCACCGAGTCCAATGTTGAGACAGTTGAGAGATCATTGCGCCTTTCGTGCAGGTCAGTATTTAGCCGACAAGGAATTTCGCTACCTTAGGACCGTTATAGTTACGGCCGCCGTTCACCCGGGCTTCACTTCAACGCTTCGCATAAAGCTAACGCATCCGCTTAACCTTCGGGCACTGGGCAGGCTTCACCCCCTATACATCACCTTGCGGTTTAGCAGAGAGCTGTGTTTTTGATAAACAGTTGCCCCTCAAAATTTACTGTGGCCCATTTACATGGGCGCCCCTTCTCGCGAACTTACGGGGTCAATTTGCAGAGTTCCTTAACATTGGTTTTCTCGCTCGCCTTAGAATACTCATCTCGGGGACGTGTGTCCGTTCTCGGTACAGGTGATAAGTAGTTTAAAGTTTAGAAGCTTTTCTTGGAAGCATGAAATCACAGAATTCGTTACTTGTTGCCGTTCACTATGCATCACAACTCCCGGTTATACAGTGCGCATTTAACTACACTGACCAGTTATTGCTTACCCCCAAATCCGATAATGGGTACTGCTATCCTTCTCCGTCACTCCATCACACTACTCTCAGTACAGGAATATTAACCTGTTGTCCATCGAATACGCTTTTCAGCCTCTCCTTAGGTCCTGACTAACCCTGGGTGGACGAACCTTGCCCAGGAAACCTTCCCCAATAGGCGTCGTGGATTCTCACCACGAATCGTTACTCATACCGGCATTCTCACTTCTTAACGCTCCACATGTCCTCACGGTCATGCTTCAATGCTGATAAGAACGCTCCTCTAACGTACAAATGTACCCGTAGCTTCGGTATCGTGTTTTAGTCCCGTTAAATTATTGGCGCAAGATCTCTTGACTAGTGAGCTATTACGCACTCTTTAAAAGATGGCTGCTTCTAAGCCAACTTCCTAGTTGTTTATGAAATCTCACAACCTTTCTCACTTAACACGATTTTGGGACCTTAGCTGACGATCTGGGTTGTTTCCCTCGCGAGCCGGGACGTTAGCACCCCGGTTCCGACTGCATGATAATACATAATGGTATTCGGAGTTTGATTATAGTCAGTACCGCTAGGCGCGGCCATTCCATATTCAGTGCTCTACCACCAAGATTTAACATCACACGCTAGCCCTAAAGCTATTTCGAGGAGAACCAGCTATCTCCAAGTTCGATTGGAATTTCTCCACTATTCACAAGTCATCCGGGCACTTTTCAGCGTACTACGGTTCGGTCCTCCACTTGGGATTAGCCAAGCTTCAACCTGCTCATGAATAGATCACATGGTTTCGGGTATATATCAACATACTAAACGCCCTATTAAGACTCGATTTCTCTACGGCTCCGCTTTTTTCCACTTAACCTCGCATGTTAACATAACTCGCCGGTCCATACTGCAAGATGTACGCCATCACCCGTTAACGGGCTCTGACTAATTGTAAGTAAATGGTTTCAGAATCTATTTCACTCCCCTCCCGGGGTTCTTTTCACCTTTCCCTCACGGTACTAGTTCACTATCGGTGTCTGGTTAGTATTTAGCCTTACCGGATGGTCCCGGCAGATTCAGACAGGGTTTCACGTGCCCCGCCCTACTCAGGATACAGCCATAAGATTGTAATATTTCGCATACAGGAGTTTCACCTTCTATGCTAAACTTTTCCAAGTTTTTCTGCTATACTACAATTTTGTAACTTAAAAAGGCTGTCCTACAACCCCAACATGTGTTGGTTTGGGCTCTTCCATTTTCGCTCGCCGCTACTAATAGAATCATTATTTATTTTCTCTTCCTGTTGCTACTAAGATGTTTCAGTTCACAACGTGTCTCGTCTATCTAACTATTTTATTCATTAGAAAGCAACTAGACTTTACTCTAGTTAGGTTTCCCCATTCGGAAATCCCCGTTTCATAGCGCATTTCCAGCTCCACGAGGCTTATCGCAGGTTATCACGTCCTTCATCGACTTCCAGACCCAAGGCATCCACCATAAACTCTTACTTATTTAAAAGTACAATATTTACCTATTGTTGATGTATTTTAAGACATTTTAATAAATTAAATTTATTAACTCGGTATCAAAACAAATAAGACATAATCTTTATTTTGTTTAATGATGTCGTTGTTATATTAAAAATGTATAACTATTCAGTTTTCAAAGATCATGAGAGAAAGTTCCCTCAAAACTAGATATACACTAGTGGACTAAAACATTAGCACATGACATTAAAAATTATTTAGTCATTGTTATCAGTACTTGTTGTACTAAGGTGTACTCCGTAGAAAGGAGGTAATCCATCCCCACGTTCTCGTAGGGATACCTTGTTACGACTTCACCCCAGTCACCAGTCCTGCCTTAGGCAGTTGTCTCCGTAGTTAACAAAACCGACTTCGGGCATTACCAGCTCCCATGGTGTGACGGGCGGTGTGTACAAGACCCGAGAACGTATTCACCGTAGCGTAGCTGATCTACGATTACTAGCGATTCCGACTTCATGTAGTCGAGTTGCAGACTACAATCCGAACTGAGAACGGTTTTTTGAGATTTGCTCCACGTCGCCGTATTGCGTCTCTTTGTACCGTCCATTGTAGCACGTGTGTTGCCCCCCTCGTAAGAGGCATGATGATTTGACGTCGTCCCCACCTTCCTCCCAATTACTCGGGCAGTCTCCTTAGAACATTTAACTAAGGACAAGGGTTGCGCTCGTTGCAGGACTTAACCGAACATCTCACGACACGAGCTGACGACAACCATGCACCATCTGTCATTCCGTTAGCCTCCACTATATCTCTATAGCTTTGCGGAAGATGTCAAGAGTGGGTAAGGTTCTACGCGTATCTTCAAATTAAACCACATGCTCCACCGCTTGTGCGGATCCCCGTCAATTCCTTTAAGTTTCACTCTTGCGAGCATACTACTCAGGCGGATGATTTAATGCGTTAGCTGTGCCGATGAGTTCCCCATCAGCTAATCATCATCGTTTACAGCGTGGACTACCAGGGTATCTAATCCTGTTTGCTCCCCACGCTTTCGTCTCTCAGTGTCAGTGTATGCCCAGTTAGCTGCCTTCGCCAAGTTGGTGTTCTTCCTTATATCTACGCATTTCACCGCTTCACAAGGAATTCCGCTAACCTCTTCATAACTCTAGTTTGCCAGTATCCAACGCAATTTGGGGTTGAGCCCCAAGTTTTCACGTCAGACTTAACAAACAACCTACAGACGCTTTACGCCCAATAATTCCGGATAACGCTTGCAACCTATGTATTACCGCGGCTGCTGGCACATAGTTAGCCGTTGCTTTCTGACAAGGTACCGTCAAGATAAAGTCATTTCCTACTTTATTTTTTCTTCCCTTATAACAGCAGTTTACAACCCGAAGGCCGTCATCCTGCACGCTGTGTCGCTCCATCAGACTTTCGTCCATTGTGGAAAATTCCCTACTACTGCCTCCCGTAGGAGTCTGGGCCGTATCTCAGTCCCAGTGTGGCGGATCAGTCTCTCAACCCCGCTAAACATCATAGCCTTGGTAGGCCATTACCCTACCAACTAGCTAATGTTACGCACCCCAATCCTCTAGCGAAGCAAACGCTCCTTTTATATATCCTTCATGCGAAAGATATAAGTATCCGGCATTAGCGATCATTTCTAATCGTTATTCCAATCTAGAGGGCATGTTAAGTACGTGTTACTCACCCATTCGCCGCTAAGTTCCGAAGAACTCCGCTCGACATGCATGTATTAGGCACACAGCCAGCGTTCATCCTGAGCCAGGATCAAACTCTCGAAAAAATTGACTGTCATGTTTGTATATCTAGTTTTCAAAGAACTTTTTTTAATTTGTGTGAAACAATTATAACATAAAAAAATTTTTAATCAATTATTTTTTTATGTTTTTTATAAATTTTTTTGTTGCTAATTTGTTAGCTATGAAAGTATAGCACAAAAATAAAATTATTAATTAATTTTTTTAATTTTATTATGTATGTCTCTTACTATTCTACTATAGCTTATATTTTTACTTAATGAATCTGATTTTTTTGGTTTATAAGAATTAAATAAAAAATTAAATATTTCATTATTTCGGTATTTTTCAATACTATTTATATAATTATTATCTATATTATTATTTATTATTAATTGAATGATATCTGTAATATAAACACTATTCAATTCAATTTTGTCAATTATTTTCGAAATAATATATTTATTTAATTTTTCTTCTTTGTCTTCATCAATTGAAATTGAATTAGAAATAATCTTACTTAATTCAATTTTTATTTCTTCTATTTTATTTATAAAAATATCTAAATTCCCAGAATCATGAATTTTATTTAATATAGTTAGAGTGTCAATTAATGTAGTTTTATCATTTAAATATTCATTATTTAAAATTCTATATCTTGTTAATAAATTATATTGTAGCAATAAATATCTAATGAGCGAATCATCTTCATCATCATCTAAATTACCTATAGCAAAATCAGGAATTCTAAAATCACATTTTTCTTCACAAAATTCAATAAAATTGTTTCAGTGTAGGTCAATTATATCGCCGTCAGTAATATCAATATCTCTTTTTAATGAAACATTATTGTTTTTTATAAAGTAATTTTTAACAATTAATTCATTATAGTTAAAAAATATTTTGTCTTTATTATTGATTAAAATTGCATTTATAAAATTTAAAAATGCATTTCAAAGTCCATAATGAACTAGTTCACTATAAATTTCATCTTTTTTCTTTGTGTTTGGGCTGTATTCATCTCACAAATCAGATGAATATTTTAATCTACTATTCCTTGATTTAAAATTATTAAAATCTTTTATAAATGTTTCTGGATTAAATTCTATTATTTTATCTTCTACTAGTTCGATAAATCATGAATATAATTTTTCAATAATATCATAAAAATCAATATGAGGTTTGTTTGAACGATTAATAATAAATTTAGAACTTTTAATATATGGTTCACTATATAAATATCATTTACGTTTAGTTGTATAAATTGTTGAATAATCTTCGTTTCTAGGATTTGTAAAATTTGAGAAATTGTTTTGATTATGATTCTTTATATTATCGATTGTTAAATAAACTTTTTTAAGTATTGTATTTTTATATTTATAAATAATATTTATTTGATATTTTTTGTGTAATTCTTTTGGAATTGTTGAATTAAAATTCATTTCTAACAATAAATTGTCAAATATCTCAATCAGATCATCTATTTCTTTATTTATCTTAAATTCGATTTTTTCATATACAAAACCTTCATTTTTATAAAGGTGTTGTTTTTCTTTTAATACTAAATAATTCTTTTCAAATCTAGGAACTTCTATATTTTTAAGAACACTAGCAAAATATTTCAAAAATTTTGTGTAATCTTTATCATCTAATAATATAGAACTAGTATTTAAAAAGTTATTAAAAGTCTTGTCATTTACTTTGTTAATTTTAATCTCCTTTGTTAAATTTATAAAATAAAAAAAAGTCCATGACGGACGAAATCTTTGAAAACTGAATAGTTGTTGATAATTTATTAAAAAGTCTATAAATTCATCCACTTTTAAACCTATCAATTTATTAGTAATGGTCAGCTGAATGTATTGCTACACTTACACTTCCATCCTATCAACCTCGTCGTCTACAAGGAATTTCAAGGGAATACTTATCTCTGAGGAGGCTTCCCACTTAGATGCTTTCAGCGGTTATCCTTTCCACACTTGGCTACCCTGCTATGCTTCTGGCGAAACAATAGGAACACCAGTGGTGTGTCCACTCCGGTCCTCTCGTACTAAGAGCAGCTCTCATCAATATTCCAACGCCCACATCAGATAGGGACCGAACTGTCTCACGACGTTCTGAACCCAGCTCGCGTACCGCTTTAATTGGCGAACAGCCAAACCCTTGGAACCGACTCCAGCTCCAGGATGCGATGAGCCGACATCGAGGTGCCAAACCTTGCCGTCGATGTGATCTCTTGGGCAAGATAAGCCTGTTATCCCCAGGGTAACTTTTATCCGTTGAGCGACTGCCGTTCCATGACGTACAGCCGGATCACTAAGTCCTGCTTTCGCACCTGCTCGACTTGTAGGTCTCGCAGTCAAGCACACTTCTACCTTTGCGCTCTGCATACGGTTTCTGACCGTATTGAGTGTACCTTTGAACGCCTCCGTTACCTTTTAGGAGGCGACCGCCCCAGTCAAACTACCCACCACGCACTGTCCTCCCACCGGATAACGGCGGCAAGTTAGAAACTCAACATACCAAGGGTGGTATTTCAACGGCGACTCCATTAGGGCTAGCGCCCTAACATCACAGTCTCCCACCTATCCTACACATGTTAGGCCAAGTTCCAATACGAAGTTGTAGTAAAGCTCCATGGGGTCTTTTCGTCTTGATGCGGGTACCCAGCGTTTTCACTGGGACCATAATTTCACCGAGTCCAATGTTGAGACAGTTGAGAGATCATTGCGCCTTTCGTGCAGGTCAGTATTTAGCCGACAAGGAATTTCGCTACCTTAGGACCGTTATAGTTACGGCCGCCGTTCACCCGGGCTTCACTTCAACGCTTCGCATAAAGCTAACGCATCCGCTTAACCTTCGGGCACTGGGCAGGCTTCACCCCCTATACATCACCTTGCGGTTTAGCAGAGAGCTGTGTTTTTGATAAACAGTTGCCCCTCAAAATTTACTGTGGCCCATTTACATGGGCGCCCCTTCTCGCGAACTTACGGGGTCAATTTGCAGAGTTCCTTAACATTGGTTTTCTCGCTCGCCTTAGAATACTCATCTCGGGGACGTGTGTCCGTTCTCGGTACAGGTGATAAGTAGTTTAAAGTTTAGAAGCTTTTCTTGGAAGCATGAAATCACAGAATTCGTTACTTGTTGCCGTTCACTATGCATCACAACTCCCGGTTATACAGTGCGCATTTAACTACACTGACCAGTTATTGCTTACCCCCAAATCCGATAATGGGTACTGCTATCCTTCTCCGTCACTCCATCACACTACTCTCAGTACAGGAATATTAACCTGTTGTCCATCGAATACGCTTTTCAGCCTCTCCTTAGGTCCTGACTAACCCTGGGTGGACGAACCTTGCCCAGGAAACCTTCCCCAATAGGCGTCGTGGATTCTCACCACGAATCGTTACTCATACCGGCATTCTCACTTCTTAACGCTCCACATGTCCTCACGGTCATGCTTCAATGCTGATAAGAACGCTCCTCTAACGTACAAATGTACCCGTAGCTTCGGTATCGTGTTTTAGTCCCGTTAAATTATTGGCGCAAGATCTCTTGACTAGTGAGCTATTACGCACTCTTTAAAAGATGGCTGCTTCTAAGCCAACTTCCTAGTTGTTTATGAAATCTCACAACCTTTCTCACTTAACACGATTTTGGGACCTTAGCTGACGATCTGGGTTGTTTCCCTCGCGAGCCGGGACGTTAGCACCCCGGTTCCGACTGCATGATAATACATAATGGTATTCGGAGTTTGATTATAGTCAGTACCGCTAGGCGCGGCCATTCCATATTCAGTGCTCTACCACCAAGATTTAACATCACACGCTAGCCCTAAAGCTATTTCGAGGAGAACCAGCTATCTCCAAGTTCGATTGGAATTTCTCCACTATTCACAAGTCATCCGGGCACTTTTCAGCGTACTACGGTTCGGTCCTCCACTTGGGATTAGCCAAGCTTCAACCTGCTCATGAATAGATCACATGGTTTCGGGTATATATCAACATACTAAACGCCCTATTAAGACTCGATTTCTCTACGGCTCCGCTTTTTTCCACTTAACCTCGCATGTTAACATAACTCGCCGGTCCATACTGCAAGATGTACGCCATCACCCGTTAACGGGCTCTGACTAATTGTAAGTAAATGGTTTCAGAATCTATTTCACTCCCCTCCCGGGGTTCTTTTCACCTTTCCCTCACGGTACTAGTTCACTATCGGTGTCTGGTTAGTATTTAGCCTTACCGGATGGTCCCGGCAGATTCAGACAGGGTTTCACGTGCCCCGCCCTACTCAGGATACAGCCATAAGATTGTAATATTTCGCATACAGGAGTTTCACCTTCTATGCTAAACTTTTCCAAGTTTTTCTGCTATACTACAATTTTGTAACTTAAAAAGGCTGTCCTACAACCCCAACATGTGTTGGTTTGGGCTCTTCCATTTTCGCTCGCCGCTACTAATAGAATCATTATTTATTTTCTCTTCCTGTTGCTACTAAGATGTTTCAGTTCACAACGTGTCTCGTCTATCTAACTATTTTATTCATTAGAAAGCAACTAGACTTTACTCTAGTTAGGTTTCCCCATTCGGAAATCCCCGTTTCATAGCGCATTTCCAGCTCCACGAGGCTTATCGCAGGTTATCACGTCCTTCATCGACTTCCAGACCCAAGGCATCCACCATAAACTCTTACTTATTTAAAAGTACAATATTTACCTATTGTTGATGTATTTTAAGACATTTTAATAAATTAAATTTATTAACTCGGTATCAAAACAAATAAGACATAATCTTTATTTTGTTTAATGATGTCGTTGTTATATTAAAAATGTATAACTATTCAGTTTTCAAAGATCATGAGAGAAAGTTCCCTCAAAACTAGATATACACTAGTGGACTAAAACATTAGCACATGACATTAAAAATTATTTAGTCATTGTTATCAGTACTTGTTGTACTAAGGTGTACTCCGTAGAAAGGAGGTAATCCATCCCCACGTTCTCGTAGGGATACCTTGTTACGACTTCACCCCAGTCACCAGTCCTGCCTTAGGCAGTTGTCTCCGTAGTTAACAAAACCGACTTCGGGCATTACCAGCTCCCATGGTGTGACGGGCGGTGTGTACAAGACCCGAGAACGTATTCACCGTAGCGTAGCTGATCTACGATTACTAGCGATTCCGACTTCATGTAGTCGAGTTGCAGACTACAATCCGAACTGAGAACGGTTTTTTGAGATTTGCTCCACGTCGCCGTATTGCGTCTCTTTGTACCGTCCATTGTAGCACGTGTGTTGCCCCCCTCGTAAGAGGCATGATGATTTGACGTCGTCCCCACCTTCCTCCCAATTACTCGGGCAGTCTCCTTAGAACATTTAACTAAGGACAAGGGTTGCGCTCGTTGCAGGACTTAACCGAACATCTCACGACACGAGCTGACGACAACCATGCACCATCTGTCATTCCGTTAGCCTCCACTATATCTCTATAGCTTTGCGGAAGATGTCAAGAGTGGGTAAGGTTCTACGCGTATCTTCAAATTAAACCACATGCTCCACCGCTTGTGCGGATCCCCGTCAATTCCTTTAAGTTTCACTCTTGCGAGCATACTACTCAGGCGGATGATTTAATGCGTTAGCTGTGCCGATGAGTTCCCCATCAGCTAATCATCATCGTTTACAGCGTGGACTACCAGGGTATCTAATCCTGTTTGCTCCCCACGCTTTCGTCTCTCAGTGTCAGTGTATGCCCAGTTAGCTGCCTTCGCCAAGTTGGTGTTCTTCCTTATATCTACGCATTTCACCGCTTCACAAGGAATTCCGCTAACCTCTTCATAACTCTAGTTTGCCAGTATCCAACGCAATTTGGGGTTGAGCCCCAAGTTTTCACGTCAGACTTAACAAACAACCTACAGACGCTTTACGCCCAATAATTCCGGATAACGCTTGCAACCTATGTATTACCGCGGCTGCTGGCACATAGTTAGCCGTTGCTTTCTGACAAGGTACCGTCAAGATAAAGTCATTTCCTACTTTATTTTTTCTTCCCTTATAACAGCAGTTTACAACCCGAAGGCCGTCATCCTGCACGCTGTGTCGCTCCATCAGACTTTCGTCCATTGTGGAAAATTCCCTACTACTGCCTCCCGTAGGAGTCTGGGCCGTATCTCAGTCCCAGTGTGGCGGATCAGTCTCTCAACCCCGCTAAACATCATAGCCTTGGTAGGCCATTACCCTACCAACTAGCTAATGTTACGCACCCCAATCCTCTAGCGAAGCAAACGCTCCTTTTATATATCCTTCATGCGAAAGATATAAGTATCCGGCATTAGCGATCATTTCTAATCGTTATTCCAATCTAGAGGGCATGTTAAGTACGTGTTACTCACCCATTCGCCGCTAAGTTCCGAAGAACTCCGCTCGACATGCATGTATTAGGCACACAGCCAGCGTTCATCCTGAGCCAGGATCAAACTCTCGAAAAAATTGACTGTCATGTTTGTATATCTAGTTTTCAAAGAACTTTTAACACATTATTTGTCGTGTGTCTAAAGAATTATAGCAAAGATTTTTTTAAACCAAAGAAAAAAAAAAAAAAAAAATAACAAATTTATTAAATTAATTTTTAGCTATATTTAATTTAGTAATTTTGTTATTTTCCTTATTTATATTATTAAGTTCTAAAATGACGGCATTAAATTGTTGCTTATTTTTAGAAACTTCAAATTTTGATGGTCTGTCAAATCTCATTTTCTCATATACTGATTCAAAATCCGCGCCAATAGCTGAGTTGGCTGGCCCAGTCATCCCTACATCTGTTATATATAAAGTATGATTAGGTAATTTTTTATCATCATTTGTTTGTACATGCGTGTGTGTGCCACAAATCGCATCAACTTTGCCATCAACATATAATCCTAATACATTTTTTTCACTTGTTGTTTCAGCATGAAAATCAATAAAGTGGAAATCACTTTTCTCTTTAAATTTAATAATATTATCTATGCAATCAAAAAAATTGTCTGCATATTCTTCATTTCATGGAGGAGATAATTTATTAAAAGTTATTCCCATTAACTGAGTTACTCTTAAAGACATTCCTTTGATATTAAAAATTCTCGTTCCTTCGCCAGCATATTGAGGATTAATGTTGGCTGGCCTAATCACATCTTCGTTATGAATTATTTCAAGAATTTCTTTTTTTGCTCAAACATGATTACCTAAAGTAAAGGCATCTACTCCAGATGATTTTAACCTTTCATAATCTTCTTTAACAAATCCTTTTCTTCCAGATACATTTTCTGCTTGTCCAATAACAAAATCTATGTTATATTCTTTTCTTATTATCGGAAGTAATTCTTCAACAAACTCAACACCTGGTTCTCCAAATATATCACCAATAAATAATAATTTAAGTCTTTGATTAGTCATTTTACCGTTTTCTACAAAATGAATTAATATTTATTAAATTATATATATTTATTTAAAGTATTTTATTTTCTATTTCATTTAGTAAAACTTGATCAGAAGATAACACATCTCTCATAGTCTTTTTTCCTTGAGCTAAATTTTTACCTTCATAGGAGTATCATGAACCTTTTTTTACTAAAACATTTTTTTCAACAGCTTCATCTATTATTTCACCAATTCTGTCAATACCACATGAAAAAATTAATTCTGTATCCATTTTTTTGTATGGTGCTGCTAATTTATTTTTTACCACTTTTATTTTCAATTCATTGCCGATGGTATCTTTACCATCAACTATAGGTTGACCTTTTCTTACTTCTAACCTTATTGAGGCATAAAATTTTAATGCTCTACCACCTGTTGTTGTTTCTGGGTTGCCATAACAAACACCAACTTTTTCTCTTATCTGATTAATAAAAATAATTGTAGTTTTATTTTTATTAGACACAGAAGTTATTTTCCTTAATGCTTTAGACATTAATCTTGCTTGAGAACCGATTTGTTGTTCTCTCATATCTCCATTTAACTCAGATTCTGGTACTAATGCTGCTACTGAATCAACAACTATTAAATCAATATTTCCTGATTTAGATAACATATCTACAATTTCTAGTGCTTGTTCGCCTGAATCTGGTTGACTTATTAATAATTTTTCAACATCAACCCCAATTTTTCCGGCGTATACCGGATCGATCGAATGCTCTGCATCAATGAATGCTGCTATTCCACCTTTTTTTTGTATTTCTGCAACTGCATGTAGACATAAAGTTGTTTTTCCAGAACTCTCAGGGCCATAAATTTCAATAATTCTACCTTTTGGTCAACCACCTATTCCTAAAATGTCATTTAATTTAAAGCTTCCACTTGAAAAAGTATCAACATCTGCATGAGGGACATCCCCTAAATACATAATTGATTCATTTCCAAATTTTTTGCTAATTTCTAAAATAGCTTCGTCAATAATTTTTTTCTTATCGCTCATATAAACCTCCATAATAATATGAATGTTTATTTAGAAGTGAACAAAAAATGAACAAAAAGAATAAAAAAGCCTTTCGGCTTTTATTATTTACGTAAATTAAGTTCTTTAATACATCTGTTGTATTCTTCTAAATCTTTTGATTTTAAGTGATCAAGTAATACACGACGTTTGTTAATTTTAGCCATAAATCCACGACGTGAGTGTTTGTCTTTTGGATTTTTTAAGAAATGTGGTTTTAATGATTCAATATCTTCGGTTAAAATAGCAATTTGAACAAAAGTATTTCCTGTGTCTTTTGCGTTTTTTCCGTATTTCTTAACTAATCCTAATTTTGTTTCATTAGAAATCATAATTTTTTGTCTCCTATTTTTTTAAATTATGTTTTATCCAAGCGTTAAACTTATTTATCACCTAGTATAAAAATTTGCAATTAAGAAAATGCTTATAAATTATATACTATTATCATTAATAATAAAATTTTTTGCTTCTAGTACATCTTCGTTTGTTAGTTTATCATTTTGTGAGTTAGTTATTAATCTAATTTCAGAATATATAATTAATTTAGCAGGTACATTTTCAATTTCAAATGCTTTTATATCAATAAGCTTAAAATGAAAATTATTCTTCAAACTTATATGTAAGACGCAGTAATATTTAATTTTGTTTACAATCAGTGCTGCTGCATAAACTCCCGAATGAATTTCAACAATATCATTATTTATTGATAATTCAAGATTAGATTTAATTTTGCATGCCAATAAGTACTCTCGCGTTAATAAAGAATTCAAAAACTTAATTTGCCCAAAATTCAATAATTCTTTTAGGTTTTTAGTTCCGATTTTTATATCTTTATATTTTAATAAATCCAAATCAATTACATTCATATTTTTAAAGCTATTTTTTAGTTTTGATGTATCTCATTTAGCAGACTTTCCAAATTTAAAGTCTTTCCCACAAATAATTGAACAATTATTTTTATTATTTGTTAATCTTTCTATAAATACATCACCTTCAAGAAGTGAAATTTTACTAAAATCTAATTCTATTGCTTTATCAATTTCATTAAATGTGCTGAAGATATATCTTTTTGCATCATTATCACAAAATAATCCATCTTTCATTTTGAACATTGTTGTTTCATTCTTGAAATAAACCAAAACAATTTGTTCATTTTTTTTAATTTCAACTGCTTTTTTCAATAATTGATAATGTCCCAAATGAAATGATTCGAATGCACCGATTACATATATTATATTTTCTGAGGGTTTTCAGCTATCTAATTCATAAATCTCTAGTGGTTTCATTTTATATCAACTTTAGCTCTTTAAGTTTTAAATATGCTCCGTCATATTCGCAATCAAGAGCAACATCATCGGCAACACTTTTAATTCTTCAGTTCGCTCTTTCCATAGCAACACCATAAACAGCATCACGAATCATTTCAAAATCGTTAGATGAATCACCAAAAGCAATTAAATTATCATTTGAATAACCAATTTTTTTTGTTAATAATTCTAAAGTTGAACTTTTTGTTGTTTTTTTAGGACCTATGAATATACCTCTACTTCAAGTAGAATTTATTTCCATATTTAAATTATTTTTATTTATAAAATCATTAATCAAATCGACTTTATTTGAAATATTTTCTCCACTTAAAGTGATTACGTAAATTCTTTTATCAATTATTTTGTTAAAATCTAATTCCTCATATTTACTTATATTGGGTCTAATGAATCAAGTGTATAAATTAGTATTTTTAGAATAATATGATTTATTTACATCTGTTATTATGAAATTAAAATTATCATTATAAAATTCATCATAAAGCATTTTTACTTCATTTAAGTTTAAACCAACTTCATAAATAATTTCATTTTTATTACAATCAAGTATGAATGAACCGTTAGCTCCAATAAAATAGTCTGGTTTCAATTGCTCTAAAAAATCGCAAATTGTTGAAAATTCTCTAGCGGTCGCTAGTATTGACACAATCCCATTTTTTCTTAAAAGCGAAAATGCGTCAATAGTTTTTTGACTGAATTTTGTATTTCCATTTGGGAGAATTGTACCATCAATATCAAATGCAGCACATTTTATAATATTTTTAAGATTTTTCATAATACCTCACTTTAGAAAATAAATTATATCTTATTAGGAAAAATCTTTTTAACAATAAGCTCATTGTTAAAAATTTTTGCAACCCCTCCAATTTCATTAGTATCTCCATTGATTAATAAAACTACTTCATCATTTTTATTATTTATATTAGTTAATTTATTACCATTTTTCAAATATTCTCTTTGCTTTTGATTGTATATAAATATTGGTAAGTTTAAGATATCTTTGTAATTTATTTCGACAAATTCCTTACCACTCAACCTACTTATATCCAGAACACCAATACCATTTCTTTCTAATTTTGTCATTGTTGAATAATTGTTGCAAAGAAGACCTAAATCATTAACTAAACTTCTAATATAACACCCTTCAGAAACCCTAAAATAAATTCTATAAGTTTGTTTTGCAAAGTCAAAACTCAATAATTTATAGTCAAATATTTTAATTTTCTGTTCTTTTACTTCAAAATCTATATCTTTTCTAGCAAGTTCATATGCTCTTACTCCATTAATTTTTTTTGCAGAAAATTTTGGCGGTACTTGACTTATTGTTTTGCTTAATTCTTCAAGTTTTTTGCTTAAAACTTCTTCAGTGACTTTATTGTCTGTATTATTTATAACCTTACCTAAAATGTCATATGTATCAGTTTCATATCCAAAAACACCTTCAACTACATATTCTTTGGTTTTATTCGAGATATACTCTAATAATTTTGTGTCCTCATCAGTTGCTACAAGCAACAGCCCTTCAGCTAGAGGGTCAAGAGTTCCGCTGTGTCCTATTTTTTTAATTTTATTTTCTTTTCTAAATTTGCTTATTGCTTCAAATGAACTAATTCCAGTTTTTTTATGTATTAAATAAAACATATTCTCCTTTTTATATAGTTATATTATAAATAAAAACCACCAAATTGGTGGTTTGCATTTCTATTAAGTTTATGTTTTATTATTAATTAAACTAATTCGATGATTGCCATACGTGTATTATCACCTAAACGTGCAGGTAATTTAATAATTCTTGTGTATCCACCATTTCTTTCTTGGTATTTTGGTGCAATATTTGAAAATAAATGTGTAAGTACTTCAACGTTTTCTTTTGTTTTAATTGGGCGTAAATAAGCAGCAACAGCACGACGATTTGCTAAAGTTGGATTTTTAGCTTTTTGAATCATTCTTTCAGCGTGTTTACGTAATTCTTTTGCTCTTGTTAAAGTTGTTGTTATTCTTCCATTAACAAATAATTCACTTGTTAACGAACGCATAACTCCATTTCTTCATTTAGTATCACGTGAGTAAATTTGTTTTGGGTTAGCCATTATTCATCTCTTTTTTTAAGTGTAAATCCAAACTCTTGAAGTTTTTGTACTATTTCTTCTAATGATTTTTTACCTAAGTTCTTTGTTTGTTCAAGCTCATCATATGTCATTTCGATAATGTCTGAAACTTTTGTTTTATTTATTCTTCTCAATGCATTTAATGAACGTACAGAAAGATTTAATTGGTTGATATCAAGATCTGCTTCATTTTCTTGTGGTTCCTCTTCAACTTCATCTGCGAAAACATCAACTTTCATTTCATCAGTGTTTCCTATAACCATAAAGTGTGCAATTAAAATTTCTGAAGCTTGTTTAATAGCTTGTTCAGCTTTAACTGTTCCATCAGTAATTAATGTAAAATCTAGTCTTTCTTCAACTTTAGCGCTAGATGAGTTTAATTCTTCAACCTTGTAGTTAACAAGTTTGATTGGAGAGAATTTTGAATCAACAGCAATAAACTTACCTTTTTTAATTTTTGAATTAGCTGCTAATTCACCTTCAAGTTTATTAACAATTAATTTGTTTTCTTCACTTGATAAAAATCCACGACCTGGTCTTATGAACATTTCAATTTTTAATGAGTTAGCCGCACTAACATCAGCAATGTGAATGTTGTGGTCGATGATTTCAACATTTGGATTGTCAACAACTGTTAAATATCTTGATGTAATTTCACCAACTTCATCCGCTTTAAGTTCAACCTTGATGATTTCATCATCATTAACTAATTCAGAATCATATTTGAATCTTACTTCTCTTAAATTCATGATTAGTGATGGAACATCTTCAACCACACCAGGAATTCCTTGAAATTCATGATTAACACCTTCGATTTTAATGCAGAATGGAGCTAAAGAAGTTATATTCGATAATAAAACTCTTCTTAAAGCAACACCAAGTGTATTTCCAAATCCTCTTTCTAATGGTTGTAAACTGAATGTGGTTTCAAAATCACTTACTTTGTTTAATGAAGGAACTTTAAGATAATCTAATCTTTTCATCTTTTCCATTTAAGATACCTACTTTCTTATCATTAATAATAGTACTTTTATTTCTTAGCACGTTTTAGAATACGCTTAGGAGGTCTTGTTCCATTGTGAGGAACAGGTGTAACATCCTTAATTTCTGTAACTGTGATACCTGAAACTTCGATTTGTTTTCTTGCAGCATCTTTTCCAGCTCCAAGACCTTTAAGTTCAACTTTAACAGATTTAATACCGTGTTCTTTAGCTGCTTCAGCTGCTGCTTGAGCTGCTAAACCTGCAGCATAAGGTGTTTTTTTCTTTGTACCTTTGTAACCAATAGCACCAGCTGATGATCATGCTATAACATTACCTTGTTCATCTGAAAATGTAACAATTGTGTTTTGGTTGGTTGAATGAATATGTGCAATACCTGTTGTAATATTCTTTTTCTTAGTTTTACGAGCCATATATTATTTACCTTTCTTTCCAGCAACTGTTTTTCTAGGTCCTTTACGTGTGCGAGCATTCTTTTTAGTTGATTGTCCACGTACAGGTAATCCTTTACGGTGTCTAATTCCACGGTAACATTTAATTTCCATTAAACGTTTAATATTTAAGTTAACTTCTCTACGTAAATCACCTTCTGTTGTATAGTGTTTAGCTGCTTCACGAATTTTTGATAATTCATCTTCTGATAAGCTCTTTACACGAGCATCTTCACTTATTCCTGCTTCAGCACAAATCTTTTTAGCTAAGCTTGGTCCGATACCATAAATATATGTTAATGACACAACAACACGTTTGTCATTAGGAATTTCAACGTTTAAAATTCTGGCCATCTTATCTCCTATCCTTGTCTTTGTTTGTGTTTAGGTAATTCACAAATTACTCTAATAACACCTTTACGTTTAATAATTTTGCAATCTTTACACATTCTTTTAACACTAGCTCTAACTTTCATTTTAGCTCCTTTAATTATTTGTGTCTGTAAACGATACGTCCTTGAGTTAAATCATATGGACTAATATCAACATCTACTTTATCACCAGGTAAAATTCTTATGTGATTAACTCTCATTTTACCCGAAATATAAACTTTCATAGTCATGCCGTTTTCTAATTCTACTTCATATGAATCAGTAGAATAAACAGTTTTAACCACTCCAGTCATCTTTATTGCGTCTTTTGCCAATTTAGATTCCTTTCGTTAAAACTACACCTTTTCCATTTTTAATCAAAACAGTATGTTCATAATGTGCTGTATTAGAACCATCAGTTGAAACGACTGTTCATCCATCTTTTAGAATTTTGATCTTTTTAGTTTGAGTAATCATAGGTTCGATACAAATAACCATCCCATCCTTTAATAATGGACCAGTATTTTTCTTACCTCTATTAGGAACATTCGGTTCCTCATGAAGTTGAAACCCAATTCCATGACCACAAAATTCATCAGGTGTGAAAAAATTATTTTTCTTAATAACCTCTCAAATAGCAGCTGAAATATCACCTACTCTTGCTCCAGGTTTTATAGCGTTAAGACCTGCTTCAAAAGATTGTTTTGCAACTAAAATTAGCTTTTTATCAGTTTCACTAATTTCTCCTACACCTTTTGTAAAAGCACTATCGCTGTTGTAACCTTGTCAGATACAACCCAAATCAACGCTAACTAGGTCTCCATCTTTAACTATATAGTCAGAAGGAATACCATGGATCAATTCATCATTTACGGATATACAAGCAGTTGCAGGAAAGCCGTATAATCCTTTAAATGCCGGAACGGCACCTCTCTTTATTATTTCTTTAAAAGCTAATTGATCAATTTCTTTTAAAGAAACCCCTGGTCTTACGAAATCTCAAACAATTTGTTTGACTTCTGCCAAGATTTTACATGATTTGGTAATTTTATCTATTGCGTTTTTATCTTTTATCAAAGAAATAATAAATCCTAAATATGTTAATTATTATGTTTTAAATTGTATTACTATTTAATTTTTTTCAAAACACTATCTGCAACATTTTCTGGAGCGTCAATAGCTTCTACCACAATCAATCTGTTTGCATTTTTAAAATAATCAATTAATGGGTTTGTTTGTTCATTGTAAATTTCTAATCTTTTGATAATTGAACTAGGTTGATCGTCTTTACGTTGTTCTAAATCACCGCCACAATTTTCACATTTATCACCCTTTGAACTTGGTTTAAATTTAACATGATACCCAGTTGAACACTTTGAACAAGTTCTTCTTCCAGATAATCTTTCTAAAATAACTGATTCTGGAGCATACAATTCAACCACTTTATAATCAAAGTTTTCGATTGTTTCTAAAAATTTTGCTTGATCAATTGTTCTTGGAAAACCATCAAGAATTATTTTTGTATTTGTTTTAATTGTTTCATCTATTTTATTTTTAACAATTCTGTTTGTTATTTCGTCAGGAACATAACCACCAGTTGTAACAATTTCTTGAACTTTTAATCCTAATTCAGTTTTGTTCTTTATTTCGTTTCTAAATATATTGCCTGTAGAAACATGTTCTAAATCTGTTAAATTAGCGATAATTGAAGCTACTGTTCCTTTTCCAACACCAGGAGCTCCTAAAAAAATTAAATTACAATTTTGTTTTATCATAATAAACCATCTCCATTTACATTTTTAGAGTTAAAGTTAGCTTTAGTAACTCTTTTAGCTTTGGCAAGCTTAACAGTTTTATTTCTTGCTTTTAATTGAGTTATTGTTTCAATGGCTACGGAAACTAAAATCATTAAACCAGTTCCACCGAAAGCAATTTGAGCAGGTAAAATACCTAAAATAACTTGTACATGTTGCATACTTGCTAAAATAACAAGATAGAAAGCACTAAACAAACTCAATCTAAATACAACACCAATTAAGTAATCTTGTGTTTCTTCACCAGGTCTAACACCAGGAATGAATGTTGAATTTTTAGCAAAATCTTCAGCTATTTTATCAACTTTTGATTGTTGGATTCCCATCAATAATGAGAAAACAAATGTTATAACAACCAATAATCCTAAACCAAATGGTTGAGTGAATTGTAAATTGTGTTTAATTCATCAAGCGCCATAATTATCTTTAGGTAGGATATTAGCGATCATTGTGGGGAAAGAAATAACCATCATTGCAAAGATAACAGGCATAATTCCACCCGGATTCAACTTAATTGGTAATTTACCCATTTCTTTAGTATTTCTTGATCTACCCGATCCAACTTGTTGAATAGGAATATGTCTTTCACTATTGTAAACAATAGAAATAATTAGAATTACTAAGAAATAACATATTACATAGAAACTAAAATTAATTAATCCAATTAATGAGCCACTAACTAAAAAATCATTTGATAATTCCTTAAAGGCTGACTGGAATTGAATTGGTAATCTCATTGCTATACCAGTGAAAATAATCAAACTAGTACCGTTACCAATACCTTTATTTGTTATTTCTTCAGATAAGAATAAACAGAATAAAGTTGCACCTACCAAAATCATTGGAAGTATAAAGAAAACTATAACATTTTCATTCATTCCGTTTGGAGAAACTATTTGAATAAATGCACTTGAAGCTCCTCCAGCAGTTAATGATTTAGTTAAGAATATTGCTTGAGGTATTGCAATTACTAAAGTTATTGCTCTGGTAATAACATTAATTTTCTTTCTTCCATGTGGTCCGCTTTGACTTAACTTGTAAATAGGCGGGAATAATTTTGACTGTAGAATCATCATTATAAGTGATGCATTAATAAAAGGACTTATTCCTAAAGCAAAAATTGAGAATCTAGATAATCCACCACCACCAACTAAATTTAGTGTGTCAAAAAATGAATCGCTATTAATATTTCTTGCAGAATTAATTTTAACAAATGGTGCTGTTATAGTTGTACCAATGATATAAATACTTAACAAAAGCAAGGTGAATAGAACTTTTTTGGTTATATCTTTAGTACTTCAAAAACTTAAAAAATTACTTTTTATCTTATTCCATAATGCAAAAAGTTTATTTGACTTCCTTCTAAAAAAACTCATTCATCCTCACTTTTTATTAAATACAAATTGTATTTTAATTATATAAAATTTAGTGTTTTTTTAAAGCAATTATGTTCCGGTAATATTTAGTTAAAAATAAGCTATATTTGTTAAAAAATCAATCAATGTCAATCTTGAATTTTTGAAAAAGTTTTACTAAAATCTTCTAGATTTCATTTCTCAAAATCAAAGTTATTCAGTAGTTGATTCGCTGGAATAATGTATCCACATTTGTTATGTACAAACATTTTTTTAGATTTAAAATAATTAAATTTAGGTTGCTTTAATCCACATTGTTTGCATACATTTACTTCATCAACAACTAATTTAAATAACATAGTTTCAAGTTCATCCATTAACTTTTCTCTTTTATTGAAAGGTGTGCTTTCAAAATTGTCATTAATGTATTTAATTTTATTTTCGATTTGTTCTAATTTATATATATTCATATTAACCTCCACCTTAATATGTGTTAATTTATTTAGGTGAACTAAAAAAGAACAAAATAAAAAGTTGACGAAATGTCGTCAACTATATTTTATTATTCTAAAATTTTTCCACCAGCAGCTTCGACAGCTTTTCTTGCTGATTCAGAAACTTTGTGAATGTTGATTGTTAATGATTTAGTTAATTCACCATTACCTAATAATTTAATAGGCAATGTTCTTTTAATTAAACCTTTTTCAAATAAAGTTTCTACTGATACTTCATCATTGTTTTCATAGCATCTTTCAAGGTCTTTAAGATTAATTACTTGGTATTCAACATGGTTTACATTGTTGAATCCACGTTTTCCAATACGACGGAATCATGGTGTTTGACCCCCTTCGAAACCTAATCTATGACCTTTACGTTTATTTTGTCCTGATTGCCCTTTACCCGCTTGTTTACCTTTACCAGCAGCGTGACCACGACCTTTACGGTGTTTTTCTGGTCTTGAGTCTTCTGTATATTTAAGAGTATGTAATTTAATTCTATCCATTATAATAGTTCCTTTACATCTTTATCTCTGATTTCAGCAATTTTTTCAGGTGTTCTTAAAGTTTTAAGAGCTTTAACAGTAGCTTTAACGATGTTTGTTTTTGAACGTGATCCATATGTTTTTGTAACAATGTTGTTGTATCCAGCTAATTCAGCAACAGCACGAACTGAACCTGAAGCAATAAGTCCTTTACCTTCGGGTGCTGGTTTTAAAATAACTTTTGAAGCTAAGAATTTAGCATTTGTTTCATGAGGAATAGTTCCATTGTATAAAGGAACTTCAACAAGGTTGTTTTGAGCATCTTTAACAGCTTTTTTAATTGCATCTGGAACTTCATTTGCTTTTCCGTGTCCATATCCAACACGACCTTTTTTATTTCCGACTACAACAAATGCTGAGAAACTAAATCTTCTTCCACCTTTAACAACTTTTGTAACACGAGCAATGTCAACAACTTTTTCTGAAAAATCAGCAAAAGCATCATTAACTTTTTTTTCTCTTAAGTTGTTTCTTCTTGGTTTTTCTGAATTGTTTTGACGTTTTTCATTATTTTCAGCGTTTTTAACAGCAGGTTTTGTATTTCTTTTCTTAAGAGTTACATTTTTTGTTCCTGTTTCTTCAACAGTTTTTTCAATTTTCTTTTGGTTTTCCATTAGAATTTAACTCCTTTTTCTCTTACAGCTTCAGCAAACGCTTTAACACGACCATGGTAAATGTAACCACCACGATCAAAAACAACTTCTTTAATTCCTAACTTCACGATTTTTTGTCCCATTACTGAACCTAATTCACTAGCAGCTTTAATATTTCCACCATATTCTTTGTTTGATAATGTTGAAGCACTTGTTAAAGTAACTCCTTTAGAGTCATCAATTAATTGAGCATATAAGTTTTGGTGAGATTTGAAAACGTTTAAACGAGGTTTAACACTTGAACCAACGATGTGTTGACGTAAACGAACATGTTTAACTTTTCTCGCTTGATTTCTTGATAATTTTGCCATATTATATACCTTATACTTCTATTATTTAGAAGCTGTTTTCCCTTCTTTACGTCTGATTTTTTCACCTTTATATGCAATACCTTTTCCTGAGTATGGATTAGGTTTTCTAATTGCTCTAACATTAGCTGCAAATTCACCAACTGATTGTTTGTTGATTCCTGAAACAATAACAATTGTAGGTTTAGGAACTTCAACTTTAACATCAGAAGGAACATTTAAAATAACATCATGTGAGTAACCAGCAGAAACATGAAGTTGATTTTCTTTATACACTGCTTTATATCCAACCCCATTAATTGCTAATTCTTTTTGGAATCCTTTTGAAACACCAATGATCATATTTGAAATGTGAGCATTTGTTGTTCCATGTAATTGTTTAGTGTGTTTTTCTTCATTTGCACGAAGTGTTGTAACTTGATTATTTTCAACTTTAACAGTGATTAATGGACTAAATTGTCTTTCTAATTTTCCTAATTTTCCACTTACTGTAACTAAAGTATCATTTACAGTAACTGTTGTTCCAGCAGGAATGTTAAGAACTCTATTTCCAACACGAGACATAGAACTACCTATCAAATGTGGGCGATAACTTCTCCCCCAACATTTTCCTTTCTAGCTGTTTTATCAGTCATAATACCTTTTGAAGTTGAAATAATTGCTGTTCCATAACCTGATAATACTTTAGGTAATTCATCAGCTTTAACGTATACTCTTAAACCTGGTTTTGAAATACGTTTAATTCCTACGATTGCTGATTGTGAACCTTTATATTTTAATGTAACTACTAATGATTTTTCAACACCTTCACCTTCCACTGCATAAGATGAAATGTATCCTTCAGCTAAAATTAAATCTAGAATTTTTGCTTTTTTATTTGAGTAAGGAATTGAAACAGTTTTGTGTTTTCTTTGATTAGAATTTTTGATACGAACGATCATATCTGAAATAGGATCTGTAATAAACATTATCAACTCGCTTTCTTCATACCTGGAATTTTTCCTTCATTAGCTAAGCCTCTGAAGCAGATACGACAAATTTTATATTTTCTTAATACTGAGTGTGGACGTCCACATAATTCACAACGTGTATATGCACGTGTTGAGAATTTAGGGTGACGTTTAGCTTTTTCGATTAATGCTTTTCTAGCCATTATTTATCTCCTTTTTTCTCAAATGGTACACCAACTAATTCTAGTAATGTTCTAGCTTCTTTGTTTGTTTTAGCAGTAGTTACAATTAATACGTCTAATCCTTTGATACGACGGATTTTGTCGAATTCAATTTCAGGGAAGATAATTTCTTCTTTAATTCCTAAAGCAAAGTTTCCTCTACCATCAAATGCTTTAGGGTTTGCACCACGGAAATCACGAATACGTGGCATTGCAACATTAATTAATTTTTCTAAGAAATCTCACATTCTTTCTCTACGTAAAGTTACTTTTCCACCCATAGGCATACCTTCACGTAATTTTCAAGAAGCATTAGATTTTTTAGCTCTTGTTTGGAATGGTTTTTGACTTGTGATTTGTGTTAATTCATTTAAAACTTCTTCAATAGCTTTTGAGTTTGAAACTTCTTTACCAGCTGTCATGTTGATAACAATTTTTTCAATTCTTGGAACTTCCATAATAGATGAGTAATTGTATTTTTCTCTTAAAGCAGGAACTGCTTTCTCTAAATAAACTTGTTTTAAATTCATAATTAAATTTCCTTCTTAGTTTTCTTAGCGATTCTTACTTTTTTACCATCTTTGTTTACTTGGAATCCAATTTTTGAAAATTGAGCGTTTGTATTTTTACCAGCTTTTTTTACTAAATATGCTACGTTTGAAACATGGATTGGAGCTTCGATGTTTGATATTGAACCTTCTGTATTCATTTGTGATGGTTTGTTGTGTTTTGTAACCATATTTAAATCTTTGATAATAACTGTTTGTTTTTTAGAATCGATTTTTTCAATTCTTCCTGTTTTACCTTTTTCTCTTCCAGCAATTACAATAACTTCATCACCTTTTTTAAATTTAACTTTATTCATAAATGACTCCTTATTATAATACTTCAGGTGCTAATGAAACGATTTTTGGGAATCTTTCACGAATTTCACGAGCAACTGGTCCGAACACACGTGTTCCACGTGGTGATAAATCTTCTTTAAGTAAAACAACAGCATTATCATCAAAACGAATATATGAACCGTTTGGACGTTTTGTTCCATAACGACTTCTTACAACTACAGCTTTTACAACTTGTCCTGCTTTAACTCCACCATTAGGAATTGCTTTTTTAACAGAACATACAACAACATCACCAATATTTGCCACTTTCTTTTTGCTTCCACCTAAAATACGGATAACACCAATTTCTTTTGCACCAGAGTTATCTGCAACATTAGCTCTTGATAATTCAATTAACATTAATTATCTCCTTGTGAAGCTTGTGATTTTTCTTTGATTGATACCAATCTAAAATGTTTTGTTTTTGAAAGTGGTCTAGTTTCCATGATTACAACAATATCATTTAATCCAGCTTCATGGTTTTCATCATGAACTGCAAAACGTTTTGTAGATTTGTAACGTTTTGAGTATAAAGTATTTTTCTTGTAAGTATCAACTGCAACAATAATTGTTTTTTCGTTTTTACCTGCAGAAACTACTCTACCAACACGTGTTTTTCTTGCGTTTCTTTCCATAATTATTTAGCTCCTTTTTCATTTAAAGCTGTTAACACTTTAGCAATGTCTTTTCTCATAGCATTAATTTTGTGTGTTTGATCTAAACTTCCAGTAGCATTTTTGAATTTTAATGTTCATAATTCAGCTTTTAAATCGTTTACTAATTTTTGTAATTCTTCAACTGATTTGTCTTTTATGTCTTTGTATAACATTATTCTTCTCCTTGTGTTTTAGCTACTATTCTTCATTTAACTGGTAATTTGTGTCCACCAAGACGTAGAGCATCACGAGCAATATCTTCTCTAACTCCACTTACTTCAAACATCATTGTATCAACTTTAACTGCTGTATATCATTTTTCAGGAGATCCTTTTCCTGATCCCATACGTAACCCAATAGGTTTAGAAGTTTTAGCAAAGTGAGGGAAAATTCTAATAATAACTTGTCCTTCACGTCCCATACGTCTTGTAATAGCGATACGAGCACTCTCGATTTGACGAGCATCTACTCAAGCACTTGTAACTGCTTGTAAACCAAATTCTCCAAAAGCAACAGTGTTACCTTTTTGAGCACGTCTTTTGTCATGTTTTTGTAAGAATGGTTTACGGTATTTTGTTCTCTTTGGTTGAAGCATTATTTGTTATCTCCTTCCAAAATTTCTCCTAATGAAACTCAAACCTTAACACCAATAGCTCCATATGTTGTACGAGCTGTTGCTGTTGCATAATCAACATTTTGTCTTAATGTGTGAAGTTTCATTTCTCCTTCTGAATATCCTTCAGTACGAGCCATATCAACTCCGTTTAAACGTCCACTAACAGCGGTTTTAATACCTTTAGCTCCTGAACGCATAGCGTTTCTGATAGCCATTTTTTGTGCTGTACGGAATGATTCACGGTTTTCTAATTTAATAGCAATTGATTCAGCAAGTAATCTAGCATTTAAATCAGGTTTTTTAAGTTCTACAACTTGAACATTTACATTTAGATTTTTGTTTTTGATTGATTTTGTTAATTTTACTGTTAATTCAGCAATATTTTTACCTTCTTGTCCTAACATTGCTGCTGGTTTAGCTGTATGTACAATAACAGTTACTTTGTTATCTTGAGTTCTTCTAACTTCAACTTGACCAATTTGATATTGACGAACTAAAGCATCAAAGAAATTATAAATTTTAGCATCTTCAACAAGTTTTGATCCAAAGTCTTTTTTATCTTCGTATCATGTTGTGTTGTGTGCTTTAGTTACACCATAACGGAATCCATTTGGATTGACTTTTTGTCCCATTAGTTTCTCTCCTCTAATTTAACTGTTAAGTGTGATGTACGTTTGAAAATAGAATATGCTCTTCCTTGAGATCTAGGTTGAAATCTTTTGAGTGTTGGTCCTTCATTAACTAACACTTCTTTAACAAATAATTTTGACGCGTCCATTCCATGGTTATTAGTTGCATTAGCAACAGCTGATTGGATTAATTTAATAAATAAAGGAGATGCTTTTTTATTTGTGTTGTATAAAATACCAAGTGCTTCTCTTACGTCTTTTCCTCTGAATAAATCAGCAACTAAACGTGCTTTACGAGCACTTACACGTTGCATTTTAACGTGTGCTACTGCTTGTACTTTTTCCATTATTTCTTCTTACCTTTATCTGCACCATGTCCTGTATATGTACGGGTAGGTGAGAATTCTCCTAATTTGTGTCCAACCATATCATCTGTAACATAAACATCAATGAATTGTTTACCATTGTGTACTTGGAATGTTAACCCTACAAAGTGAGGGAAAATTGTAGAACGTCTTGATCAAGTTTTGATAGGTTTTTTAGGTGCTTTACCTTCAACGATAGCATCTACTTTTTTAAGTAAATGATCATCTGCGAAAGGTCCTTTTTTAAGACTACGTGCCATTATTTAGCATCCTTTCTTCTTCTAATAATTAATTTGTTTGAAGATTTCTTAGTTTTTCTTGTTTTAACTCCAAGAGCTTTTTTACCTCAAGGTGTAAGAGGAGCTTTACGACCAACAGGTTGTTTTCCTTCTCCCCCTCCATGTGGGTGATCTACTGGGTTCATTACTGATCCACGTACTGTAGGTCTAACACCCATATGTCTATTTTTACCAGCTTTACCAATATTTACTAATAAGTGTTCTTCATTACCAACAAAACCAATTGTTGCACGACAACGAGCTAAAACACGTCTTGTTTCACCAGATTTTAATCTTAAAACAACATATTTTCCATCATCGTCTTTACCTAAAATTTGTGCAGATGTACCAGCACTACGAGCAATGATACCTCCACCTCCTGGTTGCATTTCAATGTTGTGAACAAATGTACCTTCAGGAATATTACTTAATGGAAGTGAATTACCAACAATAATATCGGCATTTTCACCTGAAACAACAGTTTGCCCAACTTTTATTCCTTTAGGTGCTAAAATATATCTTTTTTCTCCATCTGCATATGCTAATAAACAAATGTTTGCTGATCTGTTTGGATCATATTCAATTGTTTTAACAATAGCTGGAATATTATCTTTATTACGTTTAAAATCAACGATTCTGTAATATCTTTTTACACGACCACCGTGATGACGAACTGTAATTTTTCCTTGGTTATTACGCCCTGCATTGTTTTTTAAAATCACCATTAATGATTTTTCAGGTGCATGACCACTTAAGTTTTGTCTGTAGTCGAGAATTGACATATTACGACGACCATTGGTTGTTGGCTTATAGTATTTAATAGCCATGTCTTTTCTCCTTTGCTTAAAAATAGTTGCGGATCTTTCTTTTAAGCATGACTTTTCCGCTTTACATTGTATTATATAATTAATTTATATTATAGTTAGGGGTATAATTATTCACCACCAACTTTTCTAGTTGTTGTTTTTTTAACATTAGTTTTTGTAGCTGTTTTTGTAGCTTTTTTAACATTTGTGTTTGCTTTTTTAGCAGCAAGTTTTTCAGCAGCTCTTTTTTCAACTTCTGAAACTTCTTTTTTAGCTGTTTTTTTAGTTTTTTCTTCTTTTTCTTCGGCTTTAACTTCATCAGAAGGATAGAAGTTAATTAAGTCACCTTCAGCTAATTTAACAATAGCTTTTTTATAACGGTTTGTAAATCCGTGGTAACGTCCAATGTTTTTTGGTTGTTTTTCAAATTTCATTGTGTTTACTTTTTCAACTTTTACTTGGAAAATGATTTCAATAGCTCTAGCAATTTGGAATTTATTTGCATTATAAGCTACTTCGAATGTATATGAATTATTATTTACTGTTTGTTGATTGCTTTTTTCGGTAATAATAGGTCTTCTAATAATATCTGTAAGTTGCATTATTTAAATTTCCCTTCTAAAATTGAAAGTGATTCATTTGAAATAACCATTAAGTCAGCTAAAAGTAATAATTCAACTGAAATTGAATTTGCTTTAACTGTGTAAACATATGGAACGTTAGCTGTAGATTTGAAAACTGTTTCATCTTCAGTTACAACTAATACACGTCTGTATTCTTTTTCATTTACTAATGAATCTAATTTAGTAATAAACTCTTTTGTTGAGATTTTTGATAATTTTAAATCATCAACTAAAACAGCTTGATCTTGAGCTAAAAGTGTTAATGCTGATTTAAAAGCAGCAAATCTAACTTTTTTGTTAACTTTTAATGAATAATTTTTTTCTGATTGAGGTCCAAATGCTCTTCCACCACCTACGAATTGAGGTGATCTTAAAGAACCTTGACGAGCTCTACCTGTACCTTTTTGTCTTCAAGGTTTTTTACCTGTACCACTTACTTCAGCTCTATTTTTAACTTGGTGTGTACCTTGTCTTCTTGAAGCTCTTTCTGATAAAACTGTATCAAAAATAGCTTGTTCATAGATTTTTTCACTAGCAAAAAGATTTTCAGGAAGTTTTACATTAGCATTTTTTAATTTTGTATCAGCCATGATTATTTATCTCCTTCTTTTGCTTCAGCTTCTTCAGCAGCTTTGATTAAAGGTAATAATTCTGAAGAGTGCATTCCTGCTTTAACTTCAATACCATATTTTTTAGATTTTTCAACTAATTCATTCATTAACATAACTTCTTTAACATCAACTAATTTAATAGCTTCATGGTTTGGAAGTCCTTTAACAGCTTGTTTAATCATAACAAATGATTTTTTAGGTCCAGGAATTGATCCCTTAACTAAAATCATATTATTTTCAACATCAACTTTAACAATTTCTAAGTTTTGAACCGTTGTTTTTGTATTTCCTAATTGTCCAGGCATTGTCATACCTTTAACAACTTTATTACCACTAATGTCCCCTAAAGAACCAGTTTGACGGATAGGTTGAGAACCACCTCCTCCACCGTGTGATTTAGGTCCAATGTGTTGGTTTCATCTTTTAATTGTACCAGCGAAACCTTTCCCTTTAGAAATACCTGTTACATCAACAAGTTCTCCAGATGCAAAAATGCTTGCATCAACCTTTTGTCCAAGTTCATAACCAACCATGTCACGAACTTCTTTAACGTAGCGCTTAGGTGTTGTATTAGCTTTAGAAAAGTGTCCAATTTCAGGTTTGTTTGAACGTTTTTCTTTTTTATCAAAAACAGATAATTGTGTTGCTTCATATCCGTTTTTTTCTTTTGTTAAAACGCTTGTTACAACATTTGGTTCAACTTCAATAACAGTAACTGGAACTGATAATCCAAATTCTGTGTAAATTTGAGTCATACCAATTTTACGTCCTAAGATTCCTTTCATAATTTCTCCTTATTAAATTTTGATTATTTAATTTTAATTTGAATTGCAACTCCACTTGGCAATTCTAATCTTTTAATTTTGTCTTGTGTTTCAACTGTTGGATTTGTGATAACTACAAGTCTTTGGCTTGTTCTTGATTCGTATTGTTCACGACTTTTTTTGTTAACGTGAACTGATCTTAAGATAGTGATTTCTTCTCTCTTTGTTGGGAGAGGAACTGGTCCACTAACTTTAGAACCTGATTTTTCAGCTAAAAGATAGATTTTTTTAGCTGCTTCATCAACCAAAGCATGATCAAAACCTTTGATTTTAATGCTTAATTTGCTCATTGTTGTCTCCTTCGTTCATTTTTTGAACACAGCTCTATATGAAAACCCGTTTCAACCTCAACAACTAATTTTGCTGGAACGACAACCTCATATGTCCTTGCTGTAGTTTCTAAAATATTATATAGATGTTTTAAAATTAACAAAACAAATAATTAAGTAAATTTATTTGAATATTTTTTAAACAACTCTTTTTGGTGTATCGGGTAAATTTTAAGGCAATTTTTTAGTTCTTTTTATATGTATTTATAATATATAATTTTAATTATGGAGATATATGATAGATAATGGTATTTATAAAAAATGAATTAAAAAGGTTCGTAATAAGGAATTTTGAAATAAGTTTCATTCTATTTTATCTAATCTAAATGAAAGTCAATTTAATTCATATTTTGATCAAAAAATCAAAATTGATAAAAGTAATATTATTTTAGAATTAGGAATTGGAACACACTTAGCTAATGAATTTACAATAGCAGCAATTTCAGAAGCTTATTCTAAATTTATTAATAGTGATTCTAAAATAAATAAAAACAAAATTTTAGTAACTTGCCCATCAAATGATGATTTATTAGTTATATCTAATATTTTTTCACGTATTCTTTATAAAAACAATAATGATATTTTCTTTTATGAAAGAAAAGATGATGTTCCATCCAATTTAATGTATTATTTTTCGCAAGAAAATAATTTTGATTATATTATTAATATATCTTCTCATAATAATTCGAAGAAATTAATACAAATTCGTTTAACTGATTCAAAGGGTGTAAGTTTTACTGAAAAAGAAATACAAAAAATAAACTCTCTTTTGCAAGATATTGATCTAACTGAAGTTGAAGTCCCTATTTCTCCAATTCAATTTATGAACTATGAAAAGTTAAATAAAAACTTTTTAAGTAATTTAATTGAACAAAAAGAATACTTAGGTAAATCTGAAAACAAATTAAAATATTACATAAGTTTTCAAGAACAAAAAAATAATGAATTCTACAAAGAAATATTTGATAAAACAAATTTAAAAATCAATATATTAAATAATATAAAAGTAAATAAAAACTTAAGAATTTCTGATGCTACCATTTTCAAAAAAATGAATATCAACTCTCTCATAAAAAGAAATGATGTTAATTTTGTAGTTTCAAATAATGGCGAATCATTTAATATTTCTGTAAAGCATAAAGGTGTGTTTAAATATTTCAAAACCGATGAAATTGCTGGTTTATATTTAGATTATTTAATGAATGATTTTGATATGAATCAAAAATATTTTATTGCAAAATCCAAATTAACTGGAGATTTTGTTAAATCTATAGCAACTTCAAAAAATATTGATGTCATCGAATTTACTAATTGAGATGAATTAAACAAAATTATTCAAGAAAATAAGCAAAAGAAATTGCTTTTTGCTTATGATGAATACAATAGATTTATACCTTTTAAATCTAAATTTATTTTAAATGATGCAATTTCAACTGTTATAGATTTTTATCACATGTGTGAACTTTATAACGAAAACAACATAAATTTATTTGAAAAACTAAATGAAATTAAAAATAAATATTCGAATTTTTATCAATCCACAAAAACCTATGATATGACTTTCGAACAATCAATCAGATTCTTTAGAAGAATTAACGAAAAGGAAAAAATCGGTAAATTTAATGTTGTTAAAAATGAAATTTATAACTTCGATCTAGAAAAAAATAAAACTTTTTGCGAAATAAAACTTAATAATAAAAATGGAATTAAAATAATTTATGATAAATTTACCGAAAAAATAACAATTTATGTTGAAACCGTAGGTAAAACATCAAATGACAAAAATAATGATGATTACTTAAATTTAATTGTGCAAGGTAAGGAAATTCTTGATGCAATTAATGAACTAAGAGAAGACTTTGTTATTAAAAAATTTAGTCTAAGAGGTTTTTTAAAATATAGTTTTTTAGTTGCTTTAACTGTTGGTATATTTATTTTCCTTTTCTATGTTGTTTATAATATCAAACTAGAAAACAACAAAAGCGTTTCACCGCTCTTTGTATTGCAGACAATTTGGATGTTTGTTAGATATGATAAAATGACTAGATTTTTATTTGTAGTTATATTTATCTTTATTTTGTTTGAAATGTTTATAAATGCTTTGATTTTCAAACGACTGTTCATGTATCAAAATGAAAAAGTAAACTTATGAACTTTATTTGTAGGTAGTTTTATTGGAATTATAATTCAAAATATTACACCAAAATCAATTGGTTCTGATATTGCCACATATTGATATTTAAGAAGAAAAAATGTCAATCGTTCAAAATTAATTAGTTCTGTAATTCTTAATACTTTCATATGACAATTAACTAATATTGTTTTAAGTATAATTGTAGTTCCTGTTGGTTTGGTATTCTATAAAGAATTATTTACTAGTGGTTCATCAAACAACATTTTCTCATTTACATTCTTTTTAGTCTTAAGTTTATTATCAGATACTTTATTTTCACTTTTTTTCCTTGTTTTAGCAGGATACAAAAGAATCCAAACACCAATTTTAAAAGCAATTATAAAAATTATTGAATGATTTTCATTTATTGGAATTGCAAAAACTGATGAACTTTATGCTAATTGAAAATATGAATTATATAAAGTAAGTAATGGAATTAATGTAGTATTTAAAAGATGATGAAGAATTTGTGAGCTAGTATTTTATAAATCTTCAGTTTGATTCCTTGCACCGATTTCTTTATACTTACATTATATGAATATGCTTGATGAAAACTTAATAGGTGGTTGGTACTTTAATATGACAATTTCACAGTTCTTGGTAAGAAATGTTAACTCATTTAGCCCTACTCCAGGGGGAACTGGAACATCAGATTACTTTACAAAAATAATTTATAGGATAACTCTTTCTGATAGTATTGATCAATTTGGCTTTGATTTAGAAAACCGTTCATCTATAATTACAGCAATAAAAACCTTTGGTCAAATTGTAATACCTTCGCTTTTATCAGCTATTGCTTTATTTATTGTTTATATTGGTGAAAAAAGAATACAATTCTATAAACAAAAGAATAAGAATAACTTATTAATCAATAATCAAACAATTGTTTATAGTAAAACCAAAAGTAAGTTCAATAGAATTGCTGGTCCTACTTTCATAATCTCAGTTTTAACATTGATTTTATTATTTATATTTATATAGGAGTAATATGCAACTTTCTGATCATCCATCCTTGCAATCAAATATTGATAAAAGAAAAAGTAAAAATTTAGAATTACTAAAAAAGATTACAAAGTTTTGTGAAGAAAATAATTTGTTTTACTCACTTTATTTTGGAAGTGCGTTAGGTGCAGTAAGAGATAAAGAAATAATAAAATGAGATGCTGATATCGATATCATAATCAATCTTGAAACTTATGAAAAGTTAAAACAACAGTTTCCTAAAAATGTTATTGACAATAAAAATTGCAAAAATTATTGTTATCAATTCCCAAGATTCGTCGATACATATGACGAAAAAAATCCAAATTCTTCATTTGTAGATTTATTTATTGCTATTGAAAGTGAACCAGAAAAATTTTTGAGATATTCAAAGTCAAAATTTAATAAGTTAAGAGCTTTCAAGGGTTATTTTAAGAATTTTAGAACATTTTATACTCATAAATTTGCACAAAATTTAATTGTTCTATGTGTCAAAATATTACTCTTCTGAGTAAGACCTTTAACTGTTGAAGATGCACAAAAACAAGTTAAAACAGATAAGGATACTGGAATTTACTTTATTGTTCATTGACCTAATTCTAAACAAAAATTAATTGATGATCATATAATTCTTAAAAGAGATACTCAAGAAATTATTAAAGTTGAGTTAAATGGACATAAATTTAATGTTGTTAAAAACATACAATTTTACCTTGAACAAATATATGGCCAAAATTGAATAACTCCCATAAAATCAAATAACTATGTTTTTTATGGTTATTATGAAATGGGAAAAAGCAAATAAAAAATCAACATTTGTAGTTAATCTGCTTTAATGTTGATTTTTTTGTTTACTTAACTAAAAGTGAAACTCCATCCATTTCTTTAGGTTGTTTTACACCAATGTAATCTAAAATAGTTGGAGCTACATCAGCTAATTTACCATCTTTTAATTTAATGCTTTTATCACTAGAAATAAGCATTACAGGGCTGCTTGTGTGTTTTGTAGCTGGTTTACCATTTTCATCTTCTGTGATTTCAGCATTACCATGGTCTGCAGTGATGAAAACAGTAATATCATTTTTCTCAGCTCAGTCAAAAATTCTTTTAATTTGTGTATCTAAAAATGAAACAGCTTCAATTGTAGATTTAAGGTTTCCTGTGTGACCAACCATATCTGGGTTTGCAAAGTTCATAATTGTAACATCATAGTTCGCACCATATTCTAATAGTTTGTCAGTAATACCTTCAGCAGACATATGTGGAGCATCAGCATATGATTCAACCTTTAATGAGTCAACTAAAATTCTCTTTGAATTTTTAAATTCAATATCATTTCCACCATCCATAAAGAATGTTACGTGTGCATATTTTTGAGTTTCAGCAATTCTTAATTGAGTTTTTCCTTCTAATTCTAAAACTCTACCAATTGGCATTGAAATTTCCATTTCATCAAATGCAACTATAGTATTTAACCCTTCATATTTCATCATTGAAATGAATTTGTTAATTTTAACTGGATGAGTAGGTTTATTTTCATATAATGATGAACCAATAAATAAGTGAGTTAATTGTCTTGCTCTATCTGGACGGAAGTTAAAGAAAATAATTGAGTCACCACCTCTAACAAAATCTTCTTTTGAACATTTTTTGTTTATTGAAGGAACGAAAAATTCGTCAGAAACTTCATTTTTGTATGACTCTTCTACAAATTCGATAGCTGAATTATATGTAGAAGAACTGTTTCCTAATAAAGCTTCATAGTGTTTTTCAACTCTATCAAACATTTTATCACGGTCCATTCCATAGAATCTTCCACCAATCGATGCAATTTTGTATCCGAATTTATCAACAAGTTCTTGTAATTTTTCAATTGATTGTTTAATTGAACGAGGAGCAACATCACGACCGTCACCAAAAGCATGAACTGAAACTTTCTTTAGACCAAAAGCGTGTGCTTCTCTTAAAATTTCAAATAAGTGATCTTCTAATGAGTGGACACCACCTGGACTTAAAAGACCCATAACATGTAAAGTAGAATCATTTTTCTTAACATCGTTAAATGCTTCTAAAAAAGCTTTATTTTTTCCAAATTCTTTGTTTTTAAGTGCGTTTGCTATTAGTGATAAACCTGTGTACACAATTGTTCCAGCACCAATATTTAAGTGACCTACTTCTGAATTTCCCATTTGTCCGCTTGGTAATCCTACAAATTCACCACTGGCTTGAATAACACTATTTGGATATTCTTTGAATAATTTATCAAAAGTTGGTGTATTTGCAAGTGCAAATCCATTTCCCTGAGTTTCTTTTCTTAATCCTAAACCATCAATAACTATTAATACAGTTTTTTTCATAAGTTTTCTCCTATATTATTTTTAAATTTATTTAATTATACTCTAAAGTATTTTTATATTTTGATACTTATTTTATTTGAATTTTAAATGTTGGTAATGTATCTATTTTTAAAAAAATCAAACATTATTGTTTGATCTCTATTCAATATCTTTGAATCCTTCATTGTACAAATTAGCATAGATACCATTTTTAGAAAGCAATTCTTTGTGGCTACCACTTTCAAGAATTACACCGTGATCCATCACTAAAATATTTGTTGCTTTTTTAATTGTGGATAATCTATGAGCAATTATCAACATCGTTTTATCTTTCATCATTAATTTAATACAATTTTGGATTTTTTGTTCAGTAATACTGTCAATGTTGCTTGTTGCTTCATCCATAATAATTAATTTTTTCTCTGAAGCTAACGCTCTTGCTATAGAAACTAACTGTCTTTGGCCTTGTGATAATTCTTCTGCGTTGTGGCTTAGCTTTGTATTATATTTTTCTTTTAGTGTTTGAACATATTCATCAAGACCAATTTCTTTACAAATTTCAACAACTTTTTCCTCTGAAATTTTCTTATTAGCACTTTTTATATTATTCATTAAAGTATCTTCGAAAAGCATAACATCTTGAGAAATAAGGGCTATATTTTCTCTTCAACTTTTTGCATTATGTTCAATTGCATTTTGTCCATCTATAAGCACTTGTCCATCATTAGTTTCATAAAATTTCATTAAAATTTTACTAATTGTTGTTTTTCCACATCCAGTATGACCTACTAATGCTAGTGATTCACCTGGTTTTATAGTGAAATTAATGTTTTTTAACACTTTAACATTTGGGTTTGACGGATAAGAAAAATTAACAGATTTGAATTCTACTTTTCCTTCTTTGAATTTAAAATTAGGTTTAATTCTATCTTCTTTGTCATTCGAAATTTTAAGAAGGTTTTCAATTCTATCTCAACTTGAAATACCTTGTTGTAATTCAGCAGATATATTTAATAAGTTAGAAATACTGTTTGTAAAAGTTTTTCCATAAACATTAAAAGAAGTCACAACTCCCACAGTATAAACCCCATAAATTCCATATGAAGGATATGATTTAACTATAAAAGTAATTCCAATGATTATGATTATCAATTCAGCTATAACTTTTAACGCTGAATAGGTTGGGTAAGCAATTGTTTGATATGTAAAAGCTTTTTTAGTTACTTTTCTATGGTAGTTATTGTGTTCATCAAATTTCTTTTCAATTTTATCTCATTGTCTATGAACTCTTACAAGTGGAAGAATATCTAACGTTTCCTCTAAATAAGCGTTTAATGCGCCAAAAGCATCTCTTGATTTTTTTCATTGTTTTCTACTTTTTGAAACCAAAATGATAAAAAGAATTGAAATTGGTGGGATTATTAAGTAAGTAATTAATCCTAAAATTGGTGCCAATAACATCATTCAAAATGTTGAAAGCACAATATCGAAAACAAAATCACATAAACTTAGCAATACACTATTCATGCTTGAAAAAGCTGAAACTGTATCTTCTGTAACAACAGCCATAAAATCACCAGTTTTTTCTGTTTCGAAATTGAAAAAACTCATTTCTTGGATGTGTTTGTATAAATTACTTCTCATTTCGCGTTCAAATCGTGTTGTTATTTTGGTCATAAAGTAAGTTGTTAAACCAACAAAAGCTCTATGAATTACATACATTAGTAAGAATGCAATCAAAACAATCAAAAAGATTGTCAAATTGAAATTTTCTAAATTTTCTTTTGCAAAAAATTTATCTAAAATTCATCCTGTACCAAAACCAATGGCACTTCAACTAAAGGCTTTGACAAATGCAAAAGTTATGAAAGTAGCTCATGCTTTCGGTTTGACTTTGGCAGCATACAGCATTCTTAAAAAGGTCTTAAATGAACTATTGCTTTTCATAATTCTCCTTTTGTACAGATGCAAAATCTTTATAAATTTGACATCTAGCTAATAATTCACTGTGAGTTCCTTGATCAATAATTTTTCCTGCATCTAACACAATAATAGTGTCGGCATTTGAAACTGAATTAATTTTTTGTGAAATTATAAAAACTGTTGTGTTAATTAAACTATTTGATAAATTCTTTCTAACTAACAAATCAGTTTTGTTATCCAAAGCACTTGTTGTGTCATCTAAAACTAGTATTTGTGGGTTTTTTAAGATAGCTTGTGCTATTGCTATTCTTTGTTTTTGCCCACCACTTAAATTAATTCCCCTTTGGCCGATTAGTTGATCAAATTTTTTGTCATATTCATTAACAAAATCTAAACAAGCTACTTTTGAAGCTTTTTCTACTGCATCTTTAGCATAATTATGTGTTGAAAATTCAATATTTTCTTTGATAGTACCACTAAAAATAAGAGGTTTTTGGAAAACTTGACTAACTTTTGAATGAAAATCATTGTAATCGATTTCATTTATGTTTACACCACCAACAAAAATTTCACCATCAGTTGGTTTCAATTCTTTAACCAAAAGTAGTGCTAGAGTACTTTTTCCTGAACCAGTTTTTCCTATTACACCAACAGTTTTATTTGATGGAATTTTAAAGCTTATGTTTTTTAAGGTATTTTGATCACTGTCTGAATTTGAATATTTAAAACTTACATTTTTAAATTCAATTTCATTGCTTATTAATTTAATTTCTTTAGCACTTTGAATTTCTTCGCATTCAATATTTAATATTTCTAAATATCTTTTTGCACTAACTTGTGAACGAGTTAAACTGTTTATTGTTTGAGATAGACTGAAAATTGAACTCGAAATAATTCACATATATGAGTTAAATTGATAAATTTTACCAACTTCTGAACTAGAATTAGCAGCTCCAGTAAAATATATTAGTAGTCCACCGATTAAAAATACTATGATTGTTGCAATATCGTTTGAAAAATCATTAAATCTTCAAGCTATTATGTTCAATTTGTTCGCTTTAATCGAAATATCGTAAAGTTTATTGTTGGATTTTGAAAAAACTTCATATCTATCATCTTCAAGATTGTATGATTTAACTAATTGAATTAAATTAATGTCTTCTTTAACTTTATCATTGATTTCTTCAAAAACAGCGTTTTCTTTTCTAAAAAGAGGAAAAATTTTGTAAATAATAATTGATGAAATAATTATTATTAGAGGAATTAAAATAAAGATACTTATTGAATATAAAATACTTAAAGTTATTGAGAAAATTAAACCTCAAACTAAGTTAAAAATATTTTGTAAAATAGACTTAGTAACAAAATAAATTCCATCAACAATTTTTCTTATATCATTACTAAAAAGTGTCATAATTCTTGCGTAACTTAGTGAATCAATTTGTTCCTTTTTAAGTTTAATTATTTTATTAAACATTATTTTTCTAGTTTCATATCTAGTTTGATTCAAAATATAATTATTTAATAAGGATGGAATCAAATTGCATAAAAAAAGTAAAAATGCTGCACATAAAGTAATTATTACCAATAAATTATAATTATCCAATGTCTCCGAATTACTACTAAATTTTCACAAGAAAATTTCAATATAGTTAATTTCTTTTGCATTTGCATATTCAATAAACTGCCTAATTAAAGAAGGAATCAACATTACAACAAAGCTAGGTATAAAGTTAAAAACAACTGTAATCAAGATTACAAATTTTAATTTGGTACTAAATAATTTAATAACCCTTAACATAAATTAAATTATAATTTAATATATTATTTTAATGTAGTAAAAGGATAAAATGTTGATAGGTCAAAAAATAAGAATAAAATCTCAAGTAGAATTGGCAGATTTGGCTAAACAAATTCTTGAAATTAAACCAAAAATTAAGTTTGTTTTACTCAGCGGTGATCTTGGTGCTGGCAAAACTACTTTTGTGAAATATTTAGCATCGGAATTAGGAATAAAACAAAATATCATATCACCAACATTTAACTATATGAAGAATTATAATGGGTTGATTCATATCGATGCATACAATTTAAGTGGTGATTTAGATGAGTTTGAAGATTTTTTTGAAGATAATATAATTGCAATAGAATGATTTAAAAATTTAAGTGTTAATTTTCAAAATGCATTAATAATCAATATCAAGATTATTGATAAAGATACTAGAGAGTTTCAAATTGAAAGGATATAATGAAAGTATATTTAGACACTGCAACCGAAGATTTTTTTGTAGCACTTTTTGATGATAATTATTCTTTAGTAGATAAAATACATTTAGAAAATTATAGAAAAAAAGTTTCATTAATTCCAGAGCAATTTAGTGAATTATTGAATAGAAATTCTTTACAAATTAGTCAAATTAATCAATTTATCACAAATATTGGACCAGGTTTTTTTACAGGTGTTCGTTCAGGAATGGTTTTTTTTAGAACTATTTCGATGCAGCTTAATAAAAAATTTTCAACAATTTCTACATTTGAAATTTTACATGAACAAAATAAAGAAATGAAATTTATTTATTTAGATGCTCAAGGTGATAAACTATATAAATTCAACTCTAAATTATATGGACAAGAAAATATAAAAGCACTTATTGAAGTTGTAGAAAAAGTGGAAAATATTAATATTAGTAAAATAAATTTTGAACAACTTTCAAACAATTTTGGAAATTATAAAAAATATTTCAACAATCAAGAACCATTAAAACAAGAAGTTTTATACATTAAAAAACCACAAATAGGAGTGAAAAAATAATGAAGATTTTAGGTATTGAAACCAGCCATGATGATACTTCTATAGCAATTTTGGAAGATGGCAAGATTATTGATATGATGACAATTTCTCAGATAGATATTTTTAAGGAATTTGGTGGTACAATTCCTGAAATTTCATCAAGAGAACATGTGCAAAACATTTCAATTATTCATGATTTATTATTAAAAAAACATAATCTTAATGAAATTGACTATATCGCTTACACAAAAGAACCTGGTTTAATTGGAACATTGCAAGTTGGTTTTTTATTTGCTAATGCTTTAAGTCTATCCTTAAATAAACCTTTAATACCAATAAATCACCTTGAAGGACATTTTTTCAGTGCAACAATAACAAATGAAGTTACTTTCCCAAGTCTTTGCCTATTAGTCTCGGGTGGCCATACACAATTAATTTATGCTAAAAATTATTTTGAAACAGAAATAATCGGTGAAACTCTTGATGATGCTGTTGGTGAAGTTTTTGACAAAGTTTCAAGAAGATTGCAAACTGGTTTTCCAGGTGGGCCAGCAATTGATAAGATTTTTAATTCTTATTCAGGTGAATATATTAGCTTTACGCAACCTCACACTGAAAATAAATATGATTTTTCATTTAGTGGATTAAAAAGTCAAGTTTTAAATTATTGCAACACAATAGAAATGAAAAATATGGAGTTAAATAAAGAACAAATCGCTAGTTCATTTCAGTATACCGCAATTAATTATTTAATAAACAAAACTAAGAGTGCACTAGAAGAATTTCATGTAAATTCATTAATTCTGGGTGGTGGTGTCAGTGCGAACTCATATTTAAGAAATGAATTCAGAAAACTTCATAATAATGTCATAATTCCTGATATGAAATATACAACTGATAATGGAGCAATGATTGCTCAAGTAGCTTATTTAAGATTAACAAAGAAGGGGTAAAAATTGGCAAATATACCAAAAATTTTTTTCGTTGACCTTGATGGGACGTTGATAAATAAAAAAAATAAAAAGCTTATTTCGGATAAAAATCTTAAAGCAGTTGAATGAATAAATCAAGAATCAAAATTTATTATAACAACCGGAAGAAGTTATTGTGATAGAAAAGTTAAAAGAATTTTAAAAATGACTAATTCAGACACGGCAATTTTAAGTTCTGGAGCACAAATTCTATATAAAAATCAATTAATTAAGGAATCCTTCTTTGCTGTAAACGAAGTGTCAAAAATTATCGAAATCGCAAAAAAACATAAGATTAATTTTGCTTTATTTACAAGCGAAAAAGAATATTTAATAACACAAAACCGCTTGTATAAATTAATTTCAAGTTTAACACAAAGCAAAAGAATGAAGTCTTTACATATCAAAGAAATCAATAAAATAGACTTAAATAAAATTCTTAAAATTACTTTTATTGTTTATCCATTTCAAATAAATAAAATTCTTAAAAAACTTAGATATTCTGTCACAGAAGTTAATTACTTTTCTGCTCATTATAATTGAGTTATCGAAATAACTTCTTCTAGAGTTTCTAAATCTGCTCAAGCACTTGAAATATGTCAAAAATTGAATATTGATCCACATGATTGTATTAACTTTGGTGACTCTATGGCTGATGAAGATTTATCAAGAGTTTTAGGTCAATCTGTAGCGATGCAAAACGGAGATTTTGAGTACATAAAAAATGCAACTTTTATTGCACCGCACTATAAATATGATGGTTTTTACCATGTTGTTAGTGAATTATTAAATAAAAAGGAGGAAGAAAATAATTAACCATGAATATTAAAAAACCTAAAATTATTTTTATTGATCTTGATGGTACTTCATTAGATATAAAAGACTCAATGCATTCAAATTTTAGTGATGAAAATATAAAGGCTATTAATGAAGTATCAAAAGAAATACCTATTATTGTTTCAACTGGTAGAGGTTACAATAGTGAAACGTTAAGAATTTTAGAAACTATTAATGCTACTAATTATATTCTTTGAAACGGAGCAAAAATTTTTATAAACCATAAAGAAGTGATTTCTAAGAAAATAGAACATCAAGCTGTCAAAAATCTACTTGAAGATATTGCTAAAAACAAAGTTTTTGCGGTTTTTAATTCCGACTTAAAGAAAAGTTTCACTAAATCAATAATTTTTAAAATTGTTGATGTATTTAAGGGATTTAAGAATAATTTAGACTATCTTGAGTCAGTTCCTTTCGATACTTTTAAAATTTTAGTTTTTGCGTTATCTAAGAAAAAACTAAGAAAATTACAAAAGCAATGGTCTGAAAAATATGAAGGTATTTTAGAAGTTTCTTTCAGTGGTAAACAAAATAACTTAATGGAAATCACTTCATTTAATGCAAGTAAGGGACTTTCTGAAAAACAGTATTGTGAAATGTTCGGAATCGATACAAAAGATGCAATGCACATTGGTGATTCAATGAACGATGCATCAGCAAAAGAATTGCTCGGTACAGTTGTTGCAATGAGAAACTCGTCAGAATTATTCAAAAATGTTGCAGATATAACATTAGATTTTGATTATAAAAATGCTGGATTAGCCAGATTTATAAGACAATTCATAAATAAAAATTAATGTTTTTTTATTGATATCTAAATTTAATAAAAATTTATTTTAATATATAATATTGCTTATAGCGTGCTAAATTAAAAGCATATTTATAAAAACTATTTTTTGGTAAAATATATATGCTAATTTATACGGATAGGTTCTAGCTGAAAGACTAGACTTAGGTGGTTTTAGCGCTAAAACATAGTAAATAATAATGAAAGGAAAAGACAATGGCAAAATTAGATTTCGATCGTAGTAAAGAACACGTTAACGTTGGAACAATCGGGCACGTTGACCACGGTAAAACAACTTTAACAGCTGCTATTGCTACAGTTTTATCTAAAAAAGGATTATCAGAAGCTCGTGATTATGCTTCTATCGATAATGCTCCTGAAGAAAGAGCACGTGGTATTACAATTAATACATCACACATCGAATACCAAACAGAAAACCGTCACTACGCTCACGTAGACTGTCCAGGTCACGCTGACTACGTTAAAAACATGATTACAGGGGCTGCACAAATGGACGGAGCTATCTTAGTTGTTGCTGCAACAGATGGACCTATGCCTCAAACACGTGAACACATTCTTTTATCTAAACAAGTTGGAGTACCTCGTATCGTTGTATTTTTAAACAAATGTGATATGTTAGAAGGTGAAGACGAAATGATCGACCTTGTTGAAATGGAAGTTCGTTCAATGCTTTCAGAATACGGATTCGACGGAGATAACGCTCCAGTTATCCGTGGATCAGCTTTCCAAGCACTTCAAGGTGATGCTAAATATGAAGACGCTATTATGGAATTAATGGCTGCAGTTGACTCATACATTGAAACACCTATTAAAGAATTTGATAAACCATTCTTAATGGCTGTTGAAGACGTTTTCACAATTACAGGACGTGGAACAGTTGCTACAGGACGTGTAGAACGTGGTAGATTAGAATTAAACCAAGAAGTTGAAATCGTTGGATTAAAACCTACTAAAAAAACAGTTGTTACAGGAATTGAAATGTTCCGTAAAAACCTTAAAGAAGCTCTAGCTGGGGACAACGCAGGATTATTACTTCGTGGTGTAAACCGTGAAGATATTGAACGTGGACAAGTTTTAGCAAAACCAGGTTCAATTATTCCTCACACAGAATTCGAAGCTGCTATTTATGTACTTAAAAAAGAAGAAGGTGGACGTCACACACCATTCTTCAAGAACTATAAACCTCAATTCTACTTCCGTACAACAGACGTTACAGGTGGAGTTGAATTTGAAGCTGGACGTGAAATGGTTATGCCAGGGGAAAATGTTAACTTAAAAGTTAAATTAATTGCTCCTATTGCCGTAGAAGAGGGAACAAAATTCTCTATTCGTGAAGGTGGACGTACAGTTGGTGCTGGTTCAGTAACAAAAATTATTAAATAGTAAGACTATAAAAACACAAGACTTAATCTTGTGTTTTTTGTTTGCTTCTAATCAGTCTTAGAAAAATCATTGATGATTTCATTTCAGTAAGATACTAAATTTACATTAGTCTTTGATACACTTTCTAAAATATAATCATTAACATCTTTTTCTTCATTTGATAATAAATTGAAATTTTCATAACCCAATTTATTCAAGCTATCTAATTCTGAATGATAACTGAAATAAAAATAAATATTTTTATAAATTTTTGGTAAAAGATAATTTTCAGATCGATTTACATAAAAACTATCCATTACATATCTCTTTATCTGTTCATCACTTTTATCAACATCTTCCAATTCATGTTTTAACCATTCATTAAGATGGATATGCAAATTCTCTAAAACTTCTTTACCTATATTAGGATTATCTTCTATTCCTCTAATAACTAAATTATTAACTTGCGCTAATTCAATTAGAGGTAAATAAAATCTTAAGTTGTCTGAGTTTATTCAAAGATTAATTTTTTTATCTTTGTTATTGTTCATTATAGTCTTTACATTTTCGATCAGTTCATCAATGTAGAATACACCTAATTTTTTTACCGAAGTTTTGCTTCTTACTTCATTTTCATATTTTTTTAGTTCTTCAGTACTGTTTGCGGATACTTCGATTAATTCATTAAATTCATTTTTGTAAAATATTTTTCTATCATGTTTTAGAAATTTTTCTAATTTATCAAAGTTTATGTTTTTATTAAACTCAGAATAAGATGAATAAAACAAGTGTGTTTCGTTTTTTGATAACATTGATAATCTAATACCATTGTAATAAGCTTCTTCGCCATCTTGAATAAAGAAAACATTTATTTCCGCTGAATCTAAAGAATTTATGGCATCATTTGAATTATTATCTTCAAACTTAACATACTCATCCACAGAAAAATTTTCGTTTGCCGCTTTATCAAAATCATAAATGATTCTTCCGCCATAATATTTTGTAGCAACTGTTCCACTAGCAATCATTCCACACACAACGACAATTGACCCTAATCAAAGGGTATTTTTTACTCACTTTTTCATAATATTACCTTCGCTAACTACTTTTTTTATTAACTAAATATTTCACACGAAAATTTTCATATCTAACTTCTTTATGCAAAACAAAATTGTTAAAAAGACTTAAATCTATTTTAACATCCCCAATATACGAACCATCAATGACACTCAAAATCACTTCATCAACAAAATTTATTGTCTGTAAATAAATTGAAAGACCACCACAAATAAAGATGTCTTTTTTTGATTTTTTATAAGAATTTATGAAGCTAAGATTAGTTACTATTTTTTCATTTTTTCTTTCTGTTTTTATTGACAAATCATCAGATAGAATAAATAAATTTTTCGCTTTAGGAAGTCCGTTTTTTAATGATAGAAATGTTATTTTGCCCATTAAAACATCATGATTTGTTATATTATTTTGAAAGAATTTCATCTCCGATTTTATGTTTCATGGGAGTTTATTATTGTTGCCAATTACACCATTCTCATCACATGCCAATATAGCTTTTATCACTATCAAATTATAGCAAAAGCATAAATAAAATTGCTTATTTAAAATAAGCAATTTTATTTATAAATAATTATTTTTTAAGGTTGTAGAATGTTTCACTACCTAAGAATTGGCTTACTGATCCTAATTCTTCTTCAATAGCTAATAAACGGTTGTATTTTGCAATACGGTCTGTACGTGATAATGAACCAGTTTTAATTTGACCTGTGTTCATAGCAACAGCTACATCAGCAATTGTTGAATCTTCTGTTTCACCTGAACGGTGTGAAACAACTGCTGTCATATTTGCTTTTTGAGCCATTTGAATAGCTTCAAAAGTTTCAGTAACTGTTCCAATTTGATTTAATTTAATTAAAATAGCGTTCATTGATTTTTCTTTAATAGCACGTTCTAAGATTTTTACGTTTGTAACTGTTAAGTCATCACCAACGATTTGAACTCTATCTCCGTATTCAGAAGTGAATTTTTTAAATCCTTCTCAGTCACTTTCTGCAAAACCGTCTTCAATTGAAATGATTGGGTATTTGTCAATTAATGCTCCTAAGTATGAGATCATTTCATCACTTGTGTAACTTAATTTAACATTTCCTAAATTTTCAAAACCAACACGTTTTTCCTCAATAGCTGCTTTTAATTTTTTGAATGTATATGTATTGTTTTCATATAATTCACTACATGCAGCATCCATTGCAATAGCAACTGCTTTTTCACCTGAACGAGCTGGTGTATATCCAGCTGCTTTAATAGCTTCAACAATGAAGTCTAAAGCTTCTTCATGTGATCTGAAGTTTGGAGCAAATCCACCTTCATCACCAACTTGAACACCATGTCCAGCTTTCTTTAATAATTTAGCTAAGTTGTGGAATACCATGTTTGCCATTTGTAAAGCTTCTCTAAATGTTTTAGCTCCAACTGGCATAATCATGAATTCTTGGAAATCTAATGTGTTTGATGCGTGTTCACCACCATTAATAACATTTAACATTGGTAAAGGTAATTGGTGTGCATTAAATCCACCTAAATATTTGTATAAAGGTAAATCTAATTCATCTGCTGCAGCTCTAGCAACTGCTAAAGATACACCTAAAATAGCGTTAGCTCCAAATTTTGATTTAGTTTCAGTTCCGTCTAATTCGATCATTCTGTAGTCGATTGCACGTTGTTCTGTAACTTCCATTCCTAAAAGTTCTGGAGCAATATCGTTGTTAACGTGATCAACAGCTAACATAACTCCTTTACCACCAAATCAATTTGATTCATATTTTGAACCTTTATCCCTTAATTCTAATGCTTCTCTTGAACCTGTTGAAGCTCCAGAAGGAACCATTGCTGAACCGTATCCACCTAATTCAGTTTCAACGATAACTTGAACAGTAGGATTACCACGTGAGTCTAAAACTTCACGAGCATGAATTTTTGTAATTGCTGACATTTTTTTCTCCTTATTTTAATATATTATTAAAAATTATAGCATTATTAAAATGTTGCAATGAGTTAAATTTTTCAAAGATTAAATTTTATGTAAATATTTCACAAAAAAAGTAGGACTAACCTACTTTAATTAATGATTCAATTTTAATATCTTTGTCAAAAATTTCTCTTCCGTTTAAGTCACATAATTCCATAAGTAGAACGATTTTTTTAACTCTAACACCTTGTGATTCTAAAAGTTTTACGATTGCTTTTGTTGTTCCACCTGTAGCTAATACATCATCAACAATAGCAGCAGTTTGACCTGGTTTAACAAAACCTTTTTGTAACTCTAACTTGTTTGAACCATATTCTAAATCATATTCCATTGAAATAACTTCACCTGGTAATTTGTTTGGTTTTCTAACCATGATAAATGGTTTTTTAAGAAATGCTGCTACAGGAGTTCCAAAAAGAAATCCTCTTGCGTCTGGTCCTACGATAATATCACAGTCTTTACATAAATCTGCCATTTGATTAATTGTGTAATTCAACACTTCGCCATCAGCTAACAATGGTGAAATATCTTTGAATAAAATTCCTTTTTTAGGAAAATCTGGAACATTTCTTATAAATTTTTCTAAATTCATTTTTATCCTTTTTAATTAACTTGAACATCTTCAAAGAACATAAGAACATCGTCTTCTTTAATATCGTTAAAGTTTTTAATATGACATCCAAAATCTTTACCTTTTACGACTTCTTTAGCATCGTTTAATTCACGTTTTAATGAATCGATGCTTCCTTCATGAATTAATTTACCAGTTCTATAAATTTTAACTTTTGAGTTGGCTCTAACAACTCCCTCATCCATCATAGCACCAGCTATATTACCAACTTTAGAGTAGAAGAAAATTTTGATAATGTGGGCTTCACCAACTTTTCTTTCCTCATAAACAGGTGCTTTTTCACCCTCTAACATTTTTTCACAAGATTCAATAATTTTATAAATAACATCATGTGAAGAAATTGTTACTCCTAGGTTAGCAGCAGATTGCTTTTGAGCAGCTGTTGGTTTGTTATTAAAAGTGAAGATAGTAGCATTTGAAGCTTGAGCTAATAATAAATCGCTGTTGTTAATTGTTCCCGCAGCTCAACTCACTACTTTAATTACAGCTTCATCATTATTTAGTCCATCAATTTTATGCTTGATAGCTTCCGCAACACCATGAACATCTGATTTTATAATAACATTTAACATTTTTTTGCCATCTGAATCTAAGGTTGCTTGATTTCTTTGGTAAAGCTCATTTTGTTTGTCTATAGCATTTTTTTCAGCAGCTAGTTTTTTAGCAAATTTTTCATCCGAAAAACCAACAAATTTGTCACCAGCCATAGGTATATAATTCAATCCACTAACAACAACCGGCATACCTGGAGTAGCTTTAGGAATTTCAACTCCATTAGTATCGGTTAATAATCTAACTCTTCCATATCTAGAACCCGCAACAATAAAGTCACCTTTAATAAGGGTACCATTTTCAATTATCAATGTTGAAACAGCACCAATTCCTTTGTCGGTTCTAGATTCAATAACAACACCAATTGGGTATCTATTTGGGTTAGCTTTTAAATCTAAAAGTTCAGCTAAAGTATTAATTGCATCAAATAATTCGTCTAATCCTTTTCCTTTTAGTGCTGAACCTGTTACCATCATTGTGTCTCCACCATATTCTTCGATAATAACATCATTTTCTGCAAGTTCACCTTTAATTCTATCTAAGTCTTTGTTTGGTTTGTCCATTTTATTAACAAAGACAATAATAGGCACATCTACAGCTTTGGCATGTTGAATTGCTTCAATAGTTTGTGGCATAACACCATCATCAGCTGCAACAACTAAAACAACGATATCGGTTATTTTAGCACCCCTTGCTCTCATTGATGTAAACGCTTCATGACCTGGTGTATCAATGAATGTAATTTTATTTTTCTTATATTCAATTTGGTAAGCTCCAGTGTGCTGTGTAATTCCACTTGATTCTGTAGCTACAATATTTGAGTTTCTAATTTTGTCAATTAAAGTTGTTTTACCGTGGTCTACGTGTCCCATAACAGTGATTATAGGAGCTCTTTTTTGTAAATCTTTTTCTTTGTCTTTAAATTCAACTTCATCTAAGAAATTACCTGCATCAACACTTGTTTCTTTATTAAAATCAAATCCATATTCTAGACATAATTCAGCAATTTCTTCTTCATCTAAAACATAGTTAAGGTTATAAACCTTTCCTTTTAAGAAAAATCTTTTAATAATGTCATTTGTGTTAATTTTAGTTTTTTCTGCGAAATCACTTATTGACATTTTTCCTGTGAAGATAAAAACACCATCTTTTAATTCAGTTTTTACAACTGACATTTGTTTTTTAACTTCTTCAACATTACTAATTCTATTTAACTTTTTTTCCATAAGACCTCCGTTAATTCGTTGTAAATGTTATTATAAACTTCAATGTTTACATTTGTTCTAAAAGCTCTATTCAAAGCTTTTGTTTTAATGAACTGAGACCATAAATCAGGATCATTTTTTAAATAACAACCCCTACCGTTCTTTGTTTTGTTTATATCTAATGAAATAATATTTGCATCTTTCTTATAATCAAATCTGATTAATTCTGAAACATCTAAAATTTCATGGGTAACTACACATTTTCGAGTGTAATTATTATTTTTCTCATTCATCATCAAAGTCACTTAAATCTAAATTTGAATCAAGACCATAATTAGCTAAGTCAGAATCAACCTTAAAGTCTCTAAGTTCAATTTTTGCTTTTTTGTATTCTTTATCAACTGATTTTTTCTCTTTTTCAGGTTTTTCTAAGCTTGTTTCATCTTCAAAATCTTCATCAAATTCACTTATCTCATTATCATCAAAAATTTTGTCAAAATCAATATCGTTTAAGAAATCATATTCATCACTGTTTTTTGATTGTTTTTCTAATTCTAGAACATTGTCTTCACTGAAGAAATCATCAAGATTCAATTTTTCTGCTCTTTTAGCTTTTGGTTTTTCAACCTTAGGTCCATTTTCATTTTGAGTTTTTTCAACAGTTGAAGTTTGTTGTTCCATAAATTCTGAAACATCTTGTGCAAACTCATTGATATCAAAACTAAATCCTGAGAAGAAATTGTTGCTTTTTGTTGTTTTTCTACCTTTAGTTTTTCTAATTAATGGTTTGTCATATTCCTTAGATTCTTTAAATGGAATTTCTTTTTCTAATGCCTCTTCAGTTGTTATTGCTTCTAAATTAACGCCTGTTAAGTTTTTAGCTAGTTCGATATTAGAACCTTTTTTACCAATTGCAACAAGAATATTTTCTTTATTAATAATCACATAAGCCGAGTCATTATTAGGAGTTTTGAATACTACATCAACCACTTTGGCAGGAGACATTGCATTTATAATAAATTGTCTAAGATCATCAGAAAATGGAATAACATCCAATTTCTCACCTTCTAATTTTTCACTAATTGATAAAATTCTTGAACCATTAACACCAATTATTGAAGCGGCTGCATCAATATTTTCATCATGAATTGATTTAACAGCAATTTTTGATCTCTCACCTGGTTGTCTAACAACTCTAACAATTTCAACTGAACCGTCAGAAATTTCAGGAATATCGTTTTTTAATAAATCTTCAATAGCTTTAGGAGAATCTGTTGAAACTAAACATTGACTTAGCTTGCTTTCTTCATGTACTTCTTCAAGATAAACATCAATAATAGAACCTGGTTTCATTTGTAAACGTCTGTTTACTTTATTACTTGGCAAGAACGCAGTAACATTATCTTCAAAAATCATGTTATATGAGCCATTGTTATTTTTAGAAAGAACTCTGGCTTTTAATCTTTGTCCAATTAAATTAGAATATTTGTTAAATACTTTTTGTTTTTGGTTCATTTTTAGTCTTTGAATGAATCCGTTTCTAATCACCGTTTTAATTTTTTCACTAAGTAGATTAAAATCGATTGTATATTTAACTACATCTCCTACTTGACAGTTTGGATGTAATTTTGAAGCTTCTGAAATTGTTATAAAAGAAATTCTTTCTGGATCAATTTCTGATTCAAATTCAAAATCATCTTCTACAACTTCCATATTATTGTTAAAAATAATTACTTTTTCTTCATCATTATCTAAGTCAAACACAATTTCAGCTTCTGGGTCTATATCTCTATTGATAGCCTTTGTTGTTTCTTGTGAGAAAAATTCACAAACTTCTTCTTTTGTAAGATTGTTACTTAATGCATACCCTTTAATAACTTTATATCAATCTTTTTTGATTAATTCATTTTTGTTAATAAATGAATCATTTACATCATTTGTTTTTTTAACAGCCATAACCACTCCTAAAATTTAATGTATTTTTCAATATTATTAATGTCGTTTTTTGTTAATTTAATTTTTCTAAATTGTCCATGATCATTTCACTTTAATAAAATTCCGCCATCGTTAAATTCTAATAATTCACCAATATAAATGTCATGTTTGTTTACGCTTTTATTTAATTTAACTTTGATGAAAGCACCTATTTTATCAACTAATTCATCAAATTCATATTCTAATTTTTCACCTTTAGACATAACAGTTAATGCGTATTCATCTTTAAATCAAGTTACAGATTCAAGATATTCATTTAATAAAGTTGTCCATTTATTAACTTGAATTAAATCATTAGCATCAACAGTTACTTCAAGAATTTGTTGACCAAATTCACTAATTAATTTTGCATCAATTATTGCATCACCAAAATGATTTTTTAAATCTTCTTTATAATTCAATTTCTCCTCCAAAAATAACAAAAGTTGCATAAATGCAACTCGTAAATCCTGAATGCTTTTAAATTATAGCATAATCATATGATTATCATTTTTAAATTAAAAAATCACTTAGTGTTTATTTATAACACTAAATGACATTATTTGTTCATCAATTCGTTTTCTTTGTCTTTTACAATTGCAGAAATTTCATTGATGTATTTATCAACTTCTTTTTGAACAATTTCTAAAATTCTCTTTTGTTCATCTTCAGAAACACTTTCATCAGCTTTAACTAATTTATTGACATCTTGTCTAGCATTTCTTACTCCTACCTTTGCTTGCTCAGAGTGTTTTGGTAGAGCTTTTGTCAATTCTTTTCTTCTCTCTGTTGTTAATGCTGGAAAGGTAATTCTAACTTGATTTCCTTCATCAACAGGAGTAATTCCTAAATTAGCATTATTAATTGCTTTTAAAATATCTTTAACAGATGATTGATCATAAGGTTTGATTAATAATTGTTGTGGTTCGGGAACTGATATGTTTGCTAGTTCATCTAATGAAGTAGGTGTACCGTAGTAATCTACTTTTACCCATTTAACTAGTTGAGGATTAGCTCTACCAGTTGAAATTTTAGATAATTCAAATTTAAGATGATGAATCGATTTTTCAGCAGCTTCTTTGATTTGTAATAAATATAATTCTATGTCCATTATTTTACCACCTCTGTGTGAGTTATTTCTCCTTTAAGAGCTCTAACAATCGCATCTGGTTCAGCGATATTAAAGATAATAAGAGAAATATTATTGTCTCTAGCCATACTTGTGGCTGTTAAATCCATAACTTGAAGTTTTCTTTCAAGAATTTCGTCATAAGTAATTTTATCAAAACGTTTTGCGTCAGGGTTTAATTTAGGATCACTATCATAAACACCTTCCACTTTGTTTTTACCCATTAAAATAACCTCTGCTCCAACTTCTGAAGCATACAATGTTGCAGCAGTATCTGTTGTAAAATATGGTCTACCTGTACCTCCAACAAAAATTACAACTTCACCGTCTTTTAAGTATTTTAATGCTTTTTCATTAACATAATTTTCTGCTACTTTAGCATCTATATTAATTGAGCTTTGAACTCTAGAAGGTAATCCATGTTGTTCAAAACCACTTCTTAAAGCAAGTCCATTCATAATTGTTGCTAACATTCCAATATAGTCAGCACGGTTTCTAGGTATACCATTTTTTGCAGCCGAAGCACCTCTTCAGAAGTTTCCACCTCCTATAACAACAGAAACTTCCACACCCATATCAACAATTTGTTTTAATTGTCTAGCAATATTTGCAACTAATTCATAATCAATTGCTAAGTGTTTCTCTTTATTAACTAATCCTTCACCAGAAAGTTTAACTAATATTTTTTTATATTTCATATAATCACATCCTTATAATTTGCTTATAACTTAATATATATGTATGTATTGATTATAAATTATTTTAAAGGTTTTCAAATTATATTTTATAATTTATCTAGACAGGGGTATTCACTTATGTGGATTGAGAAACACTCTTAGAGCTGATCTAGGTAATGCTAGCGTAGCGAGTTCGTTTTTTAAATTCCTCCCTGTCAGAGAGGAATTTTTTATATGTTTTTAAGAAAAAAGATTACATTAACTTTATTTTCAGCAGCAAGTATTTTGTCGCTATTAAGTTTATCTTCTTCGTGTGATAAAAAAATAAGCAATGCTGAAGTTATGAATATTTCACTGATCTCTCCTTGAATGGAAGATGAAGATAAACCTGAAAAAATAAGAGTAGAATTAGAAAATAAATTGCAGGAAATTATTGGTGAAAAAGTAAAAATTAAAGTAACATACGCTTCAGATGATTACTTAGTTAATTTGCAAAATATTAGCAAAGGGGTCATCGATTTAGCCTTTGTTTCACATTCAAGTTATGAAAATTATATTAACCAAGATAAAACAAAAGCTAATAAAATTAAACCATTAATACAAACACTTACTAAATCTTTTAAGTATGATAATGAAAAATTTAGTTATGTTGACGGAACAAAAAATGACAAAATAATAACTAACGCTAAATTTCAAAGCGACTTGTTTAACAAAGAAAAATACAGTGAATGAAATTACCCATGAAATGGTTCGATTTATGAGCATTTTTATGATGACAAATTAGTGGATTTTCAACGTGGTATAATCTGAATTTCAGGAACTGATGAAGTTAGAAATGAAATTATAAGCGCTTGAAATAATAAGAATTGAAACAAATTTAGAAGTTTTGGAATTGTACACGGAAGTGCTGATTCAGGAAGTAAATATTTACTTCCAGAGAAACTTCTAAAACAGCACTTTAACCTTGAAAATAATTCTTTTGTTTCATTAGCTTATGAAATAACAAATTATTCAAATTATTTTTTGAACGGTAAAACAAAGGATATGCTAAAAAATAATTCATTCCATATTTGTTTTGATAATGAAGGTTCATATTCATGAACAAAAAACACCATCGATAACATTTCTAAGTACACTCCTATGGAAAATGAAAAAATGGAAATTTTAGCATTAACAGATCCATTACAATACAATATTGCTGTGGTAAATAACGAAAAAGTGAACGAAGAAATTCAAGAAATAATCACTAATGCTTTTATACAGTTATATTCGTCAAATAATGACAATTGAGGCCCTACAGTTGGTTTTTATGGATACACAAAATACGAACAATAATATAGAGCTAAAAAACGTTTCTGTTTATGACAAAAATAAATTGTTATTGTCTGAAATTAATCTCAAATTAAATCAAGGTGAATTAATAGGAATAATTGGTAAAAGTGGAGCAGGTAAAACTACAATTTTAAATACTATAATTTCCTTCAATAACATTAAAACAGGGAAGATATATTTTAATAATAAAATTATTTCGACAAGAAAAGATAAAAAAAAATTCAGAAAAAACATTTCTTATATTTCACAATTCCCTAATTTAATTAATGATTTAAGTGTTTTAGATAATTTAAACAGATTATGTGAATTCAAGAAAAGTTGATTCGGTAGAATGTTTTGAAATCCTAAGGATAAAGAAAATGAACAAATTATAAAAATCCTAGAAAATTTGGGACTTAAAAATAAATTGTTTGAAAAAACCGAAAAACTTTCTGGTGGTGAAAAACAAAGATTGCTTGTTGCTATAGAAATTTATAATGATAAAAGCATAATTTTTGCGGATGAGCCAACCTCAAATCTTGACCCGTTCAATGCAGATTTAATTATCAAACAATTTAAAAAAATGAGTAAAAATAAAATTGTTGTCATCAACATTCATGACTTGCATTTAGCTACAAAATATTGTGATAAATTAATTTGCTTAGAAAAGGGCAAAATAAAAAATATCATCGAAAAGAAGTCTTTTGGTAAGGGAAATTTAAATGAATTTTTTGACTAAAATTAAGAACTTTTTTTCATGAAAGAGTGGTGAAAAAAGAAAAATCAAATCTTGAGTTAAGTGATTTATAATCTTTTTATTAATATCGTTTTTTGTTTATTGCTCACTTGACTTGAATCTTTTTTATGCTTATCCCAATAATTTCAGCGATTTACAAAAAACTCTTTATAAGTTTTTTCTTTTTAATGTTGTTGATGAAAAAAATTTCGGTAATTCTAATTTATGGGAAGTAAATTGAATTTATTTTTCTAAAACTATTCAATATGTTGTTTTAGGAAATTTTTTAGGTTTTGTATTCGCTGTTTTTACATCGTTTTATTCAACAAGAAAATTTCATAAGAGCAAATTTCTTACCATTTTTGTTAGAGTTGTAATTTTAGCTTTTAGAATATTACCAGTTTTTGTTTTTATATCCTTAATTAGCAACTCATTTAATGGAATTTTGGGTGCGACTCTTATAATATTTTGATTTACCTGAATATGATTAAGTTCATATTTGACAAACCTTTTTGAAAATACCTCCAATATCGAATATTGACAAATGATTTACTCGGGCAAAAGTAAACTTAACTCATTTTACAAAAATATAATTTTAAGAAACAGACCAAAAATACTTTTGATGTATTTTCTTTCGCTTGAATCAAACATTAGGTGAACAACTATATTGGGGGCTGTAGGAATTTCTGGTATAGGTTTCTTATTTGAATTGTATCAATCAAGAAATGAATTTCTTTCTGTGACTATTTTATATATGTTTATTTTGATTCTTTCTCTTGAAATGATAATGTTATTGTTTAATAAATTTCTATTTAATAATTTTAAATTAAATATTAATTCAAATATTATTAACAATATTAATTATCGTAAACTACAGATTGTTTTAGTTATTTTATTTATTGTGACTTTAATACTCTCAATTAATATTATTAGAGAATTTGAATTTAAATCTATAAACTTCAATAATTTTTTTAGGACTTTATATAGATTTTTCAATCCTAATTTTAGTGACTTTAATAAATTAGAATTAAACGGATGATTTTGAACATTAAAAATCATTAAACAGTCATATGTTTGTTTGGTAATTTCAATATTTTTTAGTCTTATTTATTCTGTTTTTATGTCAGAAAAAATAAATAGTTGATTTGTTTCCTATATATTCAAAACTATTCTTTCTTTTTTTAGAATGTTGCCTTCAATTTTCATATTTTACCTATTAAATATATTTTTAGATAGTATTGGCGCAATGACCTGAACACTTGCTTTTGCATCTTTCAGAGGTTTAACCAAATATATTTCCGAAAGCATAAATTCAATAGATATAAAATACTTTGAATACTATAAAATAATGAAAAAAAATAAATTTTATATATATAGAAAATTGATCTTGCCTTACATAAAAAAGGATCTGATAAGTTACATTCAACTTGAATTTGAAAATATCTGCAAAGATAGCTTATTCTATGGAGCTTTTACTGGTTGAGGTTTGGGTAACTTGTATATTATTTATGATAAAAAAGATAGTATTGAAAAAATATCAGCTATTCTAATTCCTATAACTCTTTTATTTGTTCTCTTTGAATTAATTTCTATATATTTTAGAAGAACACGAAGATAGCTAAGTCACTTAATGTGGCTTTTAATTTATAAAAAATCACGAAATTAATCGTGATAATTTATTATTTTTTCCCATAATTATATTTTTCATACAATTCAGGATTATTTATTTGTAAGTAGTGTTTTGCTACTTTTCTATCAATCAATACTTCAGCAATTTTTTGAGGATTTATGTTCATGTTTTGTCTGTCATTTTCTGTTGTCATAGACATTAGAGCTCTATATTCTTTTTCAATTTCACCATCTTTAAGAGTTATTTTTAATGATCTTGGTAATCATGAACGAATAAAATTCATTTTAAATGCTTTTAATGTTTGATTTTTAAATTGATCGTAATGTTCATTTTTGATTTCTTCAATTTCTTTTTCACTCATTTGTGTATTATTAAATTTGAATTGAGATATAAAATCTTGAATTCTTCTATGAATCTCTGAATCAATCAACTCTTTAGGTTCATCTTTTGAAATATCAATTTGTTTTTCAAACTCTTGATAGATAGAAAGAGCATAATTGTGTAATTCTTTATTAAACAATTGTTCCACAACAGTTGAAACAATGAATTTTCTAGCATCATCTCTATTTTTTATTTCAGGTACTCCAATAAGTGATGCATTTTCATCGTTAATGGGCATATTTTGAGTTTGTCTTACTCTCAAAACATCAACTCCATATTCCTTATTATCGATTGTAATCTCAACATGCGAACCAACTTTAGCACCTTCAAGCGCTGCATCCAATTCTTTAAGTAAAGGATCTTTATCTCCATCTGTATTATAAATGTATTCACTATTCGATGATAAGTTTGATTGTCTATCTAAAATTTTTACTAAAACTAAATCGTTTTTTTCAAGAATTTTATCTTTCTTATCAATTTTAAATGCATAAGAATTCATAAATGAATCAATGAATGGTTGAATTTGAGGAGTTTCTTCTAGTTTGTCATTAATTTTGTATTCAGGATGTACATTTGAATTATCAAATCTTTCTAATTCATCAATGTAAAAGAAATGTAATTCTGCAGTACATTCTTCAATTTTTGAAACAACATTTTTGACAATTGGTGAGAAATAAATTCTACTATAGTCAGTTGAAAATTCTCTAAAACATTCACCAATTTGGTTTGAAATAAAATTTGATGTTGCAATACCTAAGATGTCATTTTGATTAAAATCTTTTCTACCTGAACTTTGTAAATAATCTGTAGCGTTTTTTTGTTCAGCTAGTCAATCATTAATATTTGCATCAATTCTTTTAACTAAAACTTTTTTATTTTCCATTTTTACTCCACTTCAACTGGTACGCCATTTCAAATTAAATAATTAATAGCTTCACCAATTGCATCATCTTCATGATCACCAATAACAAAATCCGCAGCTTGTTTTGCATCTTTTGTAGCGTTACCCATAGCAATACCAATTCCACATTTAGTTAACATTTCTGTGTCATTGCCACTATCACCAAATGCAATAACGTCTTCTATTTTTAGATTTAATTGTTGACAAAGGTATAGTAAACCTTGAAATTTTGAAATTCCTTTTTTATTAACATCAGTATAAACTGAGTTTGTTAAAACAACTTGATATTTATCACCAAGAATTCTTTGCATTTCCTTTGTATTTTTCTCTGCTTTATTTCTTGGGCTTCTTATTGCAACTTGAGTAATTGATGCATTTTCCTCTTCTAGAGCAACTCTAACTTGTTCTTCGGTAAATCTGTTTAAAATTGCAAGATCCATAGTTTCATTTTCAAGCCATGAAGGTAATTCACTTCCATCATTTGAAAAAATAATCGTCCCATTAAAAGCGTCAGTATCTACAGAAAAAATCAATTCTTCTTCTTTAGCTTTTTGAAGCATTGCTTCAAATGCATCCATACCAATAGAACCTAAAATTGTAGTTTCATTTTTTTTAAGGTCAAAAGTTAAAGCACCATTCGAACAAACTAAATAATCGATATATTTTAATACCCCATTATTAATTAAAGGGATAACTTTTAATAAACCCCTTCCAGTTGCAATTACGTTTGTTGAACCAAATCTTTTAGCCTCCATTAACATTTTTTCAGTTTCTGGGTGAAGAGTATTATCTTTTCTTAAAATTGTTCCATCTAGATCAAAAGCTAAAACTTTATTAGCTAATCCTTTTTTCTTTCTTCTAACAACTGGCATTAATTTTCAACCTTTCTTTTAAGTGTTGGGAATAAAAGAACATCTCTAATTGAAGTTTTTTCAGTAAATAACATACATAATCTATCAATACCAATTCCACAACCACCAGCAGGAGGCATTCCATATTCTAAAGCTTCAATAAAATCATAATCAATATCACTCGCTTCATCATTTCCTTTATTTTTTTCTTCAAGTTGGAGTTCAAATCTTCCGAGTTGATCGATAGGATCATGAAGCTCAGTATACATATTTGCATATTCTTTTGTGTTGATGAATAATTCAGCTCTTTCAGTAAATCTTGGATCTTTACCTTTAGCTGTTAAAGGTGAGATTTCTATTGGGTGTCCATACACAAATGTTGGTTGAATTAATGTTTCTTCGATTAAAACTTCAAAAAGCTCATTAATAATATGACCAATTGTGAAGTATTTTTCAACTTTAACTTTGTGTTTTTTAGCTACTTCAACCGCTTCTTCAAAACTAATTTCTCTAAAATTGTGACCTGTTGCTTTTGAAACTGCATCAACCATATCGATTCTATTAAACGGTTTAGTTAAATCAATTTCAACATCTCCATTCATAACTTTTTCTTTTCCAAGTTTTTTTGCAATTTGCTTAAACAATGTTTCTGTACGTTCCATCATTCCATCTAAGTTTGAATAAGCTTCATAAAATTCGATACTTGTAAATTCAGGATTATGAGTTGTGTCAATTCCTTCATTTCTAAAGATTCTACCTATTTCGTAAACACGATCTCAACCACCAACAAGTAATTTCTTAAGTGGTACTTCTGTTGCGATTCTTAAAACAAAATCTTGTGTTAAAGCGTTATGGAATGTTTTGAATGGTCTTGCTGATGCCCCAGAAATATAGTGATGTAAAATAGGTGTTTCAACTTCAATATATTCTAAATTATCGAAATATCTTCTGATTTCACTGATAATTCTGCTTCTTGTTAAAAGTGCTGTTCTACTGTCATGATTCATGATCATGTCAACATATCTTCTTCTGTATCTTTCTTCAACGTCGGTTAATCCATGGAATTTTTCTGGAAGTGGTCTAAGTGATTTGGTTAATAATTTTAAGTCACTTGTTCTGACTGAAACTTCACCAGTGTGAGTTTTCATAACAGTTCCTTCAATATAAACAATATCACCTAAATCAAGTGTGTTAACTAATTTTGCTAATTCTACATGTTCTTTTTTGTTAAAGTAAGATTGAATTCTACCGTGATAATCTTGAAGTACAATGAATGGACCTCTCATTGTCATAATTCTTCCAGCGATAGCAGTAGAAATATTTTGAGATTCTAATTCTTCTTTGGATATATCTTCATATTTTTTAGCTAATTGATCACTGTATTCAATATCTTTTAAGTCATAAGCTAATTTAAAAGCTTCAATATTGTTATCTTTATAAAAATCTAATTTTTTTCTTCTGATCAATTCTTGTTCAGTGTATTTAAAACTCATATTTTTCCTTTCAAATAATAAGTATATTAATTATATATATTTATTTTGTTTTTTAATACCCTAGTTTAAGCAAAATATGTATTTTTCTATTGCAAATAAGTTTAATTAAACAAAAACACAACTATCGTTGTGCTTCGCTTTATAATTGTTTTAATTCACTTGGATGTATTTTATTTGCATTTCTTTTATCGCTAGTGATTTTTCCATTTTCAACTCTAATAATTCTATCTGCTATTGGCATCATTGATGGATTATGCGAAACCATCACAATTGTTGTTCCTTCATTTTTATTAATGTCATATAAATTCGAAAGTACAATCCTTGTAGTGTTTTCATCAAGAGCTCCGGTTGGTTCATCAGCAAAAATTAATTCTGCATTTTTAGCCAAAGCTCTTAAAATAGAAATCCGTTGTTGTTGACCACCAGACATTTGGGCTGGATATTTATCTTTAACTTCATAAATTTCATATTGTTTGAAAAGTTCATTAATGTCTTTTTGTTTTTCTTTATTTTTTTGAAGATAAAGTCCAGTTTCAACATTATCATAACCAGTAAGATTTTCTAGTAAATTATAATTTTGGAAAATAAATGAAACATGTTTTCGTCTAAATAAGGTTAATTGATTGTCGCTTAAATAAGGTAAATTATTATCACAAACGATAACATCTCCATGACTAGGACGATCTAAACCACTAATTAAGTTTAGTAAAGTACTTTTTCCTGAACCAGATTTTCCATAAATTATTATAAATTCACCTTTTTTAATCTCTAAATCTACTTCATTTAGGACTTTAGTTACTGTGTTACCAGATAGGTAATATTTACTAACTTTTTGGACTTCAATAATGTTATTGTTATTATTTTTCTTATTTTTATTTGAATCTTTTTTACGTTTTGAATTAGTTGCTTTTTTAAGTAGTTTAGCAACTTTATTACTAACAACATGTTCTTTGTCTTTAATTTCATTATTAATGTAATCAAATACATTATTTTTGTTAATTTTTATATTTTTCTTAAAATTAAACATTATTTTCCTTTCAATAATTCTACTGGTTTTATACTATTTATGTGTTTTCATGATGCAAATGTTGTAATTGCAAAAACACCAAAAATAATTACTAATGTGTAAATAACCTGCATAATTCCTAATTTTATTGGAACAGCTATAGCTGCAATCTGAATTAATAAATTACTAAATATGTTAATAATAATTAGCGAGAATGGAATTGCAATTAATGTTGAAATAATAATAAATGGAATAAATATTGAGAAGAACATTATAATTTTTTCTTTTTGGCTATATCCTAAAATAGACCAAATTGCTATATTCTTCTTATTTTCATTAATTAAAATATGTGAAATTATGACAATAATAGTCATTGTAATAATTAAACCTAAACTGATAATAATGGTTGATAAACTTTCCATGTTACTTGAAATTGACTTAGTAAATGACACTTCAATATCTTTAGACTCTAAAGAAGAAGCTGTAGACATGTATAGTCAACCATCAAAAATTGCGGAATATTTATCAATTGAAGTTTCAGGATTACTTCTTAGGTTGTTAAATACTGTTTCATAGTTATTTGATGAACCAGCACTTAAAAACATAGCCACATCTTCTTTTGAATTTCCAGCAGAAATCATAACTCCTTTTTCACCGAATAAGTTATCATAAATTTCTTGTTTTTCTTTTAAGTCAAGATTATTAACATCATAAGTTGAAAGACCAGCTCAATAACCTGAAGGAGAATAAAGTGATGTGGAACCTAGAATTTGAGTAGCTTTATCTGAAGAAGAAAGAATCCCGTTGAATGGTTGGTCATATCTAAATTTCATTTTATCAAGCCCGGTAATTCTATCTGCGTCCTTTTTAGAAATGACAAATTCTTGATTGATGTAAGTTTCACTAATTCCAATAACTTTAAATTTGTAAGTTGTTGAAGGTTTACTATAGTTAGAATTTGCCGATTCATTTATTTTATAGGTATATCTGTCAATATGATTTAATACATTTAATTCAATTATTGAATCAATACCTAAATTAAATTTCTTAGAACTTACATGGTTAATTACAAGTGGAATATATCTAGCATCTTCAAAATTATTTAATTTTTCAATAAGATCATCGCCACTTGAATTTGTTATTTTAACTAATTTTGAATTTTGATCATATCCATACAATTTAATTGATTCACTGTTTATTTCACTTGAAACATAAGTGTATTTTTCGTCATATTTTTCATCAAAATAAATTCCACCAAATGAAATCAAGAAATCTTCTAATTCTTTTTCTTTAATTTTGTTATATGCATTAACTAAAAATTCTCTATATTCTTCTCTTAAATTTTTAGTTGTTATTTGTTTAATGTCATATTCTTTAGTCTTATTGTTTCATTCATAATACATGAATTTTGAGTCTGTAATAACTGTTTTGTTTGGTATGTAGTGGAAGAAATTTAATTCTTTAGTAGTTTTTTCAAAATCCACTTGACCTTCATTATTAATAACTAATCCCTCTTGAGTTAATTCAAGTTCTTTCCCAATTTTATCTCTTATTAAATTAATTCTTGATTTTTGTGAATCTGGCATTGAGTTGTATGCAATTGATCAAGGATCAGCGGCAATTCCTGAATCCACTTTAATATTAACTGAGAATTGAGAAAGAATGTGTGATGTAAACTCATCTGGATCACCGTTTTTTTCGCCATAATTAATTATTGAAGAATAACCCGGTCTAAAATAATCTGCATAATTTCTTTTTAATTCAACTCCTTCACCAAGTGGCACGTAAATTGACTTGTCTAAATCATCAATATTAAATGGATGAATTGCTCCACCTTGAGCCGTCGGAGTTTCTAAATCATATTTGAATTTATAATGTCTATTTTGGTAAGTTTTTTGAATCGACTTATCAAATACATTAAAGGTAGATAATCCAAATATTACTGTAATTCCTGTGAGTATTATACTTAATGCAAATGACATTAATTTTCAAAAGCTGTTGAACAATAATGAACCACTGAATCTAACTTTAACATTATTTTTCTTAAATAATTGTTGGAATTTCTTTTGTTTTTGACCAATTTTAATTTCAGTGATACCAGACATTAAATCAATCGCTTTATAACGTAATGAAATCAATGAAATTAATACAATTAATATTGACATTCCAATAAATGGAACAATAATTGTTAAAGCAAAACTTAAGAATGAGAATTTATATGGACTAGGAGGCAATGTTCAATAAGAACTGAAAATCTTACCAATTGGCTCTTGTAAAATAAATCCAATAATATATCCCGATATACCACCAATTAATGCTGTAAACATGGCGAAAACAGTAAATGAAATAGATAATTGTAATGTTGAATAACCTTGTGCTACCAAGATACCAATAACTTTGTTTTTATTATTAATATATCTTCTAATAATAAAAACAATTGAAGTAGAAACCAAAACTAATAGAACTGTAAGAATTATATTTGAAACATTTTGAATTGAACTAATTAAACCTGATAGAATACTTACTCTAAGAGCTCTTTCTGGGTTTATCGGGTCAGTTTCTGTAGCTTCATAAACTCTTTTTATCGCTGTATTTTTGCTCTCTAAATTATTATTAACAATATTGGTTACTTGTTCTTTTAATTCAGAAGTTTTCATTTCTTCGGGTGTTTTGATTAATAAATATTCCTTGACCACATTACCTTGATATGCAAATCTAACTCTATCAAATCCATTTTCATTAACATAAATTAAGGCTTGATTTTTTGTATCTACTTGAATATTGTTTTCATCAATTACTGGATATAAGTAGTCTGCTGTAATATCTTCACCAATAATAATAAATTTAATTCCATTAACATCAATTAAGAATTTTGAATCTAGTTTGTTAATTAATCTCTCAATTTCAGTTGGAGTGTCAGGTATTTTACCTTCATAAATTGCTTTATTGTTATTTATTAAGAATGAATAATTTACTTTTGCTACATATGAACTTGTGTCATTGAATTTGATAACGTTTTCATCATATGTTTCAATAGTAATTGAATTTAAAGTGTCTAAGAAAAGTTTGGTAATATCGATATCAAAGAATATGAATTGTCCTATAAACTCAGACATTTTAATATTTAGGGTATTATCGATAATTAAATCAATTTCACTTTCATGTTCAATTAAAGTATTTAATGGTTTTTCATTTTTAAATAGTAGTGAAAATGCATCAGAATCAGACTTAACCAATTCTTCAAAGTTTATTATTTTATTTTGAATAAATCAGGCTAAATTGCCTAAAGAATCTTGATTTATTTCACTGTTTGAATTTTCAGTAAATAACCAAATTAATAATTCCGGCGTCAAGTTTCTTAAAATCGGATCTAATAAAATAGAATTTATACCAAAAAGAGTAGTAATTTCAGTTGTCTCTTCATTTTCAAAAATAATCTTAAAAATGTCCTTATTATTATAAAGTTCGTCTTTTATTAAATCACCATTAATTAGATTTCTAATGATTTGTGTTAATAATGCTTCACCATTTTGTCTATAGTATTTATCAGATGAAGCTATATAACTAAACATTCTTGTTATTTCTTTTTTATTTTCTAAAATAAATGACTTAAATTTAACATTATTATTAACGAAATTATTTAAATCCACATTAGTTAATGTACCATTTTCTTCCTTAAAGAATAATTCGATCATTCCGTTTAAGTCGACAATAGAACGAGAAACTGCAAAATCAGCACTTTCAGGTAGCGGTATATTCGATAAAGTTGGATTTAATAATTTTTTATCATTGAAATATTCAATAATTTCTTTTTTGTTTGCAAAACTTAATAAATTATTTGCAAATCTAATTTTTTCATTTTTAGAATAAATATTCTCATCTAACATGAAAATTTCAAATCATAATTTAAATAAATTTAACCCATCTAAACCATAACTAAACTCAGTTGTTGCATTATAAGGAATAATTTTATTTAATAATCCACTAATGATCGTTCAATAAGTATTTGAATCTTCGTGGTCAATTCCTAAACCAAAATTGTAGTTTACTAAATATCTTGATAGGTTCGCAACATTCATTTCACTTGAAAAATTAACTTTATTTCTGTCAAGTTTAATCATTTGAATAACTTGATTAAACTTTTTTGAAAATTCATTAAATTCGCCTTTGTTAGTTACATTATATTTTTCTAAAAATTCCTTTTCTAAATAATTTAAATCTTTAATTGAATTAAAGTTATTTGGGATTTTTTCAAAAATTATAACATCTTTTTCAAAGTTACGTAATTTTACAGAATCAAAACTACCAGAATTAAAAATTTTAATTAAATCGAAGAAATCTAATTTTTCATTATCGGCTGAAGGAATTAATAATTTGTTATTTTCATCAATATTGATAACAGTATTTTTTGATGAAATATTCAATCCTTCAATTATTAAATTTTTAATTAATTTATTCGAACCAGGTATCGAAAATAAAGCTTTTAAAGATGATTTTAATATATCTGATGTCTTAAATGAATAAATAGCATAGTTACGTTTAGTTGTTTGGTATTCTTCTAAGCTTTTATTGTATGTTACTAATTCATCGGTTATTTTATAGATATTTAAACTTTTTCTCAATTCTGATGAAAAAATATTAAAGTCAAATATTTCTAAAATTTGAGCGATCATTAATTTGAAACTATTGAATTTTTCTGTATTTTCAGGGTCAAAAATTCTTGTTTCTGAAAAGACTGATTTTACAATTGTTTTTATATTTTCAGGCAATAAATCAAGAATTCTATTTAAGAATATATTATTTTCTTTGTTAACAAACATATTTTCATCTAAATTATTTAATATGTTAACAAGTGAATTTTTAACAGTTGTTTGATTTAAAGACTCTAATAAATAGACTATTATTTGAGATGAACTTAATTTAATTTGTAATTCTTCATTATCAATATTAATGGTTTTATTGTGCTCGCCACTATTATAAAAGTCCATAATCTTACTTGTAAAAGTTTTAAAGTCAAATGAAAGAATTATATTACTCAAACAATCTAAAACAATTTTTGGATCTTTAGATAAATTAACTAATTCTGATGGACTAAAATATTTTTCAAAATTTAGTCCAAAGAATTTATTAACAAACTCATATAAGTTTTGAATTTGTTTCGTTAAATATTCTTTTTGTTCATTTACAGTATTGAAATTGTTTATTTTTAGTTTTATATTATTAAATATTCCATTAATAATTACTGATAAATAATCTCCGTTTTTTGTTTGTGTAAGATTATAAATTAAAGAAAAGATTGTTTTAGGTAAAGTTTCGGTACTTGCTTTTCCAGTAAATAACTTGTATAAATCATTTTCGTTTAAAGCTTTTTTTAGAGATTCCATAAACACAGACATTGATTCTTTAGATATGTAGCCTTGACGAACTAAATCACTATCTAATAGAACTTTTTCAATTGAATCAATAAATATATTTAAAGTTTGTTTATTTAATGCTTCGTCTACGATATCAGCATTAGGAACAACATACCCTAAAGGTAGAGACATTGTGTTCTTGAATGAATTGTCACTTTTGGCTCATCCATTTGGATTAATGTATGAAGTTTTTAAGGTTCAATTTTGACTAATCATTAAATCTATAATGTCATTATCATTTCAATAAATAGAATTATGATTATTAAACACAACATTTTTTCAAATTATTTCATCATTAACTTTGTTTTGTTTAACAACGATAATTTTATTTGAATCAGATGCAAAACCGTATTCATTAAATTTATTTATATCTATTTCCTCTTTATCAAAATTAGAAAATTTAAAAACCTTTGCGTTTATTTTCTTAAGATCTCCGTTGTTTGGATTAAAAATTTCAATATCACCTATTTCATTATCTACAATTACATAATCTGGATCGATATTAAAACCTTGATTTAGGTATTTTATTAATAAACCTGACACATAAACAGGTAACTGTTTACTTTTGAAAAATTTATTTTGACCTTCGTTTATAAAATTAATTGATGTTTTTTGATAAAACTCATTATAAAGTTTTCCAACGTTTAATTCAACGCCATTAACAACATTGTTTTTATCACCAATATTGATGAAGTTAAATGAATTTTTTTGATTAGTTTTTTCATCAACTGCATCAACAGTTAATGTTTGTCTATAACCTATATTCGATTCTTTTACTATGTCACCAACTTTAGTGATTAACCTTTTTTTAGTGATAACTAATGATCCGTTTTTGATTCTATTAAAAGTATCATCCTTAATATTTTGGTTATTTATACCGATTAGTTCATCATAAATTTTTTCTTCAGAAATGTTTTCTATTTGTTTGATTGTTTTTGTTCCAGAATAATTAAATTTTTTATAATCAATTGATTGATTTTGTGAATCTTTAGGAGCAATTATAAGATCTAGATCCAAATCTTCCTTCGAAATTTTAGAAGTTAAATCTGAGGTCTTAATAGTTTTAATGTAATTTCCATTCTTATCAAAGAAATCTGTTAAAATTTCATCTTTCTTTTGTCAAAAAGAAAAATCTCTCAAGTCTTTTGGTATTTCTAAATTATTTTTGTTTATTTGGTCTTCAATATATGTTTTATAATCACCAGTTCATTTTTCCCTATTAATTTCATCATATGTGATTGTGTAATTTCATCTATTAAAATAAGAGTAAATGTTATTTTTAGTCACTCATTGATTTGGTAAATTGAACTTTATGTTTTGTGGAAAACTAAATAAAATTTGTTGTTTAAATTCTGAAATGCTATTTTTATTCAAATCTCCAAACAAAATTGAATTATTAATTATAAAATTTTTAATTTTATTTTCATCTGTATTTGAATAAATCCCTCTATTTATTAATTTAGTTAAATTAGAAGTGAAAATGTGATCGCTGTTGTTAAATTCTTCAAATCCTAGAAATGAAGTTAATTCTTTAGTTTCGACCTTATAAGCTTGATTTAAGTTATCTCATTTTTTACCTTTTATAAAATCGAATGTAGCTTCAAAAGTATTGATATTTATAAATAAGGTTGAAAATTCTGAAGCTATTAATGAATTATCATCTTTCACTATTATTTTAGCAATATCATTCAATGTGTAAATTTTGTCAAGATAAATATTTGAATCTGAATTTATTTTTTGAGTTTTTGTAACTAGTTCGAAGTTATTGTTTTGCTTGTAAAATAAGTCAAAATTATATTCATCATTGAATAAAATTGTTTTAGAATTTTCATTAATATCAAATAAAACTTTATTTTGTGTTTTATTGTTATAAAAGACATTAAAAAATTTAGATAGATCATCTTTTTTAAGATATAAATTTTTATATTGTTCAGATAATTCTTTAAAAATAGAAAGATTAATATAATCATTATCTTCATTCAAAAGTGAAACACCATACTCAACTTTTAAATAATTTGTACTATCAAAATATCTGATTGGTTCATTATAATCAGTTGGTATAATAACACTATTTTGATCATTACCATTTATGTAATAACCATTATTATAAGCACTACCATTTGAAGGAATGTTTAAATCAAGTGTTAAATCGTGTAATTTAGATATTTTAAGTCTTTCATTATATTCATCTGTCATAGATTTTGTTATATCACTAGTAAAAGTAAAAACTGATGAAGATAAAAATACAAGGATAGTTAGACCTGTTATAGTAACTTTATTTTTAGAAAGCGATCTAAGAGTTTCTTTAAATAAATTCTTCATAATTCTCCTATTTATAAATTTAAATAATTATAAAGATTTTTGAAGAAATTACCCTTTTTATAGAAATAAAAAATTACGGAAAATCCGTAATTCTATTATTCTTCCACACTTTTTATTAAATCATCAATGCTTATTTTCTCTTCTTTGCCTTCAACAATCTCTTCTTCAGGATCATCAGGTAATTTAAGATTTTTAGCAATATAATCAATTTCTTCAGAAACAATAGTTTCTTTTTGTAATAATCTTTCTTTAATAAGTTCTAATAATTGTCTGTTCTCTTGAATTGTTTTTGTTGCTAATTCTAAAGCATTACCAATTATTTTTCTTACTTCTAAGTCAATTTCATGTCCTATTTTTGAACTATAATTGCTGTTTGTTGCTAATGTTCTACCAAGGAAAGGACTTCCTTCGTCATTTTCATATTTGACTGGACCAAGATCACTCATACCATATTGTGTAACCATTTTTCTAGCAATATTAGTAGCTCTATCGATGTCACTACCAGCCCCAGTTGAAATATTTTCTTGACCATAAATGATAGATTCAGCAGCACGACCACCCATATAACTTGCAATTGTAGCAAGTAATTCACTCTTAGTCATGTTGTATTTTTCTTCCTCGGGAATAATTAAGTTATAACCACCTGCATCACCACGAGGAACAATAGTGATTTTTTGAACTTTACTTGCTGAAGGGATCTTAATACCAACAACAGCATGTCCAGCTTCATGGTACGCAACCATTGTTTGTTCTTCTTTTGTAATGACTCTAGTTTTCTTAGCTGGCCCTGACATTACACGGTCAATAGCTTCATCTAAAATTGCTAAAGTTATTTTGTTTGAGTTTTCTCTAACAGATAATAAAGTTGCTTCATTAATAACATTTTCTAATTGAGCACCAGAATATCCAGGTGTTCTTTTCGCGATATTTTTAAAATCAACATTTGCGTCAAATCTCTTACCTTTTGCATGCAATTTCAAGATTTCTTCACGTTCTTTAACATTTGGCAATCCAACAGTAATAGTTCTATCGAATCTACCTGGACGAGTTAAAGCGGGATCAAGAACATCAACACGGTTTGTTGCAGCAATGTATAAGATACCAGCATTTGATTCCATACCGTCCATTTCAACAAGTAATTGGTTCAATGTTTGTTCACGTTCATCGTGACCACCACCAATACCACTTCCTCTTGTTCTACCGATTGCATCTAATTCATCAATAAAAATAATGGCAGCTGGATTCTTTCTTGCTTCAGCGACAACCTGTCTAACTCTTTTTGCACCAAGACCAACAAACATTTCAACAAAACTTGAAGCTGATATATAGTAAAAAGGTACATTTGCTTCACCAGCAGTTGCTTTAGCAATAAGTGTTTTACCTGTACCTGGAGGACCTCCTAATAAAATACCATGAGGCATTCTCGCTCCAGAATCTTTATATTTTTTTGGGTTCTTTAAATAGTCTACAATTTCTTTAATTTCCTCAATAGGTTCTTGATTTCCGGCAACATCTTTGAATTTTTTATCAGAGATAATTTTTTGAGCTGGACTTTTATCACCTAGAATTCCTGATCCACCAGCACCTGAATTCATTTTAAACATTGATCAAACAGAAAATCCAACTATACCCACAATTAATATGGTAGGTAAAAGAGTGATGAATCAACCAACTATTGTAGGAGTTGGTTTAGGAACTGCTTGACTAATGTCAAAAGTTTTGTTTGATGCTTCATAAAGTAAATCAGCAAAACTTAAACCATTAAAATCATGACCATTAAAAATACTTATGTAGTTTTGAAGAGCACCGCCAGCTCTATAATGTAATTCAACACCTTCTTTAACATAAGTTCAAGTAGTTAGATTTGTTGATGGGTCATAAACAATATTTTTAATTGTGTTTTTATCACTAGCACCAAGCTTAAGAATTTCTTGAAGTTGTTTTATCAATTCACCAAAAGTCGAATCTCTATAGACTGAAAATTTTAATAAATCCAATAGAATTCATGCAGCGATTCCTAAAAGAAGTATTACCAATATGCTGTAGCCTCAGATTTTTCTTTGGTTTGGCTTATTATTTTTCATTCTTTCCTTTCTTTAATATAGTATTTTAAAATTATACTTTAATGTTAAATTAATTTAAATATAACTTTCCTTTTATTTTGATAATGAAAACATCATTTTTTAGTTTATATTTACTTGTTCTGTTGTCCGACAAAATAAAATCAATTATGGACTTAATTTTCATTTTTGTTAAGTTGATTTCTTGATAATTTTCATTAATAAATTTGTAAATTAAACTTTCTTGGAGTTTTAAATCTCTGAAATACCCTTGATCAAATCCATTTTTCCTTCATGCTTCATAAAGTTTGTTAACTTTGTTTTCATTTTTGTAATAAAGCTTTTGCTTCACTTTAATATGTAAAATAATTAAATTCTTTACAAAAAAAGGACAATTTAGGAACTTTAAGCGAATCTTGTTTCTTTCATATTTCGGTAGTTCATTCGTACAATCAATAGCATATTCTATATTGTTTTTATCACATAAAACTTTAATTTGTTTCTTAAAAAATTTATATAAAAATGGTCTATAAATATGCATATCATAAATGAAATTTCTTTCTTTTATTCCACAAAAAAACTTATTCTTTTTTTGTTTTTTTTGTAGAAAATAAGTCTCAATCAAATCATCTTTATGGTGTGCTACTAATAAACAATCCGCATTTATTTTTTTATAAATTGTCTTGAAAAATAAGTATCTTTGTTTGCGAGCTCAATCTTGAAAGTTGTTTTTAACGTAATCTGATTTGTTTAAAATTAATTTATGAAGATTAATCTTGTTTTTAATACAAAAATCACTTACTATTTGTTCATCTTTTCAGCTATCTTCACGTTGATTATAGTTAACAAATGCAACATCAATATCAAGATTTAATTTATTACATTGATATAACAAAAACATGCTATCAGGTCCACCACTAACAGCAATTAATATTTTTTTATTTTTAAGTTTTTTTAGATTATGCATCTACCCTCTTTTTAACTTACCATTAAAAGAGTTCATTACAGTTGTGATATCATTAAAAGCGAATGAAATAGCAGCATCTGCAGCTAAATTTAGCACTGGTTCTAAAAATAATAATTCTTCACTACTGAAGCGACCAAGCACATGATCTTTTAGTTCTTTATTGGGGTTTTGCCCTATTCCAATTCTAATTCTTTTGTAGTTTGAGTTTCCTAATCTTTGAGTTATATTTTTTATACCATTATGTCCAGCATCACTACCACCAATTTTAATTGATGCTTGACCAACTCTAAAGTCTTTCTCATCATGAATAACTAAAACATCATCTCATGAAATTTTGAAAAATGAACAAAGATTAGCAACAAAGTCACCTGAATTGTTCATATAAGTTAATGGCTTTGCAATAATTAAATCATCAACCTTGACAAATTCACCATTTGCTCTACTCTTATTTAATGAAACATTTAATTTTTCACAAATTTTATCAATAACCATAAACCCAGCGTTATGTCTTGTTAATTCATATTCTCTACCGGGGTTTCCTAAACCAACAATTAATCTCATATTAGTATTAATAATACCATTTTAAAAATGTTTTATTATTGAATTTAATAATAAAAATCATGCCTAAGGCATGAAAATTATCTTATATCGTTTCTTTCAAAAACCATTGTCGCTTGAATTCTATCTCCACCCAACAATCCTTTACTTGAACTATTTACAGTTGAAATAGTATGCAATCTATATCCTTTTGCTACTTGTGCATTTATAACACTTTCCAAATCTTCTAAGTTTGCAGAACCTGTACCAAGAAATTTTTCTTTTAATGTAACTTGTATAACTACATATGGTAAATTCTGTCCTGAAGCAGTTGAGAATGTTGAATAATCTGAATAATCTACCATAAAAACCCCTAATATAATTTTATAATTTTCCGCTTTTTAACATTTGTGAAATTTTATTTTTCACATTGTTGTAGCCTTCATAAATAGTTGCGTGTCCACAATTACTTATGATTTCTAAATCAATATAATTATTGTCTAAAATCACTTGTTTTAAATCATTAATGGGTACAAATTTATCTTCAAAACCACTGATAATTGAATAATTTTTTTGAGCGAACAATTCTTTAATTGAATTATTATATTCTTTATTTAGTATTTGATTTTTGACCATATATTCAAAATTATTTAATCTTTGTTTTGAAATTGTTTCAAAACTAATTGCACGTCTTTCTGCTGCATTCTTCACTAATTCACTTGGGTTGTAAAACAATGATGTGTAAGACTCATAAATATTCTCAAAAGTTTTAGGCAGCAATCTATTAGACATTATTTGGACATGTTCATAATCATTTGCTATTAAATAATTAAAAGGAGCTATTAATAAACAATATTTAACATTTTTATTATTTTTAAGAGCATACAATGCTGATGCAGAACCAAGAGAGTGAGATACAATAAATATATTTTTATTACTAAAGTTTTTGTTTATAAATTCTTCAACTAAATTTTGGTAATCTTCAATTTTTAATTCATTATTGTAAACCGATTGTCCACATCCAGGAAAATCTATAGCCACAGAATTATATTCATTTGAATTAAAAAGTTTTATAAAAGTTCGATAACTGTCCGCAAAACCATGTAAGAAAAGTACAGTTGGTTTATCATTTTGAATATCCTCAATATAATAATTTATTTCAAAATTGTTTATTTTATCTCTTAAAAGCATTAACCAAAAATCAATTCTAAAATTTCATTAATTTGTAGAGTTCCAAAATATTCTTCAAATTTAATCGATGTTAGTACATTAGTAACAGCATCTTTTGAATAATCTAAACCAATAAAGTTATCTATAATTTCATTGACGTCCAATTTACTTAAAAAATCACCTTCGAAAACAATTTCTTTGAATTTGTTGTTTTCTATGTTGTATTTTATTTTTAAAATACCACCTGGGAATTTTTTAGCATTTGATGCTTGAAAATCGGCATTTTTGTTGTAAAGTCATTCATTAGATTTTTTGAATTCAATCATCTCTCTTAGTTTGTTTTCATATTTTTCATATGGAATTTCTGCAATTTCACCATCTCCGTTTTTGACAAAATGTTCCATTAACTTTTCTATAAACTCTTCAACTTTCATTGAATAATTAAGTTCTTTTGCTATATTTGTTACCCGTTGGCGAATTGATTGAACTCCTTTAGATTCTAATTTTAATTTTGAGGGATTCAAGGCGTTAGATAATTTTGTTAAATCCACATCAAATAATAAAGTCCCATGCGAAACTATCCTATTTCCTTTAATGAATTGCGCATTACCGCTTATTTTAGCTCCATTACACAAAATATCATTTCTACCATGAAATTCTGCATTTAAACCTAATGAATTTAAAAAGCTAATAATTGGTTTTAAAAATTTTTCATATCCTGCTTTTTTATCGTAATTAGTAATAAATGAGAAATTAATATTTCCTAAATCATGATAAACAGCTCCACCACCGCTGATTCTTCTTGCTAATTCAATTTTATTTTCTTCGATATAATCCCTCTTTATTTCTTCATAAGCATTCTGATTTCTTCCTATAATTACAGCATTATCATGTTGATAAATTAAAAAGATATCTCCTGTCATTTCAGAGTCACTTGTAATTAATTCTTCTAAACTTAAAGTCGTATATGGACTGGTTGATTTTATTCTAAATATTTTCATATTTTTATTATATTACAAGTCAATTTTGAGTTTAAATAAAAAAATACAGAATTAATCTGTATTGTAAAATGTAAGTTAATAAATCTTCATTGTAGGGTTAATCAATATTAAATTAATAGTTTACCTATCATTGATTCTTTGGTTAAAAAACCAAAATCTAAACTATCATTACTTTTAGATAAATTTGTTCCTAAAACAAAATATGAATTATTCGGAACAATAATATTAATTTCGTCGGTTATAAAATTATCAGTAATAAAATAATTAGTTATGTCTTGATTGTTTAGCAAAATTTTATTATTTGATATGAATATATAATCGCCACTTAATCCTACCAATTTTTTAATTATTAATGATTCGTTTTTGTTAATTAGTACATCGTCTAAATTTGTAAAATTATTAGTTTTTATAACTAGATGAAGGCTATCATTTTTGTAATGAGGTAACATTGAAACACCATCAATTTTAATAATTATAAATTTAGCAAAAAATACAGATATTAGTGTCATGAAAATTATGATTAAAAAAACACTTAATAAAATCTTTTTTTTGTTTTTATAATTTTGAAGGATATCCATACTTATTTATTCCTTTTTTCAATGTTTAATTTTATTTTCATTTGTTGTTATCTATGCCACAACCTGTGGGTATCATATACTTGTAGAACAAAAGTTCACGGCATTTTATCACTTTTGTTCTGGTTTAACTACAATGTCTTTTATATTTATATTAATAATGTTAAATACTGTTTTTGAAATATATTTCTATGGCTTTGTTTGAATTTTCAGGAATAATATTGATAAACATATCATCATAATAATTTAATACATCTGAAAATTCTGTGCTTAAATTTAACATTTTAATGTTTTCTTTCAATTCATAAAATATTGATAATTCAATAGTATTTTTGGTAAAGGATTCTTTGTTTTTTAACACTTTATCTTTTAATTCGTCATATTTATTAGAACCCACCAATTTAGCAATAAACATTAAATTTACTGCATGATCAATGGACATATTATTAGTATTTAAATTAAAATTATCAATATTTTCGTCTACTAGTTCAAGCTGTTCATTGTAAATGTATGTTGTTTCATTCTCGTTAGCCAAAATATTTAATGATTTTAGTGCATATAAATATGCCGTATTTGAACGGTTATATTTCATTCAATCATTTAATTTTTCAATAATTTTTAATGAATTCATACTTAAAAAGTTTTTATCATATTTGTAAATTATTTTTATGTAAAAATACATCTCAATTAAATTTTTTATGTTTTGATAGTCATTATTATTAATTAATTCATTAATATTGTTTTCTATTGAATTAGATATTTTAGAATAATAAATTTCACTATTTTTAGTTATACATAAACTAAAATATATATTTAATGATGAGAATGTATATCATGAATATAATCAATTTTGATTATTTTTTATATACTTAATTAGTAAATCATTTGATTTTTCATCATTAAATAAAATCATATAATCATAAATTCAATTTGGATATTTTTCAAGAAGTGTAATTTCTGACATTTGGGAAAGTTTTTCTTTTAAAATATTTTCTCAATTATCATTATAAAAAAACTTTAAAATAATTTCAGAATAATGTAAATCTGTATTAATTAATATATCGATTTTTTGATCAAGTCATTTTTTAATCTCATCAGTTTTTAATTTGACATTACTTTTTGAATTAATAATAGTATATAAACATTCTATAATAACCCAATCATCTGTTTTATCTAAATTAAAATTATTCAAAACATACTCAGCATAACGTGCAAAATTATATTTGTCTTTAAATTTATCAATATGTTTATCTATAAAAAAATTATAAATTCTAGATGACATTGTTACAATATAATCTAAATTAGTATCAGAATAAGGAAAAAATTCAAAAATACACAATTCATAATTTCAAAATTTTTCTATATTCTTATCAAGTTTATATAAATTTAACTTATTATTTTCTTCAGATAAATACAAAGACTTTATAAAATCAGTATCATAGCTATATGTTTCAAAATTAACCGTATTAATCAGTTCACTGATTTGGTTATTTAATCACATATTATCAGAATTCAATAGCTTTGAAAGTTTATTAAATTCATATAATGTATCTAATGATGATACTTCTTTTGTATTATATATATTTATAAAACCTTTATTTTCGACTAATTTAGATTCAATTAAATCATCATATATATCAGTATTAAGTGGTTCTACGATCATAAATGGTAATGAATTAATTGTTCTTTTAGTCTTAATTTTTTTACTAACTAAAATTACTGTTGGAATAGAAATAAACAATGTTCCAAGAATTAAACTTGAAATCAATAAATATTTTTTATATATTTTTTTCATTTTTCCTTTCTGATTTTATTTTAATAAATTTTGATATAAATATATTATTTTTGGGTTTAAGAATCACAGGTATGGATCAAAAATAAAATAAAACAAAATTTGTTAAGACATTCAAACACTTTGATTTAATATATTTAATTCTCTGTAATAAGCGATGAGCATTTTATTTTTATGGATCTTACAAAATAATCAAATAAATATAAAAATACAGACCAATTCTGTATTTTAGACATTAACCTCTTAATAAAAGCAAGCTTTTTTTAAAAAAAGTACTAAGGGAAATTGATGTATATATAAAAATGGTAAGACTAAAAATTATTATCCATGTAATCAAGGTTTTTGCATATACCTCAGTGACAATAGGTGTTATTTTAGCAAAACTATTCATATTTGAATATAGTAAAAATTGAATGGGTTGAACAAAAATTAAGGAAACAATTAATGTTAATATCATTAATATAACGATGCTTGAAATATGGTACATTAAACTTTGAAAAGGTTTTGCACCATAGATTTTTAATATTCCAATTATTTTACGTTTTGAATGAATACTCATAAAGCTAAAAACAGTTATGAAGAGCAATGATAAGAAAGATAAAGCAAAAGAAATATAGGCTAAAATAATTGATGTAGAATTTTGACTACTTACAATTTTAGCTATAGCTTCATCTGTGTAATTAACAATCCTATAACCTTCTTTTTCTAACTCTTTTATTTTGATTTTATCATCTGTATAAATATTAATAGACTTGAATACATTTTCATTTTTTATATTATATAAATCATTGGAAATCATTATTTCGTCACTATCGTTTTCGTATATCCCGACAACTTTTACATAAAAACCTCTATGAATTCCACCAATATTAAAATATTCGTTGAGATATTTTTTATCCGCATAAACATCACTGGATGGAATTAAAATTTCGTCATAATTTTCTATATGTCGACCATCTAAAATTTTAATATTGTCATTTTGAGGTAAGACTTTTTGTATCTTAGTCGAGTCCAATGTGGGTGTTGGTTTTCCATTCAATGTTATATTTTCAAGATAAACATCTTTACTAAATATTTTTGCAATGTCATAACTTCAATTCAATGAAACATTTTTATTTAAATATGTGTGATAAATATCTCTAACATTAATATTTTCATTAATTCCAATTATTGTAAATTCTTGTTTAATTTCTTCATCATTTTTTGATATAAGTATTTCAAATTTCTTGCCTATAGGATCTTCTATTTTTAATTTATCTACAATATCTTTTCCTAAAATAATTTCATTATCATTTAAAAATGGAATTTTTTTATTTGAATTAATTCAAATATTATTTGATAAATATTCACCATTATCTACAAAAAATATATCTTCAAGAAACGTTTTTTCACCATTAATATAATAATATGGAATTCGTGTTATGTAATTTTGTGAAATGTAATCAAAACCTTTTTCATTAATATGTTCTAAATCATAGTTGGTAATATAACTTGAGTGGTGTTTTGTTTCAACTTCGTAAATATTTTGCTCAATTTGATTTTTATATGATGAATTTATATTAAAAGTTTTTTGTGTTAAGTTAACAGCTGTACTTGTTGATATGCATGTTGTTACAAATGTTAAAAGCACTAATAAAAATAGTAATCATTTTCTCTTAAAATCAGATCAAGTTAAACTTAAAATTGGTTTATATTTGCTAAATTTTGTCTTATGACTTTTAACATTAACGACTGGTTTTTTATCCACTGAGGGTAATTTATTTTCCATCACCATTTTTGTTTCCATATCAAAGATATAATCACCATATTTTTTTGCAGACTCAAGATCGTGGGAAACTACAATAATAGTTTTAGAATCTTTTAATTTTGAAAGTAAATTAAAGATCTCATCACTATTTTTAGCATCTAAATTTCCAGTTGGTTCATCACAAAGTAAAATGTCAGATCCTCTAGATAATGAACGTATGATCGCAATCCTTTGCTTTTCTCCACCACTTAGTTTTGACACTTTTTTATTTAAAGTTTTTTTGGAAATATTAAGCACTTTTGCGATTTCATATATATCAGATACATCAACTTCTCTATTTATAATTTGATTTGAAATTAAAATATTTTGTAAACCACTTAAATTCTCAATTAGATTAAAATTTTGAAAAACATAATCTATCTTTATTTCTTCTTTTTTATTTTCAAAATCTACTTCGTTATTACCAAATAATATCTCACCAGAATCACATTTTTCCAACCCACCAATTATATTAAGCAAAGTTGACTTACCGCAACCTGACCTACCTGTAATGAAAATTAATTTATTTTTCTCAAATTCTACATTTAGATTTTTTATTACATATTGGTTTTCATATTTTTTACTTAAGTTTTTAATATTAATCAAAATGCGAACCTTCAAAACTATTATAAATATTTTTATTTATAGAACTAACTTCAGTATCTACCGAAACATAATATGAATTATTCAATTTAAAAAGTGTTTTGATATTTACAGAACCATCGATTCAACTTGAAAATTTAGCAGAAACATTATATTCATTTTTTATTCGTTCACTGCTTGTTGTTGTAAGTGTTTCTTCATAACTTTTATCAGATTTTGATATTGAAACAGAACCACCTAAAGAAGCATTTACTCCACTTGTTCCAGCGCTTATTCCACCTGAAAAAGTTGCTCCATGAATTCCTCAGTAATCAATTCAATAATTGTTTGTCATAGCAATGTAAGGGATTTGGTATGGTTTCTTATCTTTTACAACATTAGATCATGATTTTCCATCCCAGTATGCTTTATCAGGAACAAATCAATTGTGCGATACTTCTACTGTTCCTTCATTTGCAACAAATAAATCTAATCCATTAACGCGTTTATATGCATATTTATTAGTAGAAATATTAGAAGTATCCACAGTTCAAGCTTTAGCTTGTTTTGAATTTAACCCAATTGCTACTACGGTTGGTACACCAATTGCAACAATTGTAGATGAAAATAATAAGCCTTTTATAATTTTTTTCATTTTTTCTCCATCAAATATTTTTATTTATTTACATAAGTATCAAAAAATGTTCAGTATTACTACAAATTTTATTAACACAAATACATAAGGAAGAAATGCAAGAATATAAAATTTCATTTGATTTATTTTAAAAATAAAAAAAACACTATTTAAAGTATATGAATGTTTTTTAAGATTTTTATATTCTTTTCTTCTAGAACTATTTTAATAAATTCGAAGTTTTTTCATTAATTTTTTTGAAAGAAATTATAGTATAAATTAGTATAGAAAGAATGGTTAATGAAATTCAGGTAATCGATACCACTTTGAAATTGTAAACTCAATCAATGTTAACTTGAAACTCCATAAGTTGTATATAACTAGAAACCCATAAATGAATTGGATAATAAAGTGAAAAACTTATTATACCTGCTATTAATAAAATTACAATAAGAGATGTTATATGATATAACATGCATACAAAAGTTTTGGCTCCTAGTACTTTAAATATTCCTATTTCTTTAGTTTTAGAATCATTTAACATTTTTCCAGTTATAATCAAAATCAAAAACGATATTAAAGAAATTGATAAAGAAACATATTTAAGAGTTGTATGAAGTCCTAAAGAATTTTGTAATATTTTTTCTAAAAATTGGGTTGAGGGTTTGAAAATCTCATATAAGTAATTAATATTTTGAATTTTTTTATTTATTTCTGAGTCATCGCTATAAATTTTTAGAAAATTAGGTTGTGCTTTATTAATATTTTTTATGAATTCATCTGATCCTGCTATTGCTTTTTGTTCTGAATCAAAAACTCCAACAACTTTAACATAAGTGTTTTTATTTTCCGTTTGCAATAAATACTCAAAATTTAATTTAATATTTGAATTGTAGATTGATGATGAAATTAATATTTCACTACTACTATTAACTTTTCTACCATCTATAATTTTTAAGTCATTATCATTTATTAAATTTGTAAATGTTGCCTGTGTCTTTTTATTGTCGACATTGTAATTTAATATGTAACTTTCATTATCAAAAAAATTATCTTCAACTAATTTTAATTTAGTATTAGGATTTATAAAACTTAGTATAAATTTATTATCCGTAGTTCTTAAATAATTTATGTCAACAACGCTAAATTCATAATTATAAATGTTGATTTTGCTTCCTATTATTTCCTCTGGTTTTATTTTAAATTTATCTAATATATTACCACTTAATATAATTTCATTTTCTTTCAAAAATTTAATTTCTTTGTTTGAATATGTTTGAACTTCATTTCTTTTCGACTCTATATTATCATAACCTTCAATTTCTAAATTATTTATTACTGTTTTTTTATCATTATAACTAACTAAATAATACTGCTCATTAAATTTGTATTCTTCTACAACTCTATTTATATTAAAATTATTCGTTATGTTTTCAATTTCTTCTTTAGTAAATACTGCTTTATTTTTCTTGACTAAGTTAAATTGATCTAAATTAGCTTTATTAACATTAGATTGCACCATATTTTCATTGATATGTATTAAATTATTTGAAGTTGAAATAAGTAAAGTAGAAAAAACAAATGATAATATTAGTAAAATAAATAATACAAATTTCTTTTTGTAGTCCGACCATACTAATTTTAGTGTTGGTTTTAATTTTGAATTTTTTATTTTAACTTCAATTTTATTAGTGATTAATGTATTTTGTATTTCGTTAACTTCATTATTTACTAAAACATTTTTTTCTAAATCATAAATATAATCGCCATAACACTTAGCTGATTTGACATCATGAGTAATTATAATTATTGTTTTATTAGACTTTAAACTAGCTAAAATCTTAAAAACTTCATCGCTATTATTTTGATCTAAATTTCCTGTTGGTTCATCACATAAAATAATTTCAGAATCTCTAGTTATTGATCTCAAAATTGCTATTCTTTGTTTTTGACCACCGCTTAATTTACTTACTTCTTTATTTAATATTTCCTCAGAAATATCTAATTTTTTAGCTAATTCTACTATTTCAGTTTTGGCTATATCTCTATCAATTATTTGATTAGCGATTAAAATATTATCCATTGCTGAGATATTTTCAACTAAATTATAACTTTGAAAAACACAGTCGATTTTGTTTTTTTTCAAGTATTCTTTAAGTTTTATTTTTTCATCTCCAATATAAATTTCACCAGAATCTGAATTTTCAATCCCTAAAATTAAATTTAATAGTGTTGTTTTACCACTACCTGATCTGCCAGTAATGAAGATCATCCTATTTTTAGGAAATCTTAAATTTAAATTCTCAAAGATAACTTGATCATTAAATTTCTTACTTATATTTTTTAATTCAATCAAAATTTCTCCTTGTAATATAAATTATTTTAATCGTAAAAATAAAAAAGACGTATATTTATATGGATTTTTTATAAAATACGTCATTTATATTATCATATTTCAAAAATATCATCTTTTTTAGAAAATAATTCATCACCTTCTTCTATATTGTAAAATTCTTGGAATTCCTTAATATTTTTTAGTTGTAGATTGACTCTTTCTTTAGCAGGTGAGTGAACATCTGTTAATAATCTTCTAATTGAATGTTCTTTATTTGCATAACCTCTTTCGCAATATGCGTAATTTTTAAAGAAATCATCAAGGTTAAAATCTTTTTCACTTGAACCAGCAATTAAGGCTGAAATAATTCCTCCATTATCAGCTATATTTTCAGAAACTGTAAGCTTTCCATTAACTTTTCCAAATTCAGTATCATAATTATCAAACAATTCAATCATTTTTTTCGTTTTGGTTTTAAAATTTTCATAATCTTGATCAGTTCATCAATTATTGAAACTACCATTTTCATCAAACTGTGCACCATTATTGTCAAAGGCATGAGAAATTTCATGACCTATTGTCATACCTAAACCACCATAATTTTTACCACTTGAAGCATTATAATCATAAAATGGAGCTTGTAAATAACCCGCTGGAAAAACTATTCTATTAGAAAATGGATTGAAATAAGCATTCACTTCATACGAACCCATATGTCAAATATTTTCATCAACATTTTGATTATATTTTGAATATTCAAATCTTGTAACAACTTTATCCAAATATCTAAAATTACTTAGTAAATCTCCATTTTCTTCGAAACTTATTACATTAAACTCATCAAAATATTTTTCAATATAATCTGGATAACCAACCATTGGTTGAATTTTTTCCAGCTTTTTAATTGCCATTTTAATTGTGTCACTTGACAATCATGTATTTTGTTTTAGTCTATTTTTGTATACATCAATTATTTTGTAAACCATTTTTTTGACATCTTCTTTAGCTTCGTCACTAAAGTTTTTCTTACCATAATATAAACTAAAAACTTCACCGAAGTATGATAATGTTAAATAGTATGCTCACTTTTCGAGACTTTTATTTTCTTTAGCACCAGTAAGAACTTCAGTTAATTCAAAAGAAATTTTTCTAGTTTCTTCAGTTAAAAATGAACCGTAGAATAAGAAATTTTTAACTAAAATAAGTGATTTAAATTTTTCAAAATTCTCTTGATTGTAGATATTTTTATAGTTATTAATATATTTTGGATTTTCAACAATAATTTGATCTGGCAATTCTTTAATTGCATATAAAATGTAATCTTTAACATTAAAATTATTAAAAATTTTAACAAAGTCATCTATTTTATAAGGATTGTAATATTTAGCTGTATCTGCCTTTTCTTCGCTTGATTTCATGAATTGAGCAGCTAATTGATCAAATTCAAAAGCTTGAGAAATTATATTTTCAATTTTTTTATCATCAAAACCATATAACTTCATTAATTTTGAAGCAACATTTTTAACAGCATTTAGTATCTTTGTTTTCTTTTCTTCATCTTCATAATATTCTTTAGAAGGTAATAAACCTCTATAATCATTTGCTCATATAGTGTAAATTTTATTGTTTATAAAATCTTCAGAAATACTTAATTGTAAAGGTGTGAAAGCTAAAATTTCTTCAAATTCATTGATTTTTTTATAAATTTCATCGTAATTATTGATACTTAAAATTAAATCAACTTCATTTTTTATGCTTTTTCATGCTGTTTTTTCTCTATTTTCAACATCAATAAGCATTTTGTAAAAATTAACCATTTCTTTAATTTTATATTCATTAGGAATTAATTTTTCGTTTCCAGCTCAATTTGTCATTAATTTTCTTAACTCTTCATCGATTTCAAGACTTTTTTGTGAATACGAACTTATTTCACTTCTATCAGAAGGAATTGGAGTATTTCTTAATCAATCTTGATTTACATATGTAAAGAAATCATTTTTCAATAATTTATCACTCATATATTTCTCCTATTTTTTTATGTCTTTTCATTTATATGGGAATTCTTTTGGTGTGCTTCTCAATTTAGTTATTTCAACAATAAAGTTGTGTTTTTCGGTATTTTTAATTTCTAATTTCTTAACATTAATGTTATATTTAAGTTTTTTTAAAATATCTTCAGCATTTTCTATTTCAGATGAGTAATTTTGTCCTTTGATCAAAGACATATTTCCGTTTATTTTTAATAAATGGAATGAACTCATAAGCATACTTCTAACATCAGCCACAGCTCTGGCAACTATTAAATCGAAAATATTTTTTTCTAAAACTTCTTCTGAACGGGTTCTAATAACTTTAACTCTATCTTTAATATTAAACATTGTTATAACTTCATTTAAAAAATTAACTCTTTTTTGAATGGGTTCGTAAATTGTTAGTTTATTTTTACTATTTAATAAAACAAAAGGAATTGATGGAAAACCTACTCCAGCACCAATATCTAAAATTTCAATATTTTCTTGATTTTTACAAACTTCTTCCATGTACATCAGAGATTCATAAATTCCTTCTCCTCACAATTTATCGTCGTAAAAACCAGTTAAATTCATTACTTTGTTCTTTTCTTCTATAAAATTAACATATTTTTCAAGTGAAGAAAAATCATAATTATTGTTTTTACAATAATTAATAACAATTTCTTTATTTGTCATTATATTTTTTTAATATTCCTTTTGAATTTTGTGTATAAATCTGAAATACTTTTTCCTTCGATCGATGATTCAATAACACCAGCCAAAAATTCACCTAAACTTACAATTTCAAGTTTTGTGTATTTTTTAGCTAATTCATAGTTATCAATTGAGTCAGTAATAATAACTTTTTCAACATTAGGATTTTGTTCAAAAGCATCAAAACCTTTAGAAAAAATTCCATGACTAGCCATAACAATAATTTTTTTAGCTCCGTTTTCTTTTAATGCGTCAACGGCTTTTAATATTGTTCCACCTGTGTCTATAATATCATCAATAATAACTGCATTTTGATCTTCTATGTTTCCAATAAGACCCATGACCTCAGTTTGATTTACACCAGTTCTTCTTTTATCAATAATACTAATTCTTACTGTGTTAGCAATCAACTCAGCCAACTTTCTTGCTCTAACAGTTCCACCATGGTCTGGAGATACAACTGTAAATTTCTCATTTCTAGCTACTAAAGCTTTGGCCAAAGGATATTGTCCTCTTAAATCGTCGATTGGAATATCAAAAAATCCTTGAATTGAAGGGTTGTGTAAGTCAACACAAATTAATTTTGTTGCACCTGCTTTTTGTAAAAAGTCTGCAACTAATTTAGCTCCAATAGGTTGTCTTCCTGCAGCTTTTCTATCTTGTCTTGCATAACCATAATAACTTAAACAAACAGTAATTGATCTAGCACTAGCTCTTTTTAAAGAATCTAAAAATAAAGATAATTCCATGATGTTGTCATTAACAGGTCTAGAAGTGTTTGCAATAATGTAAACATCTTTTCCTCTTACTGTTTCATCAGCAACCATCATTATTTCACCATCAGCGTAAACTGTTTTGGTAATTCCTGTTAAAGGAATATTTAAAATTTCAGATACTTTATTTGCTAAAGTCTTAGACTTATCGAGACCAAAAAGCATCACATCTTTCTTTTTCATTTTCTCCACCTTTTTTATAATTTTTACTTAATTATAATATAAAAAAATCTAAAGGTTTGATTTGTTGATCTTTTTTTAATAAAAAAAGAATGTTTAACACATTCTAATTTTGAAACTCTGTTAAATATTGATATAGCTTTACAATTTCCTCTAAATCTAGTTGCTGAATTCTAATATTTTCATCAATGTTTAATTTTTCATATGCTTTTTTTATTGCATTTGTTGAAAATTTATTTGTTAAAGAATAAGTTAATTTTTTTCTTCTTGCTAAAAAACAAAGTTTAAAGAATTCTTTTAATTCAGAGTAGTTTTTCATATTCTTCTTAAACTTTAATGAAATTATTGCTGAATCAACTTTTGGAGCTGGGTTAAATGAATTTGCTTTTACAATAAATTCTAATTTACAATCAGCTAAATATTGACAAGTTAGTGAAAGTTTTGAATAATCAGGTGAATTTTTTTTAGCAATAATTCTTTGAGCAACTTCTTTTTGAACCATCAAAATAGCACTATTAAAGTTTTCTACTTGATCAAAAATTTTAAAAAGTATATCGGTTGTAATGTAGTATGGAATGTTAGCAATAACATCGTAATTTTTATATTTTTGTAAATCAGCCTCAAGAAAATCCATTTGGTTAAGTGTGAAATTATCATCATGGATTTCCTTTTTTAAAATTTCAACCATGTCCGGATCAATTTCAAAACAATCTAGTTTATTTGCTTCTTTAACAAGTATTTTTGTTAGTGCTCCACGGCCTGGACCTATTTCAATAATATTTTTATTTTTTGGTTGTGAAACATCAATTATTTTTTTAATAATATTTTGATCAATTAAAAAATTTTGACCAAACTTCTTTTTAGCATATACTTCTTTTTTCATTACTTAATATTAAACAACTCTCTTAAGTTTTTATTAACAATTGATACAAATTTATCCATACCCATTTCTAATAAACCACCAATATAATAAGACACAAATAAAACTTTATTTGGTTCATTTTTTTCATCAACATACGGGTGTGGTCTTAAGTATGGACTATCAGTTTCAACTAAAATTCTATTCAATGGAACAATTTTTATTACATTTCTAGCATTCTGATTTGAAGCAAAAGTTACAGTTCCACTAAAACTAAAATATGCATCTAATTCTTTAAATTTTTCGGCTCATTCAACAGTTCCGCTATAGGTATGTAACATAAATTTAACTTTGTATTTTTTCATTAGATCATAAACGTCTTGATAAGCCTGATCGCAATCTTCTTTATCTCTGATATGGATTACAACTGGCAAATTAAATTTTTTAGCTAATTTTAATTGTCCTTCCATGCTTTTTATTTGATTTTCACGAGTTGGACCATCTTCGTAATAATAATCCAAACCGATTTCACCAATAGCTTTAATAGAATCATTAATTAATGATTCAACTCTTAAATAATCGTTCTCATCTTTTCCATCTTCAGGATGAATACCGATGGCTGGTACTAAAATATTTAACTGTTTGTATCTTTCGATCAACTTTAATATCTGTAAATTTTCTTTTTCGTGTCCACCATTAACAACTAAAAATTCAATATTATTTGATATCGCTTGTTCAATAATCATATCGATGTGTTCTAATAAATATGAACTATTTGTTAAGTGACAATGTGCATCTACAAATTTACTTCTTTTTTTACTCATGTGTTTATTATAATAAAAAAATATTTTTATGTAATTTATTGCTTATTTAATTTAAAATATAAATGTTATAAATTATATTAAGGAGAAAAATGAATAAAAATAGTTTAAAAAATGATTTTTTCAATCATATAAATCAAGAATGACTTGAAAAAACACAAATCCCTTCAGATAGACCTTCTATTTCTGGTTTTGGAGAATTAGATTTAGCCATCGAAAAATTAATTATTGATTTAACATTGGGTTTTGCTGATGGTTCAAAAGAAATGCCTGATAACAAATACATTAAAGAATATATAAAATTATTTAGAAAATTTTACAACGTTGATCAAAGAGCACAAGATTCATATAAACCAGCACATAAAATTTTATCTAAAATCGAAGAGTTAAAATCATTTGATGAATTAAATAAAAAATTCATTGAGTTTCAAAGAGATTTCACTTACTTACCTGTTGATTTTGGTGTTGCCGAAGACATGAAAAACAGTAAAATAAATGTCTTGTGAGCTGAAACTCCTGGACTAATTCTTCCAGATAAAACTGATTATGAAGATGTGGAAAATAGAGATAAAAAATTAAATGCATGAAAATCAATGGTTAAAAAATTGTTGATTAAATATGGAAAAACTGAAGAAGAAAGTGAAAAACTTTTATACGATGCAATTAAATTTGATTCATTATTAGTTGAATCTTCGAAAAACAGTGTTGAAATGGCACAATATACAAAACTTTACAACCCATTAAATCAAGAAGAAATTAAAAAATACTTTATTGGTTTTGATTTAATTAAATATGCTTCAGAATTAGTTGAAAACAAACCTATCGATAAAGTAATTTTTCCTAACGAAAAAATTTTTTCAGTATTTAAAGATATTTTTAACGAAAATAACTTTAAATACTATAAATCAGCTTTATTTATCTTTAACTTGTTAAAAGTTGCGCCATATTTAGATGAAGAATCAAGAATCATTTCTGGAGAATTTAGTAGATTTTTAAGTGGAACAAAAGAAGCAAAATCTTTACTTAAATATTCTGTAAATTCAGCCCTAGCTTATTATTCAATTCCTTTTGGTATTTACTATGCTAAAACATATTTTGGTGAAGAAAATAAAAAGGAAGTGGAAAAAATGATCGAAGAAATGATTCAAGTTTACAAAGAGAGACTTGAATCAAATAGTTGACTTGAAAGAAAAACAATTGAAAAAGCTTTAGAAAAATTAAGCAAAATTGAATATATGGTTGCTTATCCTGAAGAACTTCAACCTGTTTATGATCATTTATTTATCGATGAAAATAAATCTCTTGTTGAAAATATTTTTGAATTAAATGCAGTTAGAAATAAATTCTCATTTAAAAAATATTTAGAAGAAACAAATCCAAAATATTGAAGTATGTCGCCTGCAACAGTTAACGCATATTACAACCCAATGAAGAATCACATTGTTTTCCCTGCTGCTATTCTTTCATACCCATTCTACTCACCAAAAAACAGTTCAGCCGCTAATTTTGGTGGAATCGGTGCTGTTATAGCTCATGAAATATCTCATGCTTTTGATAACAATGGTTCACAATTCGATTCAGATGGTAATTTAAATAATTGATGAACAGAAAATGATTTAGCAAAATTTAATAAAAAAATCGAACATATTATTAGATTATTCGATGGAAGAGAAGTTATCAGTGAACAAAAGTGTAACGGTACTTTAACAGCTTCAGAAAATATTGCTGACTGTGGTGGTTTCCAATGTGCTTATGAAGCCGCAAGCAGAAGAAGTGATTTTAATAGAAGAGATTTCTTTGAATCATGAGCAAGAATTTGAAGATTTAAATCAAGCGACGAATACATCAAACTTCTTTTAAGTGTAGACGTTCACGCTCCAGCTAAATTAAGAGCTAATGTTCATTTAATGAATTCAGCAGAATTCCAAGAAGAATTTGATATTACAGAAAATGACAAAATGTATCTTCCTAAAGAAGAAATGCTAGAAATTTGATAATTAAAGTGCGTTATTGCACTTTTTTTAATATAAAAATGCAAAATTAATTGCATTTATCTTATTCTAAAACCTTTTATTAAAAGGTTTTTCATCTTTGTGTTAACTTTGATTTCTTTTTCTCTTTCTTCAACAACTTTATTAATGTAATAATTATAATCACCAATAATAATTAAATTTTTACGAGCTCTTGAAACAGCTGTATAAATTAGTTTTTTATTTAACATAAAATCATAAGCAGGATTAAATGGGAAAATCACACATTCAGATTCACTACCTTGAAATTTATGAATAGTTATAGCATAAGCAAGATTGATTTGAGATTTAAAAACACTTTCGTTATATGTGACTTTTTTAACTTCACCATCTAATGAATTAAATTCAACGGTAATTTTCTTTCCATATTTTGAATCTTCACCGTTTTTTTTAGTTCCTTTTTCTACTTTGGTTATATAGCCGATATCACCATTAAAAACGTTATCTTCATATCTATTTTCAGTCTGGATTACCTTATCACCAATTCTAAATTCTATTTTCGTTTGAAGACTTGTTGTTTGTGTAACAACCTTACCTTTAGGATTTATTTTAGTTTGAATTAAATTATTTATTTCATTGATACCAAATTCTGTTTTATATGTTGGTATTAAAATAACAACATTATCTATTGAAAATTCTTTTACTTTTTTAACATACTGTTCAACAACTTTTTGATTAAAATCTTCGCTATCAGATTCTATTATTTTTACCACTTCTTGATCAAATAATGGGTTTTTATTTGAATTAATAATTGTATTAAAATGTTCAGGAATTTCTTTGTATTCACTTCTATGATTAAGATTTAAAAAACAAGTTGTTATTACTTTAGAGTCAATAAAATCTTTTAATAAATTACCACAAGAAATTGATGGAAGTTGGTTTATATCACCAATTAAAATAATCTTCTTTAAATTTTTTGAGTTATATAACAATTTATAAAATATTTTTTGGTTTACCATTGAGAATTCATCAATAATTAAAATTTCTTTTTGATTTAAATCATCGATATTTGCCGAAATATCAGCGTCATCTTCATCGATCTTTAAGTAGCTATGAATTGTTTTACACTTAACCTTAGCTTTTAAACTAACATTTGATGCAGCTCTACCTGTTGGTGCTAAAACAACAACTTTATTCTCATCTGTTAATTTATTATGTTTTAAATTCTCTATAATTTTTGCAATTAAAAATGTTTTTCCTGTTCCTGGTGCACCAGAAATGATTGTTATATTACTATCTCATACATTTGCAAAAGCTTTCTTTTGGGATTCGTCTAGTTCATTTAAATATTGATTATTAACTTCAATTTTTAATAATTCCGAACTGTTTATTTTGCTTATTATTTCACTAATAGATTCTTCTTCATCTTTGGTTGAAGTTAGAGAAATATAAATTTTTGAATCGATTTGTTCAACTAAAAAATATTTTTTATTTATTCCGTAATCTAAGGCGTCATTAAAAACCGGAATATCAAACGAAGCGTAATTTTTACTTCTTTTATAAATTCTTTCTAACTCATAAAAAGTATCATTATTTCTTTGTTGTTCATAAATTATCAATGAATAAATGTAAGCACAAACTCTTTCTAAATCAAGATTAATCAATTCATCAGAACTTTTTATTTCTAAAAGTCTGACTAATTCATCTAATTTCACAATAGGAATAGGATAATCATAAACTAATTTATAGGGGTTTATTTTTACAAATTCATCTTTTAATATTGCGTTTGGGTTGTGAAAAATTTTTTCTTTAATGTAATCAGTTAATGCACTCAATCCATTTTCTTCAAATATTTTTTCTTCGTTTAATAATTCTAAATTTGATTTCAGTAAATCATAAATTCCTGAAAAATTATTTCTTAAATCACTAATTAGTACTGGATTTTCTTCTTGAAATAAAGTAAATAAATTTTCAGCATAAGTGTCTTTTAAATGTTTAATTGTTATTTTATTTACATTATTATCTGCTAAAAAATTATAAATCTCATAAGATTCATTTAGTATTTTTTCAAACTTAATAAGGGTATATCTACCTTCATATTTTTGGTTTTTTTCAACTCAAATCGAATATGTTTTATTAAGCTCTGGAATGTTTTTTGTACAGTAAATTGTATAATTATCAGCTACTTTTCCATCTACAAAAGATTTAAAAGTTAAAAGAGCATAATTTCCTCCTTCATGCTTGATTATATACTTGATAAATTTACCTGTCAAATTAATCATAATTTTTTATTTTAAACTATTTTGTAAATAAAGTTATTATTTTCAATTTTTAGTAAAATTTAGTTATGTATAAATCAAAATTGAATATTAAAAACACACAAAAAGCTATTGAATTACTAAAATTTACTTTCACTAAAGAATTGCATAAAAATCTAAATTTGACAAGAGTTTCAGCTCCATTATTTGTATTTTCAAACAATAAAATTAATGATGGTTTAAATGGTGAAAAACCAGTAATTTTTAAAGCTAAAACAATAGACCAAGATATAGAAATTGTTCATTCATTAGCAAAATGAAAAAGAATGGCTCTTAAAAAATATAATTTCGATACTTATGAAGGTATTTGAACGGATATGAATGCTATTCGTAGAGAAGAAGATTTGGATAATAAACATTCATTATACGTAGACCAATGAGATTGAGAAATGATAATCAATGAATCGGATAGAAATTTAGAATTTTTATTTAATATCGTAAGAAAAATTTATAAATCTATATTACACACAGAAAGAAAACTTAACATTGAATATGTTGAATTAAAAGAAAAGTTGCCTAAAAGTGTTAAATTCATTTCTTCGACTGAACTTTACAATTTATATCCTAATTTAACACCCGAAGAAAGAGAAAGAGCAATTGTTAAATTACATGGTGCTGTTTTTGTATATGGTATTGGTGATAAATTAGAAGATGGTTTAGAACATTCAAAAAGAGCTTTTGATTATGATGATTGAACATTAAATGGGGATTTATTGTTTTATGACAAAATAAATGATGACTGCATAGAAATTAGTTCTATGGGGATAAGAGTTGATAAAAAATCATTATTAAATCAAAAACACAAATTAAATAAATCTGATGAATTTATGAAAGAGTATCATCAAATGATTTTGAACAATCAACTTCCTTTCACTATCGGAGGAGGAATCGGACAAAGCCGTTTATCAATGTTTTTATTAGAGAAAAAACATATTGCAGAAGTTCAAGTATCATTATGAGATGAACAAAACAATGACTTCTTTGACAAAAATAATATTGAATTTCTATAATTATAAATATAAATGAAACAAATTAGAAGAGATTAATAAACTAGGACACAAGTCCTAGTCCTTGATTATACTTTCAAGTGCAAACATATTTGTGTTTGTGCTTTTTAATTTAAATCAGTTTAAAATAAAAAAGAGAACTAATCAAAACTAAACACCGTTTCTCTTTTAACCCTTAAATTTAAAATGAATTCATATGAATTATGCATAATTAAACCAGGAGAGTGATTAATTATGCAAATCAACTACAAGCATATAAATTTGTTAATCGAGATTATAGTAGTTATAGTTCAGAACCATTTGCTAATAGTATGCGTAATGAAGCATATTCACTAATTAACGAAATTAATGACTATTCTAATAAAGCGTTAAAAACTTTAGATGAAGCAAAAAGTGATTATGAAAAAGCAATAAAAACTAAAAATATTGATGAATAGTATGCGTAATGAAGCATATTCACTAATTAACGAAATTAATGACTATTCTAATAAAGCGTTAAAAACTTTAGATGAAGCAAAAAGTGATTATGAAAAAGCAATAAAAACTAAAAATATTGATGATTTTAGTACCATTAATATTGAAAGTTTTCCAATTAAAAACAAAACTTTTACTAAACTAATTGAAGCATTAAATAATAGAGATTATGAAGCACTTTTCAATAAAAACCTTGAAAATTGAATAAATTACAACAATGAAGTAGCTAAATATAAACAAGCTATGGATGAAAATGCTGAATTACAAGCAAAAATTCAAGCTGCTAATAATCAAATCGATACCTTAAACAGTGAATTAAATACTGCTAAAGAAAATATAACTAATTTAGAAAGTTTAATTCAAAATAATTTTAATGATACTTTAATTCACACTAAGGAACTTTTAAGCAATTTAATTTCTAGTTTAGAACAAGAAAATTTAGATGAATTAAATGAAGTAGCACAAAATTTACACACTCAATTAGATATTTTAAATCAATTAATAAGTGAAAGTATTGATAGTGAAAATGTAAGTGAAAATCAGAATAAACTTTATAGTGCAATTGATTCAATACAAAATATTATTGAAACTTACAAAAATATTCGTGTTTTACCACTAGAAGCAATGGTAATTAATTTAGCACAAAAAATTAGTGAATTAAATACTGAAATTGATGAGTTAACAAATCAGTTAAATACCGTAAATTCTGAATTAAGTAGTTTAAGTTTAGAAAACAGTGAAAATAAAGAGAGAATTAATGAATTAACTTTAACGAAGCAAACTTTAGAACAAAATTTAAGTTTAAAAACTGCTGAATTAGAAACTAAAACTAATGAATTTAAAACTGAAGAAGCAAATTATCAAAAACAAATAGCAGAAAAAGACTTAAGAATTAAAGATTTAGAAAGACAACTTAGAGAACAAGGTGGTTCGAATAGTCAATTAGAAGCAGAAATTGAAAGTTTAAAAAGAGATAAAACAGTTTAAGTTCACAAGTAAGTAGTTTAAACAGTCAATTAAGAACTGTAAAAAATGAAAGAGATAGGTTAAAGAGTGAATTAGCTAGTGCGAATAGTACAATCGCTCAAAAGGAAGCAAAAATAATAAAACTTGAAAAAGATATTGAAGATTTAAAAAGACAATTGGAAGATACACCAAATCCTGTTCAACCTATTCCACCTGCTCCGCTTCCAAGTCCAGTTAATAGTAATAAAAGTGTAATAATTGGATATGATTTACTTACTGAAGAGTATCCAAAATATACTCTTACTAATGAAGCATCTACACTTATTAATAGCTGAAAATATAATGAAACACATTCTTTAGAAACTAGATTAGTTCCACAATGATTTAAATATAATGGAACAGGAGCAACACTAGGAAATATCTATACAAGTGATTCTGGTAAAGTATCTAATAAATTCATTTTAAGAAACGGTATCAAAGAAAAAGTTAGAATACCAGAAAGTGCTAAAAGTGCAAAAATGAAATTACTAATTAATGGACATCAAAAGGAAATTAATTTAACTAAAGGAAGTAGTGGTTGAATGGGAAGTACTACACTAGGTGCAAGGTCAAGTGCAAATTTTGATTTGAATTGAACTTCGATTACTAAAACACCAAATGGAAGTCATGCTAATGGATATGGAATAACTTATATTGATACTTACACTAAAGAAAATCAAAAATGAAACTGAAGAATTGAAAGTCAATATTTAAGTTTTGATATTCCTTTTACATTTTCATCAAAATCATTAGAAGCTACTAACAAATGAACTATGGAAAGTAAAAATGTTTCAAAACCGTCTAATTACAATACTACAATAACAGGAAATTTAGATATTTTTAAAGGAATGAACATAATAACAATTTTAGAAATTAGCTGAGAAGAATAACACCTTAGGGTGTTTTTTCTTGCTTATCTTATCTTTATATAAATTTTATATATAAAATTTATATAAAAGTAATATTATGATATAATTTAATTATGAAAAAGTGATTAAAAATTTTAACTTTAATTTCTCTAGCTAGTAGTTTAAGTGCTACTGGTTGCTTTAATACAACTCAAGCAGTAAAACAAAAAGATAAAGATTTTGATGAAAAAGCTGAAGTTATTGATTTAAGAAACAAATACATAAACTTTAATGATGCTTTATATCTTAATACTAAATTAAATGAGTTAAGTTTTGTTAAACGCTTTAACAGTGAAGTTAGCGAATTTATTAATAATCAAATTTTTAATATTGAAAAAATCAATCAAATTAATTCTTTATATAAAAGTGCATTGGAAGAATGCTTTAATTACTTAAAAGAAAACTTTATTGAAAAATTAAACTGAATAGATAGTGAAATAGTTAAGAATAATCTAATAAAAAATATTAGTTTAGAATACCGAAATTTAAGAGTTATTATTCATCATTTCATTACATTAAATACCTTAAATGAGAATGCTAAAAATAAGTTAACAACATTAACTAATACAGTTAATAAAATTAAAGAATTAAAATTATCCGCTAATGTAGAAATTGATTATGAAAAATTAATGAACAATAATTTTGTAGTTAATGAAAGAGAAATAAAAAATATTGAATATGATTTTATCACTAAAACAATTAAAAATTACATCGAATATTTTAGTAAAGGTAATTTCTTTCCTTTAATTGTTGAAAGATTAACATACTTTAAAAATCATTTTGATTTTGGACTTAAAGAACATACTATGCAATGATTTATTACTAAGGATAAAAAATTCACTTTAAGTCCGGGTAATGCTGAAAATATTGAATGAAGATTACCATATATGCGTGATAATAGATACGGACTTATTAAACTAAATAGCGAATATATTATTAGTTGACTAAAAAATTATGATGAGTGATTGTGAGTAATTAATGATGAAGAAAAAATCGGTGAAATTAATTTAGAAAATGTTAAAGCATTTAATCACTATAAAGACTTTAAAAATGAATTTATTGCTAATGAGTTTAAAGATTATGAAAACTTTAATATTAATGTAATTGATTGAAAATATCCTTATCCTAATTATGATACTGATTATGATGAAAATATTTCAAAAGCGATGTTTAATTATGTTTCAGAAATTTATGGAAACAATTGAGAAGAACACAATTCACAAACTCATAAATATTGAATTACTCAAAACTATAAATTACCTATTAATTTCGATTTTGATCTATTTTGAAATTATGGTCATATTAATACAAGAGGAACTATATCTCGTCCTATAACTTATGAATTATTAACCGAACAACCTAACTATTTTTCAGATTTACAACAAAATTCACTTTCAGATTTGAAAGTAAAAAATGAATTCATTTATAAAGAAAGTGTTAATAACCTTTTTGATTATCCAACTACTAGTAAATTAATAAAAAATGATTATGATTATATCAATTCAGAAAATTATGAAAATATCAAAATAACAAGAAATCAATTTATTAATTGACGAAAAAATTGAGAACAATTATTAAGTAAATTTATCACTAAAAATTGAAATCAAAAACAAATTATTTTAGCACTATCTTTTTATATAACAAGTAATGTTATGTATATGTATAAAAATGCAAAACATAGAAGTTTTAATACTGACGGTAATGATTTTTATAATCCTGCTTCACTTTTTGAAACTGATAGAACGCTTCAATGCTATGGATATTCTCAAAATCTCTCACTAGCACTTACTTTACTCAATATTCCTGTAAGAATAATTACAGGTTATATATTTAGCGATACACAAAATCCATTAGTAAGCAGCGGGGGACACGCTTGAAATGAAGTATTTATTGATAATAAATGAGTAAGTGTAGATTTAACTTTTGCAGACTACCAAGAAAGCTGAAGTAATTTTAATAGTGAGTTAAATTTAGAAGAGATATTTCTGAACAGAGATAGTGGAAGTCGTACTATGTTTAGATTAGATTTTTTAAGCTATATCACAACAATTATTAAATATCTAAATAAGGATGAAAATGGTAATTATGTGCACAATTATATTGAATTACCAACTCATTATAGCAGTGAGCCTGAAAATGAACTTAAATGAGAAAATATGCTTCCACTTTTAAGAGAGCAATACAAGCAAGTAATAGAATAAGGAGAAAATATGAAAACAAATAAATTAGACCAATTCTATACTAATCCTTTAATTTCAGATAACTTAGTAAGTGTTGCGAAAAGTTTATTACCATCATTTTTTTTTAGTTCTACTAAATTTATTGAACCTAGTGCAGGAACAGGAAACTTTTTGATTTCATTAATGAAACAAGGAATTAATAGTGAAAATTTAATAGCGTATGATATTGAACCTAAACATCCTTTGTGTAAAAATGCTGATTATCTAAAAACTACAAATTTTACTGTAAAATATTGTTAAGAGAAGCGTTTGCACTTCAAGGTTTAAAAAAGGTAAACTAGGACACAAATCCTAGTTTATTTATTAGACTTTTTTATAAAAAAATAGTTGAATTAATCAACTATTCTTCGCTTTCTATTTTAAATAATGAGTCATTCACTCAAACAATATCACCTGGTTTGATTTTTGTGCTCCGTCCTTTAGCTTCATTACCATTGATAATAACTTTATTTACTTTAAGAAAATTTTTAGATTCTCCTCCAGTACTGGTTTCTTGAATTTTTTTAAGAAATTGACTTACTTTGATCGAATCTCCATAAATTTTTACTGTCATTAGTCTCCTTAATATCTTCTTAAAGGTGTAATTACTTGTTTGTTATTTTCATTAGATTTACTTACTATTAACATTATATTACCATTTTTATTAATACATAAATTTATTTCATCATTTTCAAAAGCTGTTAATGCATCTTTAATAAAAACATAATTAAAATCAATATCAATAGGATCACCAATTAATTCAAATTCAGTTGTGGAACCAGTTGATTGACCAATATCACTTAAATTAGTTGATAAAGTTAATAAATCTTTATTAATTTTGAATTCAACTCTATTGTATTTTTCTTGTTGGATAAAAACAACTTTATTTAATAAATCAAGTAATTCAGATTTTTTAATACTAATTTTTCTACTAAATTCAGTAGGAATTATACCTTCAAAAGAAACGAAAGGAACATCAACAATTGAAGATTGAATTATAGTATTTTCATAAACAATTCCCACTTTAGATTCGTCTATAAACATTATTACATTCTTTGGTGCTTCTTTTGTTATCATATTTTTAATATTTTTACTTTCAATTGAAAAATTAACGTTAATAGGTTTATTTATTTTAATTGTTTCAGTTGAGAGTCTAAATGTGTCTGTAGCAACCAATCTTAAAATATCATTTTTACTTGAAAAATTAATACATTTCAAAATTAAACTTTTTCCACTTGTTTCGCTTGAAGCAGAAAAAGAAACATTTCTTATAGCTTTTTCCAATTTATTTGTGTTTATTTCAAAGCTATTTTCCGGTTTCTTAAAATCAATATTTGGAAATTCAATATCAAAACAATTTAATGCATAAGAAATCTCATTTTCTCAAATTTTAATAGTTTTACCATTTGATTCTACTGATATTTCATTATTTAATTTTTTAATGATATTTTTAAAGTATTGGTTATTAATTAACACAGTTCCAGGAACTTCCACTTTTATGTTAATTTCATCGACTTTTAATATTTTTTTAGTTGACATTAAACCATTAGATGCTATAAAAGTTATTTTATCAAAAGAAACATCAATTTTTACACAACGAAAAGGCATAAAAACATTAATTGAATCTACGTATTTACTTATGAATTCTATTGTTTGATCTAAAATATTTTTTTTAATTGTGAATTTCATTTGAATCTCCTAAAGATATAATTAATATATAATGATTTTTTTGTTGATAACTTATAAAAAACGATTTTATGTTTATTTATTCAATAAAAAAATCACTTTTTAATTAAAAACCATTGTTGATTAAATTGTTATTTAATTTTGTAAAGTTCGTTATTCAAATAGTTATAAGCCATTTTGAAACTGTTCGAATTTTCTTCTTCTTTCTTTTTAAGAGCATTTGTAACTGTTGAATGATCTCTACTAAAATAAGAACCAATTTCTTCTAAAGAAATTTTAAGATTAGCCCTTATTAAACACATAGCTATATGTCTAGCTGTTACAATATTTTTATTGCGTTTTTTTCCAATAATTTCTTTTTTTGATATTTTGTAATACTTACATACTTCTTCAATTATCAAATCTGGTGTGATATTTTCTTTATTTTTTATAACTTCTTTAAAAATTGAAGCAACAACAGGATAAATATAATTTGAATTCAATATGTCACTCTTATAAAATTTAATCCTATTTATTGCACCTTCTAATGATCTTATTGACGCTTGGAAATTTTTTATAATAAATGCCCTAGTTTTTTCATCAAATTTTGTTTTATCAAATTCATTTTTTTCTAATAAAGCATCTAAAATAGTATTCAAGTCATGATCAGAAGGTATTTTTATTTGACTCTGAAAACCAGATGCTAACCTAGTGATAATTCTATTATCGAATAAACCTTTTAATTTTTCTAATGGATATTCGCTCGCTATAATTGTAGGTTTTTCATATTGAATCCTGTAGTCTATAATTTGAAAAATGAAATTTATTGTAGCTTTTTTGTTACCTTCTCCAAAAATTTGAAAATCATCAAAGAGTATTAAATCACAGTCGGAATAAAAACTAATTAATTTTGAAATTTTCAATTGATTATTTTTAGCTAAATATGTTGAAATATTACGAGTAAATTCAACAGGATTTACATAAATCGTTTTTTTCTTTTCTTTTTCGAATTCAAGTTGAACGCCCTTAAGCAAATGAGTTTTTCCTAAACCTGATAGAGAAGAAATATAAATAGGATTAAATTCATTAATTCCGTTTACAGCAAACATACAAGCTTTAATAGCTTCTTTATTAAAATCACTTTCAATATAATTAGATAAAGAATATTTTTCATTAATTGTGTCATTTTTTAAATCAACTTTAATATTTTTTATAAAATCATCTTCTTTTTCGTTTTTGTTTTTTTCGGACTTGGATGTTGTTTTTCTTTCCTTTTTAACATTTTTTAAATCTTCGAGAGTTAAAAATTTATAAATGCATCCATAACCAAAAAAATCACTAACAACTTCAGTAATAATATCTTTGTAGTGGTCGCTAAAAATTTTAACCATTTCAGAATCAACAGAAAAAACTATTCCTAAATCCGAATTATCTAACTCAACTAAATCAAGATTATCAAGAAAGGTTTTTCAAATCATCCTATCATCAATTTTTTCTTTTGCTGATTGAATAAATTTTTTCTTATTTGCTGCAATATTTAAACCTAATTTATTATCCATTATTATTTAATTTTAAAGTAAATAATAAAAAAATAAAAAATATTGTTAATAAAGTGTATTTATAACATTTTTTACCTAGTTTATTAACAAAAAATAATACTATAAAATAGGGTTTATTTATAGTTATCAACAATATATTTAAATATATACTTTTTTTGTTTATAACTATGTTATTAAAAGTTGTAAAAATCAAAATTTATTTATAATTATAAAATATAAAAAAGGAGTAATATGTTTGATACTATAGCTGCAATAAGTTCTGGAAATAAAGTTAATCAACCAATATCTATAATAAGAATTAGTGGACCTGAAACAATTAACATAATGAAAAACATTTTTAAAGGAAGAATAGGAAAAGATCATGAAATAACTTATGGACACATATTGGATAAATCCAATAATATTATTGATGAAGTTTTAGTTATGTGATTTGTAGGTAAATTAGATGCTGAAAACAATTTGATTTTTAATAATTATGTAGGCGACACTTTAGTTGAAATAAATTGTCATGGTGGTATTTTGGTAACTAATTTAATTTTAGAATTAATATTAAGTTATGGAGCTAGATTAGCATTACCAGGTGAATTTACAAGACGTGCTTTCTTAAATGGAAAAATGGATTTGGTGAAAGCTGAAGCTGTTCATGATTTAATCATGGCTAAAACAAAAAAACAAGCTAGTGCAGCTATTAAGAAATTTGATGGTAATACTTCAAAATTAATTAATGATTTAATAAAAGAAATCGAATATCTTATAGGTTTATGCGAAGTAAACATTGACTACCCTGAATACGATGACCTTGAAAAAGTTGATGATGAAATAATGAAAGAAAAATTAAGTGAATTAATTAAAAAACTTAAAGAAATTGTTGTACTAAGTCAAAACTCAAGATTGATTTTTGATGGTGTAAAGGTTGCTATCTTAGGAAAACCTAATGTTGGTAAAAGTAGTTTATTAAATGCACTATTAAATGAAGAAAAAGCAATTGTAACTGATATTGCTGGTACAACCAGAGATATTATTGAAGAAAACATTCAATTAGACGGAATTTTATTCAAATTAATTGACACAGCTGGACTACGCGAAACTGATGAAAAAATTGAAAGTATTGGTATTAAAAAATCACTCGAACAAATTGAACGAGCTGATTTATTAATACATGTTATGGACCCTAAACAAAAAAATGATAATTTCGATTTAATGATAAAAGAAAAAGCATTTGAATTAAACAAAATTTATATTCCAGTTGCAAATAAAAAAGATATCTCCAATAAAGAAGAAACTGAAAAAATCATTTCAGATTTAAAAATAGACAAATTAACCTATATTTCAGCATTAAAAGAAGATATAGAAGACCTTAAAAATGAAATGATTAATTTGTTTAAAGATATAGATATTGAAAGTGATATAATGCTAACAAATACTAGACAATTATCTCTAGTTCAGGCTGCATTCAATAGCTTAACCGATGCTTTAAATAGTCTTAATTACGATATGACTTTTGATGTTATTATTGTAGATATTACTAAAGCTTGAGAATCATTAAAAGAGATTACTGGTGTTGCTGACAAAGAAGATTTATTAGATGCGATGTTTTCTAATTTCTGTCTAGGAAAATAAAGGAGTAAAAATGAAAAATTTAAAAGTTTTGGAAGCAAGTTTTGGAACTTTAGCTTTAAAAGTAAAGAACTTACATTGAAATGTTAACGAAGATTTTTTTACATTACACAAACAATTAGACAAATTATATGAAGATGTTAATGATTTTACAGATAGATATGCTGAAAAATTAGTTATGTTAGACAATCTGGCTTTAGGTTCATTCGAAGAAATGAAGGAATTATCTTTAATTAAAGAAGTTAAATCAAAATGATTTAGTGCTAAAGAAGTAAAAGAAACTGTAATTAATGATTTAACATTAATTATTGATTATGTTTTGGCTCATAGAGATGAAGAAGAAACATGCTTGATTGACCCATTATATGATGATACTTTAGAAAAATTATTATTCTGACGCTGAAATTTTAAAAAAGCTTAATGAGATAATAAACCAGTAAAAAGCTGGTTTTTATTTGAATTTGTAGTTAAACTTCTTTGATAAAATTAAAATATGTTTAAAGATTTAAATGCATTATTTAATAGTGTTTATGATACAGAAAAAGCGATTGAAATTTATGCTAACTCATTATCTAATGTAGGATTATGGAACTCTGAGAGAATATTAATAGATAAATATAAAAAAGATAAAAAAGTTTTTCTAGATTTAGGAACAGGTGTTGGAAGAATTCCTTTTAATCTCAAGAATTTTGGTTTTGAAAAAATTTACGCAAATGATTTAAGTGAAAAGTTTATTTTTATTGCAAAATTAATAAATGAACATGAAAAAAGAGATGATATTGTATTTTTACATCTTGATTCTTCAGTTCTAACTTCTAAGATTGAAAAAGAATCAATTGATCTAGCATTTTACAGTTTTAATGGGATTATGTGTATTCCTACCGAACAAAAAAGAATTAAAGTATTAAAAGAAATTTATAAAATTCTAAATAAAAATGGAATAGCAATTATTACCGCAACTAATCGTGATAGTAGTTCATACATTAAAGATTTCTTTGATAGAGAATTATCTAAATGAGAATTAAATAAACAAGATAAAAATTTGGAAAAATTTGGTGATACAACTTATAACTTTGATGGTGTGGATGGATTTATTAGATATACATCCAATGAAGAAATGATTGAATTTATAACAAAAAATACAAAATTTAAAATTCTCGAATATATCACAAGAGATGAATTAACTGAAGAGGACGAAGTTGTCCAAGAATTTGGTAATAACACCACATTTTGAGTTTTAAAAAAATAAAATAAAAACCACTTAGAGTGGTTAATCAATGATTTTAACATCAAAACTTGTAACCTTTTCATCAAAAAAGGATGCAAGTTTTTTTATTTCTTCATCACTTAATTTTAAATTTTTACTGTTGTGTAAGTTAATTAAACCTATATCTCATCTTAATTGATATTTATTTGATAATAAGAAATCAATTAAATCTTCCATAAATCATTCATAATATTTTTCGTTAAATTCTAAATTTCTGAAAATTCCTTCAATATTTATTTCAAAAGTTCTTTCATTAAAACTTGTTATTTTGAAATCGAACGAAAGATCTAAATCTTTAGCTGTTTTAATAATTTTTATTTCATCTAGCATTTTTTATCCTCTAAAACCTTATTAATATGATTATAAATTTCACCAGAAATTTCATTATTTTTTAATGCATAATCAATATTTGCTTTAACAAATCCAGAAATACTTCCTAAGTCGTAGCGTGTTCCTTGAAATTCATAAGCAAATATTTTTTCATATTTCATAACTCTCTTAAAAGCGTCAACGACTTGAATTTCACCATTAACAGTTGGTTTAGTATTTTTTAAATAATCCAAAATTCTTGGGTTAAAAACATAACGGCCTAAAATAGCTTTATTTGAGGGAGCTTCATCTACGCGAGGTTTTTCCACAGCATCTTTTATTTCAAAGTAATTATTTTCTCTTTCGTCATTGTTTTTTGGAACCACAATACCATACTTATTTACATCCTTATTAGGAACTGATTGAACACCTAAAATATTAGCTCCATTAGTTTCATAATAAAAATCTATAAGTTGTTTTATAGCCGGTTTTTCAGAATAAATTAAGTCATCACCTAAAATAACTGCAAAAGGTTCATCATCAATATAATCATAAGCACAAGCTAAAGCATGTCCTAAACCAAGTTGTTCTTCTTGAATAACAACTGAAATTAAAGCTTCTTTGTTTGTTTCTTTAACAATTTTTAATAACTCTTTTTTACCTTTAACCCTTAACTCATTTTGTAAGCTTTGATCGACAGAAAAATACTTAACAATATCTTTTTTTCTAAAGCTGGTAATTAAAATAATTTCTTCAATACCAGATTGTATTGCTTCATCAACAAGATAATCAAGAGCAGGTTTATTCAAAATTGGTAATAATTCTTTTGGAGTGCTTTTAGTATAAGGTAAAAATCTAGTCCCCCACCCAGCGCAAGGGATAATAACTTTTTTAATTTTTTTAATTTCCATGAAATTATTATACTAATTTAGTAATTTTAAATAATATGAAATTATTAACGTACAAGTTAATTAAAACATATTGTATAATTTTAAATATGGACAAAAATAAAAACTCTGATATATATGAAAAATCAATAAAAAGTGTTTGAAGAAAAGAAAGAGAAAAATTAATAAAAACCCTCAAAAATAATGAAATACCTTTATGGCTTAACGATAAAGTTGATAATTTTATAAAGAGAACTTATTTAAATGAAAATAGTAAAAAAGAAATAATTGAAAGACTGTTAAAGGGTGATGAAATACTTGTAACTTTCTTTATGAGAGATCCTAAGAGACAAAATATTTATGAAAAAATATTTATTAAGGAAATGATTAAAAACAATATTGAAGTTATTAAACTTAATAGTTCAGGTAAAAATGCTTTCTATGTTATAGATGATGAGGTTAAAACAAATATTGTAAAACCAATAGGACATAAATCATTAGATTTTCTTATTAAAATTAAAAATAAAGAAATTTATTTAATAAATAAATATACAAACGAAGAGGGTGGGGGTCAAGATAACCAGTTTAATGATGTTATTATTCAATTAAAAAATATAGGTACAAAGACAAGAAATAAAGTTTGAGTATGCTTAGACGGTGAATATTACACAGAAGACAAAATAGATAAATTAATATCATTAAACAAAAATGCAATAATAACTAATTTGCAATCATTAATTAAAAAAGCTAAAGATAATAAAAAATTATAAATCTATTGAATTTATTATCATTTTAATTGTTTTAAAGTCTAATCTTCTTCTAAATTGATTTTGTTTCGAAACACCCTTAAACGGAGATCATAGGTAATCACAGTTAGAGTTTCTTAACTCTTTTATCTTTTTATTCAATTTTTCAATAAAAAAATCATCTACACTAAAATCCTCAACTAACATTTTGACTTTATGTCTATCTGTTGGTTTTATTTTGGTATCTTGTTTTCAATTTTTGTCAAAAAATCTTATATTATTTTTGTTTATTGTGTTGTCACTTGTATTTACACACAAATTACCATCAATATAGTTAAAATAAACTTTAAGGCTGTTTTGAGTTTTTAATATGTTTTTGAGGTTATTTTTTAGTGATTTAATATCGCTTATTAAATTATTATTTTCATATAGTAAAAAATTATCATCATTTTTTTTGTTATCAAAATAAGCTAGTGCAACAGGATGTTCGGTGTCTTCAAAATTATTTTTATTAGGAAGCAATTGAAAAGCGAATAACTTTTTTATTAAAAATTGGTCGTTTTTTCTATTACTATTTATCAACGTTGTTGGAATAATGGCTATTGTGAATCTTACATTTCTTAAACATCTATCAAGCGATAATTTATATAGATCATCATAGTTTTGAAAATCAACACTTAGTTTCATTCTCTTAGAAGAACTTTTAGACAAATAAGGTGGATTTGTAACAACTAAGTCAAAATTTTTGTAGTTTCAATTATTAATGCTATCGTTTTTTTTAACATTAACATCCTGGGGTTCTATATCGAAAGAAGAAAAATCTAAGTCATGTTTAGATTCCTGTAAAAACTTAATTAAGTTGTTTTTACCAGCAAAAGGTTCTAAAATTTTTTTATTTCAAAGATTATTATCATTCATAAAATTTTGAAAGACTAAATTTCCTTCAAAAACATTAAATTCTGTAAAAAATTGACCATTTTGAATCTTAGACATCCTTACCTCCGCATATTGTTTTTTATAAATCTAAATACATTTTTTAATTTTATATATTATATCTTATTTGGACTTTTTCACTTTAAAAATATATAATTTATACGTTATGACACTCATAAAAAAAATAGAAATTGTAAAAAAATTGTCTAAAAATAACAAAGGCATTTTAAAAATTAAAGATATGTCAGATTTAGGTCTTTCAAAGTCTTCGATTTATTATTTCTTAAAAAAATATAATTACAAAAAAATCGGGCGTGGAATTTATATTAGCAAGGACACTTGAGTTGATGAAATGAAAATATTACAAAAACGCTTAAAAAATGCTATTTTTTCGCACGACACAGCATTATTTTTATTTAATATTACTGACGTAGCTCCTTCAACTTATTCTATGACTGTTATAAATGGATATAATACAAAACACTTAAAAAATGATCCAGTAAGATTTTTTAGAACATCAAAACATTTATTTGATTTAGGTATAACTGAAATTGAGACACCTTTTGGTAATAAAGTTAAAGTTTACAATGTTGAAAGAACTATATGCGATTTACTAAGAAATAGAAATAAATTAGACATAAGATTTATTCAGGAAGAATTAAAAAATTTTATTAGAACAAAAAATATAAATTACCGTTTACTTGAAGATTATTCTAGAAAATTTAGAGTTTCAAAAATACTCAATACTTATTTGGAGATTTTACTTTAGAAATGTTAATACTTAATTTCAAAATAGTCTAATAAGTATTTGATAGTATCTTGACCATCATAACAAGTTTCAATAAGAAAATTAGGAGTATATTTATATTCTTGTAAACCGCGATAATAAAACCATTTTTTCTTATCCTCAATTATAAAAGGAATAATGTTATTTCTTAAACACTCTTTGAAAGCTATTAGTCTACCAACCCTTCCACTCCCATCTTGGAACGGGTGTATTAGCTCAAATTTATAATGAAAATCTATAATATTTTCAAAAGAAACTACAAATAATTTGTTGTATCAGTCAAGCAGATTTTTAATATCTATTGCAACGTTTTTTGGGTCTGATGTTTCGATATCTCCAATCATATTTGGTTTTGTTTTGTAATCTCCAATTTTAATTCAATTATTGAATTCAGATTCAGTACCGCTTTTAAGAATAAAATGTAATTGTTTTATGAATTCTTCATTTAATTCTTTTTCAGCATTGTTTATGCAATGATTTATAGCTTTAAAATGATTATTAGTTTCGATAATGTCATCGACATTAATTAAATCATTGTTTACAAAGGTTCTTGTTTCATATATTAAGCGTGTTTGTTCTTCGTTCAATGAATTACCCTCTATGTGATTGGAATTGTATGTCATTAAAATCTGGAGTTTATGATAAAGTCCACCCCTTATTTTCTGTTCCATTTCATCTCTAAGTGTCTGTAAAACTTCATTTTTTGAAATAATTCTAAAAATATCATCTTCCTTGCAATTTAAAAATAAACACAATTTATTTATTACTGCTTTTGATATTTTTTCACCTTTTGAAATTTTAGCTATAGTTCTTGATGATATTTTTAACTTTGATACTAAGTCAGATTTTTTTAAATTGTTCTTTTTTAGAATTTCTAATAAACCATGATAATCGTACATTTTAACCTTTTCTTTACTTATTGTATTAAAATTAACTAAAAAAGTAAAGGAATTTTAGTATTTTCAACAATAAAAGTAAAGAAGAACAAAATATAACATCTTACAAAATTCTATTAAAAATATTTCTTAATAGTATAATTAATACTAATTGAGACAGGAGTAATATGTTAAACATTAAATTCATTTTAGAAAACGAAGAAAAAGTAAGAAATGGTCTATTAAAAAGAGGTTTTGATATAGCTGTTTTTGATGAAGCTGTTGAATTAGCTAAGGATCGTGGACAAACTATGTTCGCGAGCCAACAAAAGAAAGCTGAATTAAGTAAATTTTCTCAACAATTTTCTGAATTTAAATCTAATAAAGAAAAAATAAAGCAATTACAAGAAGAAGTTAAAAAAATTAAAGACGAACAATTGAGTTTAGAAGAAAAAACTAAAAATTTAAATGATAGATTGAATGAATTATTATTAAAAATTCCTAACTTACCACTTGATGAAGTTCCTGAAGGAATTGATGAAACAACAAATGTTGTTTTAAGAACTAGAGATAAAATTGGACGTGGTTTAGTATCTGGTGTTTTACCACACTATGAATTAGCTGAAAAATTAAAATTATTTGATTTGGAAAGAGGTGCTAAACTAAGTGGTTCAAGATTTGTTTTATATACAAATTATGGAGCTAAATTATGTCGTGCTTTAATGAATTTCATGCTTGATTTACACGAAACTAAGGGATATATAGAAATTCTTCCACCAGTTTTAGTAAAATCAGAAATGCTTTATGGTACAGGTCAATTACCAAAATTCAAGGAAGATTTATTCAGCATAAATGATTGAAACTTGTATTTGATTCCAACAGCAGAAGTTCCACTTATAAACATCCATAATAATGAAATTATTGATCTTACTAATCCAGTTAGAGTTACTGGTTTTACGGAATGTTTTAGAAGTGAATCTGGTAGTTCAGGTAAAGATACTAAAGGTATTATCAGACAACACCAATTTAAAAAAGTTGAACTTGTTAAAGTAACATCCCAAAAAGACGCTATTAAAGAATTTGAAATGATGCTAGAAGATGCTAAAGACGTTTTAGAAAAACTCGAAATTCCATATAGAGAGTTACTTTTATGTACTGGTGATTTAGGGTTTTCATCTAGAAAAACAATTGATTTAGAATTATGATTACCAAGCGAAATGAGATTTAGAGAAGTTTCAAGTGTAAGTTATATGGGCGATTTTCAAGCTCGTAGAGCTATGATTAGATACAGAGATGAAAATAATGAAACTCAATATGCCCACACAATGAACGGTTCTGGATTAGCTATTGATAGAATTCTTGCTGCTATTTTAGAAAATTACCAAAACCAAGATGGAAGTTTAACAATTCCTAAGGTTTTAGTTCCATATATGAACGGTTTAGAAATAATAAAATAACATTTAATGCACTTAAGTGCGTTTTTTGTTTATTTTAACCCTTTCTATAGTATAATAATTTAAATATTTAAAAGATTTTTTATTGTCTTTTTTATATTTGATATTTAATTTAATAAAAATTTATTTTGTTTTATAATTTATTAGCTTATTTTAGAAATTTTTAAAGGAGATAAATATGAGTAAAAGAACTTATCAACCTAACAAACGTAAACACGCAAAAGTTCACGGTTTTAGAGCTAGAATGAAAACTGCAAATGGTAGAAAAGTTTTAGCAGCTAGAAGAGCTAAAGGTAGAAAATACTTAACTGTTTCTGACAAATAGTTAGTTCAAAATGAAAAGAAAATATCGGCTAAAGAAAAATTGAGAGTTCGAGAGTGTTATACTTTCTAAACTGCAAATTTCTAATAAAATGGCTGTTATTCACTACGTCCCACAGGCTGAAGTAAAAATAGGAATCACCGTTCCTAAAAAATTTGAGAAGGCTGTTGGACGAAATTTCTATAAAAGACAAATGCGTGCCATTTTACAAAGTTTTAATATAAAAGATTTGAAATATAAAATTGTTATAATTGTTAGAAAAAATTTTATAATTGAAGAAAATTTTGAAATTAAACAAAAAATGGTGCACAAATTATTGGAACAATTATTAAATGAAAAAAACTAAAAGTCATTTAAGATCAGAAAAGTTTAATTATTTTACCGAAGGTCAAGATCCTAAAGAAAAACGTAAGTCAAAATTAAAGAAAATATGACGTTGAACAAAGATTGTCTTATATGTTCTTATTTTTGGTCTTACCTTAACAGGGTGTGTTCAATCATTTGTGATACCTTCAAGTACAACTACAGGTAATGCAATTGAAATTTATCTTGATAAAGATAAAGTTGCACCGCATGTTACAACATTAAAAGTTGATAAAGAAACAATCGCTTCAGCAAGCGGTGATAGCGAAGATAAAACTACTACTAATTTAAGTTTTGAAGTTATCAAAATTGATGACTTAGTTAACAGACAAATTACAGATAAAAAAGTAATAAGTGATTTAAGAGATAAAACAAAAAACGAAAAAGGTGAATATGGAAAATATGATTCATATTCTTCTGCTATTAGTATTTACCAAAATAGTGATAAACAATATTTGGGTGAAAAACCAGAAAATTATTTATACTCAAAAAATGGAAACTATTTATTCATGAGTGACACAGCTCAAGAATATAATCCAATCAACACTTTCACAAATATTTATCTTGTAGCTCAAGCTGGAACTAAAGATAAAGATAGTAATTCGTTAAAACCAGGTGGTGCTCCAAACATCACTTTAGAGTTTGGTGATCACGGAAGAATTATTGGTATTACAGGACTTGCGCAAATTTCAAATGATTTTACAAATCCTAAAGATAAATTCTCAAGAGATATTCTTCAAACTTTTTACAACGAATCTATCTCAAAATGAGATGTTACTCAATACTTAGAAGGTTTAACACCATCTGAATTCATTAAAGTTAAAATTTATGACAAAATTGTAAATGGTGAAATTCCAGAATTAACAAAAGTCCAATATGATATTTTAAATAAATATAATTCAGTTATTAGTTCATATTTATCTGCTGTTAATATTGGATACAACAGTGACCAATTAATGACTTTCACTTCTTTTGTTGTTAAAGCTGAAAATAACGAAAACGAAGATAAAGTTGAAGGAGCAACTTCAACTACTACAAATAAAGAAGAAACTAATAAACCATTAGAATTATCTATAAATAGAAGTGAATGAGAAAATAACAATAAATTCAAAACTTATGATGCTATTAAATCTACATCATTAACTTATGCTGGTGACAGAGCTCAAAAAGTTCTGACAACTTGAGCTGATTCATGAGCTCTTGGACCATTCTACGGATTATTCATTTATCCACTAGCGGCATTAATGCAAAGTATGTCAATCATTACACCTATTTGAGCTGGTTGAGGTTCAATTTGAATTATTGTTTTTGCTGTTGTTGTTACTAAAACACTCGCGTTAGCTATTTCATTTAAATCAAGATTCTCTCAATCTATCCAAGATGATTTAAGAGTTAAAAAAGCAGCTATTGAAGCAAAATATAAAGGCTTTGAAAATAATAAACAAATGAAAATGCGTAAAAGTCAAGAACTTAGTGCATTATATAGCAAAAATAATATTAATCCAATGGACTCAATGGCCAATATGATTATAACAATGCCTATTTTCATTGCTATTTGAAGAGCCTTACAAATTACTCCAGAAATTAAGTCAACATTTTGATTAACAATTAATTTTGCTTCAACTTCATATCAAAAAGTATTTGAAGGTCATTGACCTTACTTAATTCTTATAGTTGTAGCAGCTGTTGTTCAAATTGTGTCACAAATTCTTCCTAGACTTCTTAATAGAAAGAAAGAGAATCAAAGATTGACAACTGATCAAAAAGCAGCAATCAAAAAATCAGAAAAGACACAAAGAATTATGATGGTTGTGTTCTTGTTCTTCACGATTGCATTTACAGCCGGAATTCAAATTTATTGAATTGCATCTGGAATATGAACAATTTTAGAAACAACAGGAATTCATTTATTGAAAAAAACTAAATGATATAGATTATCTTATTCTAAGAAATTTAAAAAATAATACAACAAGCTAAAAACTTGTTGTTTTTTAATAAATTTTATTAATTATTTTTAACAATACTCAATTAGCAATTATTTCACTATTTTTTATATAAACATACAAACTTTTTTAAAATAAAAAAACAGCGGCGCCCTATTTTCACCTTTCGGCTATCTTCGGCACTAAGAGGCTTAACTACTGAGTTCGGAATGGTATCAGGTGATCCCTCTTGCTATAACCACTGATAATATGATAACACGTTTTTAAATAAACCCAAGCATTTTTTCTATTTTTTTATAACATTTTTTAAATACGGAATCTTATTCCCTTCAAAGTCAAAAAATTCGATATTTTGCTTGTTAAAGTTATCTATTATTCTTAATTCTGGTTCTTCATCATCTATTAAAATTCAAATAGAACCATCTTTTTTATATATTTCATCAACTAAATACCCAATTTCATTAAAACTATCAAAATGTTTATTTTCAAATCTAGTCTTAAAAAGTTGTTTTACAAAACTTCTTTTGATTTTCTTGACTATCTCTCTTTCGCTTTGTACTACTAGTTGAATATAAATTCTATCATCATCCACTTTAAAAAAAGGTAATATGCTATCAGAAATAACATCTCTTCTTAATGATAACTCACCTTTATTGTCATTTAAAAGAGAAATAAAATCTATTCAATCCATGCAAATTTTTAATGGATAAAGATTTTCCATTTCCTTATTAAAGAATTTTTTTTCTAATAACACACCAGAAAGTGAAAAAGTCACATTTCTTTCATTTAAGTAATTTGAAATAGTAATAATACTTTGTATTGGATTTTTTTGATTCATACTAAAATTTTAATCTTTTATTTTGAAAAATCACTTAAATAAATTAACCACCTTTTGGGAACTAAATCTTGACAAAAATAAAACTGTTATTAACCAATATCTATACTGTTTGAGAAATATTTTTGATTTTGTAGATAAAATTAATACTATATAATTTTTAAAATATATTTTAAATATTAGATTTGAGGTAAAAATGGCAAAAAAACAAAAATCATTTTTTGAAAAATTGGCTGAAAAAAATGATAAGCATTTAGAAAGAACTAAACCAAAAATTATTAAGAAAAGAAACACTAAAGCCTATGTTATTTTAGGTCTTTTAGGTGTGGTTGTTGCTACCTCTATCGCTGTACCAGTCACTGTTAACACAGTTAAAGTGAATTACACACCAGCATTAAGCGATAGCGATAAAGTTCTTGAATTCGTCAAACCTGATGATTCTAAGACTCCAATCAATGTCGAAGATATTTTAGGAAAATTAGAAGCGAATAAAAACACTAATAGCGAAAATACAGAAAAAATATATAAAGAAGCAATTTTCTATCTTTATGAGCAAGAAGTAAAAGCATCTAAAGAATTTCAACGTTTATGAAACGAATCTCTTTATGCAGGTGATACTGAAAGAACAGACATTGCTCTTAAATCATTAGATGAAGTTAGAAAAGAACAAGAAAACAAGATAAAAGATTTAAAAAGACAAATTCAAGCAGGATATGGATTTGATAACTGAGAAAAACAATTTAATTCAGTTATAACCAGTGAAGAATATGGTAACGCTACTTCAGAACAAGAAGCAGTAAATTATTTAATTATTAAAGCAATCGAAAAAGATGCCTTAAGAAAATTTACTATTGAATCATCAATAAACTCATATTTTAAGAGTCAAAATGATGTAAATAGAGTTGCAATGCGTGATATTTATTATGTTGATGAAAATAACAATAATGTTGTCGATGAAACAACAGGAAAACCAAAAATTATGTTCCACAAAGGAGAAAAAGTTTTCCCACAATTCATTGAAGGAAAAAATTATTTCATTGATAAAAACTCAAATAAGATAACTCTATTAAAGTCAAGTAGTTTTGTAACTGAAAATTGAGACACCATTTTAGATTACTTTAAAGAATTTGATAAATTAAATAAAAACTATGTTGTAAGTACATTTACTATTCCAGGTGTTCTTGAAAATTCTGTAACAGGTTCATTTAAAGTTGATAAACAACAATATTTACAATTTTTAATTAACTCATTAATTAATGATGAATTAATTCCTAATTACACTTTAATTCAAAAATTTGATAAATTAGAATATTATCTTCTTGAAAATAACCTTATTTCTAATAGTGCTAAAAGTAATTATGAAAATTATCTAAAACTTCTTTCAATAGATGACTCTGAAGTAAAGAATAATCTAGGTTCTTTAGGGGTGCAAAATTATTTAACTTTAGCTAAAAATAAAGATATGGCTTATGCATTAAGTACAATGACAGAAATTTTTGAAAATAAAGATTCAAAATTACCTTCTGTTAATTTAAACACATTATTTGAATTTAAGTTTGCTGAAAAAACTGAATTAAGAATTGAAAATCTTAAAAACGAAATTAAAGAACTAAAAGAATCAGAAGAATACAAAAATGGTTCTAGAGAAGAAAAAAACATTATTAAAAATAAAATTATTGATAAGGCTTCTGAAATAATAAGCATTATGGAAGGTGAAATCACTTCTATGAGTGATTTAGAATTCAATCAACAAATCAATGAACTTTATAATAAAGTGTTATCAATAAGTATCAATAATAAAAATTTCTATTCAATCGTTTATTCAATTGAAGGGATGGACAATGCTAAATTAATTCCAACTTCAAAAGGTTTAACTATATTTAAATTTGATGAAGTTACTGACTATGATCATTTAATGAAATTGGTTAAATATGATTTAAATGCTGTAGCAAACGATAAAACTCCTTATTTCAATTCACTTAATATTATTAATAGTGAGTTAGAAAATAAAAATATAGTCCTAAATAAAATGTTAGAAGATAATAATTTTAAAGAATACCTTAAATTAGACAAAAGATTATCATCAAATAATACACAATTCACTGATGAAGATATTAAAAACACTCTTGTATCAAATAATATTTTAATAAATGGTGATAAGCAAGCTGAAGTAATAAATATTTATTCAAAAGTTAACGATTGAATAAAAGAATTGGTAAATAAAGGCTCTGTTTATAATATTTCTCTTGTAAATGGTAAAGTATACATTGATTATGATAAAACCTCAGATAAGCCTAATTTATCTGAAAAAGAATTTGGTGAAATTTTATATCATCAATTAAATGATTACTTAAACGTAGATAAAGGAGAAAATAAATAATGAATAAAATAAAATATTTATTATCAACATCACTTCTTGTTTTACCTGCTTTAAGTGTTGTTTCTTGTGGTAGAGTAGAAAATTCCACTGAAAAAACTAAACAAGATGATGATTTCAGAAGTGATGAAATCAAAAGTATTGCTGAATCAATCTGAACTGAAAAAGTTTTATTAGACTTATATAGTGAAGGAAATAACGAAATAAAAAAACTTTCTGACTATTTAGACAATAAAGAATCAAAGTTTTATAAGGAAGCTCTATTAGCATTTGATATATACGCATCGAATAATTTATCAAAAGATGCAAATTTCTTCGTTAAAATGTATTCAGAATGAAATAAAAAAGGTTGATTAACTGCCGAAGAACAAAAAGTTTTAGCTCCTTTTAATATTCCTACTGTTAAACCTGGAGCTGAGGTGTTTGAATTAATTTATAAAAACGGTAAAACAGAAATTAATAAAACAATCAACAATTCGCTCTTAACATTAAAATACTTCTCAATCAATAATGAAGAAGAATTAAAAAAACTTGATTCTAACTTTGAAACAAACAAAGCTAAGTATGACTTGAATTATTATAATTTAATCAGTTACATAATAGATAGTAAACCATATCAAGTTTGAGAATATGAAGAAACTAATACATCAAACATTTTTGTTACAAGAAATAAAATTCTTAATACAACAAATGATTTTAAAGAATTATTAGCTGACAAATATGACTTAAATTACAGAGTTTCAGAAAACGAAATGCTTCTACCAAATAGAAAATATCTTACTGAATTTGGTGGATATAAAGGAATTGTTGTTAATAATGCTTCTAAATACAATTTAGATTACACATTCAGTAAATTAATTGCAAAAAATAAAGATGCTGTTGTGGATGGTTTCTATTCAAACAATGCAGATAAAAAAATTGTTTCAGTAAATAATGAAGGTAAATTAAGCACATCGATTTCGCTTTATGATGAAGAATCAAAAAAACTTAAAGCAGCTTATGTTGTACAAATAATTCCAACCGTTAAAGAAATTGAAAAAGTTGAAGACGATAAGACTAAAGTTGAAAAAATTCTTTCATTTGATGAATCAATTTTCAAAGATAAATTGACAGAATTAATGATTATGTTAAGTTTTAGTGATACTTCAATAACAACTAAAGCTATTAGTTCATTTAAGAAAATTGGGTATAGATTAGAACCAATTTATGAAATTCTTAAGGAAACTCTCAAAGGAAGTGATTTCATTTAATAATTATGGATATTTTTAAAAAAATAATTGATAGAGAAATTCCTGCATCAATAATTTATGAAGACGATGTTGTAATAGCATTTTTAGATGCATATCCTGAGCAACCAGGACATTTCTTGGTGGTTCCTAAAAGTCAATCTAAAAATATAATTGAAAACTCTGATGAAGAATTTATTTACGCAATGAGAATTGTGAGAAAATTAATTAATGATAGATTAATTAAAAATGGTATAACAGATTTCAGAATTCAAGTTAACACTGGTCCCAAAGCTGGACAAACCATTTTTCACACACACATTCATGTGGTTCCGTATAAATAAGTCCTTTTGGACTTTTTTTATAAAAACTTTTTAAAACTATTTTTTTTAGTATAATAAAAAAGTAAAAAATATATTTTAATCAATTTTTATTGTAAAAAAATAACTTTTTATAAAAATAGAGAGGTAACTATGTTAAAAGAAACAACTAGACAAGAATTAGGTGATGGACTAAAAAATGGAACAAAATTATTAGTTTTTCATGCAACATGATGTGCTCCATGTAGAATGTATAAAAATTCTTTAATTGAACTAAGTGAAAAAGACGGAATTGAAATTTACAGAGTTGATATTGATAAAGATAAAGATTATGCATTAGATATGGGTGTACAATCAATTCCTGCTACATTTGTTTATAAAAATGGCGAAAGAGTTAAAGACTTTTTAGGTTATAGACCATATGAACAATTAGTTGAAGAAATTAAATCATTATAGGGAACTATAGAAAACTATAGTTTTCTTTTTTTATTTAAGTTAAATTTCGATGTTTGAATTCTATGAGAATAAAAAAAGAAAAGCAACCTCGGTTGCTTTCCATTATTATTTAATAAATATATATGAGAGTAAACTATGGATTTACTATGCTATACACAATAATTATAAATAATAGACATGAAATATATAAATAATTTTGAATTGAATAAAAAGTTTTTATACTAAAGAAAAAAATATATAAATAATGTTTTTTGTATTATGAACAATAAACAATGGTTAATTGGAATAATTTAAGCGAAAATTTGCTGCATACTGCATTCCGAACAATATGCAATAAAATTATACTACAATTTTTATTTATAAAAAATTTAATAAAATATAGATATGCAAAATATTTTGAATGTGATAAATGAAAAAATTAATAAAGATAGAAAAAAGTTAAAGAGATATAAATTAGTAGACAAAATTATAAGTTTAAGTATAGCAATACTTAATATTACAGCTGTTGTTTTAGCTTTTATTGCTTTAGTTAAAATATTAAACATTATTAAACTAGAAAATTCATCTCAGTGATATCAAAAAACTTCTCTAGTGTTGATTCTGTGTTTAGCTATTATGATTATTTTTGGTTTTATTTTAACCATTATAATAGAAATTTATAAATATAATGCTAGAACAAATGAATACAAAAAGTACTTAACGACTATTAAAGATTTATATGTAAAGCATTCATCTGGGTTAATTTCTGATGAAGAATTAAGTGAATTCATTGATATTTTATGAATAAATGCAAACCAGAAAAGAAAAATAATTGTAGCAGATGTTGTAAAACAACAATTGAAGAAAGGAAAAAAATAATGTTTGATGCATTAAAAGAATCTAAAAGAACGATTTCAAAAACTAAAAAACAAATAATAGTTTATGGTTTCTTTTACTACTTTCTAAATTCAATCACAATTATTACAACTTTTATTGTTGGTACAATAGCAATAATTTATCTTGCAGGGGCATCTAAATATTATGGAGATACAATAAATCCTTATAATAGTTGATTAAATCAAGACTCTAACTACGTATTAACTACAACAATTATTAACGCTATTCTAAGTTTATTCTCAGGTATCATTTCATTTTTTTTAGTTAACACTAAATTTATTGAAAAAAAATCATTGTTGAATAAATTAAATATGGAAATGATGATTTACAATGAAAAGAAATTTTATTATGGAAATAAAAAGCAAGTTGATAGAGACTATATTCTGTATAAAAGAATATTTTATCTTTCTAACAAGGAAAAATTTGAAAGAGAGGAAATTAAAGAATGAGAAAAGCAAAATTAAAAAAACGTTCTGAATTATTAAATAACCACGAAAAATATAAATCAGTATTAAGAAAATATTTAATAAGCAAATATTGTTTTGTTTTTCTAAGTGTTCTTACTTTAGTTATTTCCTCAATAATAATTATCTTAAATTTATACTCGATAAGATTTAATGAGTATCCTCACCAAACCATGATTTATTTTGTTAGTATAGCTTTTATTTCTGTTGTTGTTACTCTTTTGATTTCTGTACAATCCTTCTTTAATATAACTGACAAAATAACCGTTTTTGAAGACAACATTAACACTAATTTAAAAAGAATTGATAAATATAAAGAAAATAACGAAATAACTAGAGAAGACATTGATGATTTAATGAAGACTTTTTAACTATAAGTTGACTATGTCAACTTTTTTTATTAACTTTCCCATTTAGTAGCATAATGTCCTTAATTTTTCAACATCTTATTCCTTTGAAGACTTTTTTATTATTGATATTTAAACCATTAATTTAACTAAAATTCTTATGTAATTTTTTCAAAAAGTTAATAAAGTTATGTTTTTTATTGAAAATTGATATTTTTGGATTAAACTTGGAAAGTATGTTAACTTAAATAAAATAAAAAAGAACTTAACAAAGTTCTTCTAGCTGAATTTACATAAAACATCTCATGGTTCGATTTCAACAATTTCTTTTTCAGCGGTTTTTAAATATAATTCATTGATATATTTTTTATCAACAATAACCGAGTAATTGAATTCGTCAAATCATTTGTCAGACATAGAGAATATTCCTTTTTTACCTGAATCGCTTCCTCATGAGTTTTCAACCATTCAGTTTGTTACGTTATCTTTTTTATCTAAATTAACACCAACGAATGACATAGCATGAGATAATCCACTTTCGCGATATTGAAGTCTATCGGCTTTTGTAAAATCTGAAGTATCTGAAAAAATATCATTGTAGTTAAATAAATCTGTATCCATTATTCCTAGCTTAGAATTTGAATATTTAGCAACGTCACAACCAAATCAAACAGGGTTACCATCTTTTAATGAATTTATTGTTGCATTTTTTAACTCTTGTAAAGGCACATTTATCATTTTAACTTCATTTTTATTTAAAACGCTATATGCATATTTTAATACAAAAGCACTACCATGTTTATAAATGTTTCTAGGATCATGAATGATGTCAACTTTATCTGTGAATTCTTTACCTACATATTTTTCAAAGAATTCGCTAGGTGTTATGTTTTCAATTTTTTCATATTTTTTATCTTTATCTTTGTATTCAAAATTAAATTTTTTAGGTGGAACACCTAAACATTTACAAAGAATGTCATAAATTTCACTAAGGCAATCTTCTTTAAGTTGTTCTATTTTATCTTTTGAACTAGTTTCTCTAATTAATTTGGCATATTTTCTCAATCTTAAGAATAGATGATCATTCAATTCAAAAGTTCTCTCAGATTGAAAAGTTTCTGGCATAACTTCTTTTGGTACAACTCCATACTTTGTAACTAAACTTTGAAAGTATTCTCAATATCCACCATCAGGAGTTGGTGAAGCTAAAAATTGTTGTACTAAATGATCCGAAATATCTAAATGTTTAGTTAGTTCAATATTTTCAAGAAATGTATTAGCTTTTTCTAATTTATCATAAAAGGCTAAATAATTTTGAGATAGTTCAATATTTTCGATATTAAGTTTTTTCATAACTATTACTCTAGCCATATTTAAGGAAGCAAAAATTCAACATCTACCACTATTTTTTTGATTAGTTATTTCACCTTTTTCTGTTTCTATATTAAAAATAAAATTATGTTTTTTAATTGTGTGATGATTAATACTCGAAGCATCAATTCCGTTTTTTACTATTGTGTTTTCGATAATTTTATTTGATTTAGATTTTGAATATTTAGAGTTAATTTTTTTTAACAATTCTTGTGTTATTTCCATATTAATTTCCTTCTAAAATAATCCACCAAAAGGATTTCCTCCCCTTCCTATAGTTTTACCAAGTTCACTCATTTTTTTAACCATCATGTCATATTCGTTCATCAGTCTATTAAATTCCTGAGCTGTTCTTCCGCTACCTTTGATAATTCTTTCTTTACGTGAAGCTAATTTAAGAAGTTTAGGGTTTTTTCTTTCTTGTTTAGTCATTGAGTTAATTAAAATTTCATAAATTCTCATTTTTTCTTCTGCTTTATCTAATTCTTCTTCATTAATCTTGCTACTTAAATTTCCAGGCAACATTTTTAGTAATTTAGAGAATTTACCAAGTTTTTTCATTTGATTTAATTGGTCTAAAAGATCATCTAAAGTAAAGCTACCAGAAAACATTTTGTTAACCATTTTTGCGGCTTTTTTCTCATCAATTACGTCACTAGCTTTTTCAATAAGTGACATAACATCACCCATACCTAAGATTCTATCTGCCATTCTATCTGGATAAAATAAATCCAAGTTAGCAACTTTTTCACCTGTACCAATGAAACGGATTGGCAAATTAAGAAGTTGTCTAATACTTAAAGCAGCTCCACCTCTAGCATCAGAATCTAATTTAGTAATGATTGTACCGGTAAGTTTTAATTTTTCATGGAAAGTTTGGGCTACATTAATAATATCTTGACCTGACATTGAATCTGCAACAAAGAATATTTCATCAGGATTTGCAACTTTTTTAATCTCAAAAAGTTCATTCATTAAGTTTTCGTCGATTGAAAGACGTCCGGCTGTATCAATAATAATTAAATCATTCTTGTTTTCTCTTGCTTTTATTAAACCGTTTTTAACAATATCTAATGGACTATTTTTAACACCTTCTTCATAAAAATCCATTTGAATTGACTTAGCCAATGTTACTAACTGATCAACTGCAGCAGGACGATAAATGTCTGCAGCTATTAAAAGAGGATTTTCTACAAATTTTTTCTTTCTAAAAAAGTAAGAAATTTTTGCTGTAGCTGTAGTTTTACCACTTCCTTGAAGCCCGACCATCATAATGACGTATGGTTTTTTATTTATCTGCGGTTCTATAAACTTACCACCAAGAATTCTGACTAACTCTTCATGAACTATTTTGATCATTTGTTGAGATGGATTTAGTTTACCAATTAAATTCGATTGAATAGTTTTTTCTTTAACATTGTTAACAAATTCTTTTACAATTTTTAAGTTAACGTCAGCTTCTAGAAGTGACATTTTTATATCTCTAGTAATTTCTTTTAAATCATCTTCAGTGATTGTTGTCTTTTTTGACATTTTTTGCAATGCTTTTTGCATTCTATCTTCTAAAAAATTAAACATGTTTAAATTATAAAAGAAAATTTGGATATAGTACACAAAAGTATTAGTATGTTTTAGTACTTATTTTATTTTTTTATTAATAATTCCATTTTCTAATTCATGAATATTGTAAATATCTTCTAAAACATCAAATGTTTCCTTAAGGATTTTTTTACTTTCTTTTCAACCTAAACCATCTGTAAATCACACAAACTTTAATCCATTAATTTTATTAATCTTTTGTGATAAGCTTTTATAACTTCTTGCTATTTCGTTTAATTTAGAACCGTTTGTAGTATAAAAATTACATTCGCATAAATATATATTTTCTTTCCCAAAAATAATGTAATCAAACTTTTTAATTAAACCTTTTAAATTGTGTAATTCAACAAGTTTATTACCAATTCTCGTTTTTAATTCTGATAATTTCATTTCTTTAAAATATGTACTGTTTTTAACAAAACCTGCATTTTTTATGTGTTCTTCAACAAGATTTTCCATCAATTTTCCGCTTCTATTTTTTCTTGAATTAGAATCTAGACCTACTTCTACTCCTAAAACGTAGTCATATAAATTGCCTACAATGTTATTCTTAATTAAATCGAATAGTCCAGTTTTATGCATAAATAAAACATAATCATTTATTGAGTAATTCATGTTTTTAAAATCAAAATTAAAACTATTGTCCTTATCATTGCAAAAAAGAGTCTTTTCTCTCTTTGCTATAAGAATAGGTATACATTTAAGTGTTTCTGGATATTTTTCAACAATTTTTATGAAATCTTGTTCGATATTCTTTGAACCAACAAGAGAATTTAATATATTTAGTTCTATTTTTAATTCTGAAGCATTTTTATAAACTTTATTAAAGTCTACATAAAAATCATAACTTGCAATATTTGCTTTAAATTTTGAAAATCATTCTTCATAGTTTTTCATATTTTTACCTCAAAATAATTTGTACATAATTATAATAATTGACAAAATAAAGACTTTTTAAACTAATTTTTTAACTCTTTCTATTGTTATATTTAGAAATTCTGTTTCTATTTCAAAACCAATATATCTCCTATTTAATTTTTTTGATGCTACACCAGTTGTACCACTTCCATTAAAAGGATCTAAAAATAAGTCATTTTCTCTTGTGGAGCATAATAAAATTCTTTCCATAAGTTCCAAGGGCTTTTGTGTAGGATGCTTACCATATTGTTTTTCATTTTTTAGGTAAACCAATCAATCAAACATCTTTCATTTGCTTATTGTGATTTATTTTTTTCATCAGTTCATAATTAAAACATAAAAAAGAACAGTCATACAACAATTGCTGTATGACTGTTTATATTTTTGGTCCTTTTAGTAAAATTATAGTGCAAAAAAATAAGAAAGGAACCAATATGATTATAGCAAATATTAAAAATTCTCTTAAGTTTATTATCACTTTTATATAATATGAAACTATCATTTTCATAAAAAGGTTTTAATTTAGGCATTTATTCCTCATAATTAGTGATTATAACCTCCTGAACTTCTCCTCGTCCACTTCCCCTTGAATTAATTGATCTTTTTGCGTAGATAACATTTATCTTGAAATCTTTATAGATTTCTCTAATAAAATCAGTGTTATGGTTAGAAACCATAACTTTTACACCTTTTTTTGTTAAATTTATGACGCAGTCCCTAAGTCTTATTTGTTTTTCCTTATCGAAACCATTTTTGTCATAGTTAACAAAACCATTTTTATCTGGAAATATATCATAAGGAGGATCGAAGTAAACAAAATCACCCTTCATAGCATCTTTAACCGATTCTTCAAAATCTAAATTAGTAATTTTTATATTATTCTTATTAAAAAGATGTCTAATTGCTTTGAAATTTTCTTCTTCAAAAGTTTTTATTTTCTCTTTCTTTCCAAAAGGTACATTGAAAAAACCTTTTGAATTTACTCTATACAACCCATTAAAACATGATTTGTTTAAATAAATCATTCTTGCTGCTTTGATTCAAGATTCCAGTTCATTAAACTTTTCTGATTTATCCATTTCTCTTACTTGGTAAAAATAGTTTTCATTATGATTAAATTCATGTTTTATTAGTTCTTTTTTTAAATTGTCAAATTCTATTTTATTCAAAAAACATTTGTAAGCTAAAATAAGATCATTATTAAAATCATTAATATAAGCATTTTTTGGTTTTAATTCAAAAAACAAAGCCCCACCACCTACAAATGGTTCATAATAATTATTAAAATCTTTTGGTAAAAATTCTTTAATTTTAGGAAGTATTTGTGTTTTACCACCAGCTCATTTTACAAAAGGCTTTGCATTATAACTTAGTTCGGTATTTATCAATTTAGAAAAATCAACTTCTAAAGCATTTTTTAGTTTTATAATTGTTTCTAAAGTAACATTTACAAACCCTCTTTCAATTCTTGAAATTTGAGCGCGGTCAATCCCGGAAATATTAGCTAAATCTTCTTGTGTAAAATTCTTTAAAATTCTAAGTTGTTTTAAATTCTCTCCAAAATTTTTTTGTATAGTTTTTATCATAATAAAAATTATACAAGCATAATGTGTATTTTAATACAATAAACATATAAATTAGCTATTATTTTAATTAATTACTATATTGTAATTTTAATCAATTTTAAAATAAAATCAGAAGACATGCTCCTGATATTAAACATTTAACTATTTTATTTTTTCTAAAACTTCAACCAAAGATTTAACCTCTTCATCAGATAAAGTTATACCTTTTCCCATTTTCGAACGGTCAGAGTTTCAGTCTCTGATATCATACTTAGCTTTATTACCGTTTCATTCCACTAAATTAACTTCTTTTTTTCAACCACTACTTGATTCTGATAAAACAGCAATATTTTTAATGATTTTGTAGCTAATTTCAGGACTAGTTTGCTTTGCCATTTCTCTCCTTAATTCTTATTGACTTTCTCTATAATTATAAACTATATTAAATATTTTTATTTTATATATTTTATAGTAAAATTTCCTATATAAAACACTAAAATAGGAGGCGAAATGCGTAAAGAAATTAGAGAAAGAAACAAAGCGCGTGCTATCAAAAGATCACACAAATTAGCTAAAGAAGCAGCAAGAGCTAAAAGAAGAGCAGAAAGAGAAGCTGCAACAAACTAGCATTAATTTTTTGTAAATTAATGCTTTCTTTTTATTTATGCTAGAAAAGGAATACTGGTACTTACAAAACAGTTTTTTTCATGAACTGGTTTTAAATTAACGGGTGATGCTTTTGGTGGGATTAGTAAAATAATTTTTTATACTTTTACTGCTTTAATATTTCTCACAATGATTTTTTTATGATTATTTAGAGATAAAATACAAAACCATTACAATCGAAGTAATATAAATTCTAAGAGAAGGGTTTTATTAATCAGATTAGCAGGGTTGTTAACAATAATCTTTATGATTTTTAGAACAAGTATTTTAATTATTTATCACTTTCCAAAAAGTTGAGAAATTTTACCATTACATTTTTGTCGTTTAATGTGTTTATTCATTGGTTTTATTTTATTTTTTAACAAAATAGAATATTTTAAATACATTGCTTTCTTTGCAATTTTTGGTGCAATTTTAGCAATGTCACTCCCCGATTTTGCTAATAAATATCAAGCTGATTTTGATGGTGTAGTATTTGGGAAAGAATATATAAAAGGACAGACATATAGTTTTGCCTTATACATAGATAATTACCATTATTGAGACTATATTTTAATACATAGTTATTTAGTCATTATCTCATCTACGTTGATGATTTTATATCCATTCAAATATAAAATCAAAGACTTTGCAAAAACAATAATTTTCTTTGGTTCACTTTGTACGTTTTTCTTTATTATAAATGCTTTAACAGGACATTTTGCACCATTAAAATGAAAAAGTAACTATTTTTACACAGGAATAGATCAAATTAATAGTTTTTCGAAATTATTACAACCAATAACAAAATGACCATTTATTTTTGTTGCTGAATTTATCTTAGGTTTTGTTTTTATAACACTTGCAACTATTTTACACATAGTTCTTGCTAATCTTAAAGTCAGTTTAAATAAAGGGACTAAATTCCTCACAATTCAAAAAAGATTTACTTTTAAGGAATTTTTTGAATGAACCAAAAAAAATAATTAGCACTATGTGCTTTTTTGTTCACTTTTTTGAAAATATGAAAAAAATTTTTATATATTTTATTTATTTTATCTTTATTCAAATTTTAAATATTTTATCCTGAGTTTCCAAGTTAAAAATAAAAACAACAAATTTAGCGGTTATTTCGCTATTTTTTTAACTTTTTATAAAATCTACATTGTAATTTATAAATATTTAGTTATTAATGTTTCATAGTATCTTAATCCTGAGTTTCCAAGTTAAAAATAAAAACAACAAATTTAGCGGTTATTTCGCTATTTTTTTAACTTTTTATAAAATCTACATTGTAATTTATAAATATTTAGTTATTAATGTTTCATAGTATCTTAAATTTTCATTTAATTTCCTTGAATTATCATATTCTACAGAAATAACTTCATTGTTTACTTCTTTACTAATTTTGATTGCTGTTTTAAGAATCTCTATAAATTTCATAACAGAAGTTTTTTCAACTAAACCACTGTCTTTTAATGCTAATTGATCTAATTGAATAATTGCATATTTAAGCACAACTAAAGCTAAAAAAGATAATAAAACGTATGCTTCTATGTGCTTGTAAGTTCAAACAAACATTGGTCTTAACTCCAAAGTACCTTTAAGAACTCTAAAATTTTCTTCTATTTGTCATTGTTTTTGATAAATTGAAATAATTTCACTTGGAGATATGTTTAATAAAGATGTTTCATAAATGTAATATCCATCAAATTGTTCGTCTTCTTCAATTTTGTCGTAATTCAATTTGTATAATGTGTCTTCATTAACTTTTTGGAAGAATTTATATTTTTTAATTGAATTTAAATCAGAAGCTGAAACCATTCCGTTTTTAGCTTTTTTATAGAAGTTATTGACTAAATTTTCTCTATCTTTTCTGTCTTTTGAAGCTCTTGATGAAGAGTAAGAGATAATTCTTCGTCTCACTTTTTAAATCAGAAGCTGAAACCATTCCGTTTTTAGCTTTTTTATAGAAGTTATTGACTAAATTTTCTCTATCTTTTCTGTCTTTTGAAGCTCTTGATGAAGAGTAAGAGATAATTCTTCGTCTCACTTTATCGTTTTTTCTACCATTTTGTCAAGTTGAAAAATATGTTTGTTCCTTATACTTAAAATCTCCACCATAATTAACGTAGTCATCTTGTTTTAAGACGTATTCCTTGACTTTTTTACTTCCTGCTTTCATACGATATGAAATGATATAGTCAATACCGTGTGCTTCTAAAAATCTAATGTTAGCGTTTGTACTCATCCCTTTATCACAAACAATTACAACTTTTTCAATTTCATAAACTCTTTTCATCTCAAGCATAAAATGAATGAAAGTTTTTGAATCAGTTGTATTTCCGGGGAACAATTTATAATGCAATGGAATTCCGTTTTCATCTGTAATTAAACCAATAACTACTTGATCTTCTTTAAATTTTCCATCTTTAGAAAAACCAGGTACTCTTATTCCTATTCTTGAAAATGATTCAAAATAAGCAGTTGTTGTGTCATATCAAAGAACTTGTAATTTTCTCTTATTTTCTGATACTAATTGATTATTTATATTTTTAAGAATTTGTTCCTTGTACTCTTATTCCTATTCTTGAAAATGATTCAAAATAAGCAGTTGTTGTGTCATATCAAAGAACTTGTAATTTTCTCTTATTTTCTGATACTAATTGATTATTTATATTTTTAAGAATTTGTTCCTTGTTATCAAATAAGTAATCTAAAGCATTGTAGAAACTAGTTTTTCCAACATTTAATTCAGTATCAGTTTCTTCTTGTGAATTGAAAATTCCTCAAATACTTTTCTTTTCAACAACTCTTTTTTGAAGCATATATCTTAAAATGTCCACAACATTTTTTGATTTCGTTGATTTTAAATCATTAAAAATATTTAATTTATCTATAAATTTATTAATAATTTCTAGAGAATAATTTGAAACTTTAATTTTAGTTTGATTCTTTTTTAAGAATTTGTCAACTATTGGTTTTAATTTGTTTCTATCTCACTCAGTATCTCAGTTTTCACACTCAGTTTTAAGAGCATTAATTGGATCAGAGTTGAATTTTTGTAGTTCACTTAAACTTCCGATACCGATTGATTTTTTATAACCTTTACCATATCCGCCACTGATTGCTAATGATATATAATATTCATCTTTTCTTTTGCTTTTTACAACTATTCATTTATCTTTTTTCATAACTTATATTATACCACAACTACAATGTAATTATGTACAAAAAAATTAAATTATTTTGTGTTCTTTTATACGTAGTATAAAAGGTATAAAAAATAGAGTCACAAAAACGAGTCTAACTTGGAAACTCAGGATTTTACACATAGTTCTTGCTAATCTTAAAGTCAGTTTAAATAAAGGGACTAAATTCCTCACAATTCAAAAAAGATTTACTTTTAAGGAATTTTTTGAATGAACCAAAAAAAATAATTAGCACTATGTGCTTTTTTGTTCACTTTTTTGAAAATATGAAAAAAATTTTTATATATTTTATTTATTTTATCTTTATTCAAATTTTAAATATTTTATTATTTATAATATTAAAATAACAAGGAGAAATCGTGAGCTATAAATCATTGTATAGAAAGTATAGACCTGCAAATTTTGATGAAGTTAAAGGACAAGAACATATTGTTAAAACTTTAAAAAACATCGTTTCAAGCAGAAAAATAACACATGCTTATATTTTTAGCGGACCAAGAGGAACTGGTAAAACATCGGTTGCTAAAATTTTTGCTAATGTGTTAAATTGCATGCATGATGAAGATATTACTAAAATTTGCAATATTTGTCAAAAAAATATAAATAATTCTCTAGATATCATCGAAATGGATGCAGCTTCAAATAACGGTGTAGATGAAATTAGAGATTTAAAAAATAAGGTTGAATTGTTACCTGTCCAAGGTAGATATAAAATTTATATTATTGATGAGGTTCATATGCTTTCTAAAAGTGCTTTCAATGCACTTCTTAAAACTTTAGAAGAACCTCCAAAACATGTTATTTTTATTTTGGCTACAACTGACCCACAAAAAATTCCTGCAACTATTCTTTCACGTGCTCAAAGATTTAATTTCAAAAGAATTTCATCAAATGAAATTTTCACACAGCTTTGCTATATTGCTAACCAAGAGGGTATAAGTTTTGAGGAACAAGCTCTTAAATTAATTTCTCGTTTAGCTAACGGAGGTTTAAGAGATGCCTTGTCATTACTGGACCAAGTTGCTGCATACAGCAATGGCGATATTAAACAAAAAGATGTATTAGTCTCATTTGGACTAATTTCTAATAGAAATGCAATACAACTTTTAAATTCTATTTCCAGAGGTAATATAACAACTTCGATCGACATTTTTAATTCTCTCAGAGATTCTGGAATGGAAGCTAATTCTCTAATTGATACTCTTTTTAGTGTTATTAAAGATTGAATAATTTTTAGAAGAACTAGAGATGAGTCAACTTTAGAGATACTTTCTGTTGACGAAGTTGAATTATTAAAATTGCAAGAGATTTTTGCCTTTGAATTCTTGGATCAAATTAATGAATGAATGCCAAAAATCAAAAGTTCAGAAGTACCTTTTCAAGTTTGTGAAATCTTCGTACTTCAAACTTGTGGAATAAGACAAAGATTAAATAAAGAAACTGTTGTTTCAAATATGGGTGGAACTTATGATGTTGAAATTCTGTCAAGAGTTGAAGAAATGATTAATCAAGCTATACAACGTCAAAATGAAAAAATTAAAGAATTGAAATACAATCATGAAACCTTTGACTTTAACGATGAAGAAGTAACGACATTTGAAAAAGGATTAAAATTCGAAAGTCATTCGATGAAGGATCAAATCGAAACCAAAATTGAAGAGATGAGAAAACAAGAAGCTGAAGAACAGTACACTGAGTCAAACTTTGAAGATGAATTTGGAAACTCTGAAGATTTTTCTCTTGAAAACTTTATTGAGTCACAAAAGAACATTAATGAGCAAGCTAATAATTTAAATGATATATTAAGCAGAAATGTTGATGATTTAGAATCAACCTTAACTTCGGAAATGAGTAAAACAACTCAATTATTCTATGAATACAACGAAAATGAAGCAGATCTTAATGAAATTCAAAATAGAGTTATTCAAGAAACTGAATTGCAAAATGATAAATTAATCACAACTCAAGAAATTTCATTATATAGCGAAATCTTAGATACAAATCATCATGATGATAAAACTTTAATTTTAGATATAAGTAAAATAAAAAACACAAATCGTGAAATTAAAAAACTTAACGAACAAGATGATAGAAAAATATCAACTTTTGTTAGTTTTGCAAAAGGATCTCGTGAGTATGTTGAAGACTACAGATGAAGACAAAAGAAGATTGATGAATTAAAAAGTGAATATAGGGATTTTACAGAACAAATTAATTTATTCTTAAATACAAAGATAGGTTCAGGTGACGATAAACACATTTATCTTGTTACAAACGATCCATATACCCTTAAGATGCTTGAACGAGAGAAACACGGTAAGTGATTTCAAAGTTTTATAAGAAAATTTTTTGGTAAAAATTTAAGAATTTTCATTGCTCTAAGACCTGAATGAGACAATTTATTAGCTCAGTATCGAAGTTTGAGTAATGAGGAAACTAATTTTTATAAATCAAAAACAATTGAACCTTTAGATGGTGATGAACTTCATGATAATGATTATGCTGAAAAAAATGTAACTGGTATTTTTGGAACCGGTATCAAAGTAATTAAAGAAAAGAGGTAAACTATGAATCCAGAAATGTTAAAAAGATTAAGAAAAATGCAAGCAGAGTTAGAAAAGAAACAAAAAGAATTTAATAATAAAGAATTTACTATTGAAAAACAAGGTGTTAAAATTGTTGCTTCAGGAAATAAAAAACTTATTTCAATCACTATTGATGAAATGTTGATTGATCCAGACGATAAAGATTTAATAGAAGATTTAATTGTTGTCGCTTGAAATGAATTAATTGATGAAATTGATGAAGCAGAAGAAGAATTAGCTCCTGCTATGCCTAATGGATTACCATTCTAATTAATAAAATGAGTAGCAAAATTAAAGCTATTGAAGAAGCAATAGAAAAAATAAAAAAGATTGATAATTTAACAACTAAGCAAGCCGAAAAAATAGTGAATTGAATTATCGAAACTGATGAAAAACACGTACTTGAAGTTTCGAACTCTTTTATGGAACTCAAAAGAAAAATCAAGTATTGTTCGCTATGCGGTTATCAAACTGAAGAACAGAAATGTTCAATATGTGTTGATGACGCAAGAAGTAATGTTTTATTTATTGTTGAAAATTCTAAAGTTATAAATAAAATGGAAAAAGCAAACATTTATGATGGTAAATACTTTATTTTTAATAATGTAATTTCTGATGAAAAATCTCTAGATGAATCAAATGAATTGATTGAAAAATTAATTTTCTATGCTAAAGATTTTGAAGAAGTCATCATAGGAATAAGTCCTACTTTAGGTGGTGAATTAACTAGTCAAATTTTGAAGAAATATTTAAGAGAAAATAATATTAAAGTTTCTCAATTGGCTATTGGTTTGCCGGTAGGTGCTAGTGTCGATTACATTGATACAATAACCTTGGAACAATCTATAAGAAATAGAACTAAATAGTATCGGAGGATTAACTAATTATGTTCATAACATTTGAAGGTTTAGATGGATCTGGAAAAACAACTTTAATTAATATGTTGGTTGAATATATTAAAGAAAATTATTCAAATATACATTACATTTTAACTAGAGAACCAGGTGGAAAAGATATTAAAATGGCTGAAAAAATAAGACAGTTAATATTAAGTAAAGAATCTGAACTTAGTCCTAAATCTGAAGCATTATTATATTCAGCTAGTCGTAGAATTCATTTAGAAAAAGTGATTTGACCAGCTTTGAAAAAGAATAATTTAGTCTTATGTGACCGTTATATAGATAGTTTTTATGCTTATCAAGGTTTTGGTAGAGATTTAGGAATTCAATACGTTGAAGAAATTACTGAACTAATTATTGAAAAAACTTATCCTGATATTACGGTGTTTTTTGACATTAATCCTGAGGAGTCTAAAAAAAGACGCCTTGCTAATCGTTTGTTCGACGATCGCATGGAAGACGAGTCCGATGAATTTCATAAAAAAATTTATCATGGATATCAATTTTTGATTGAACGTGAACCTAAAAGATTTATTGTTGTTGATGCAACAAAGTCAATTCAAGATGTATTTAATCAAATGATTGAAAAAATATTAAGTAATGATAAATTTACGGATTTTGTAAATGCTAAATAAACAAACAAAAAAAATAATTGATAACATCTTTAGTTCTAAAAGGATTTCACACTGTTTTTTAATAAACTCTCAAAGAGGATTCGATAATGATAAGGTCATTATGTATTTACTAAATAAAATAAACAATTCTAACATAAAGACACTAAATAATATTTCAGAAAGATACAATAATATATTTGTTATAGAACAAAATGAAAATAATAATATTTCAAAAAGTGATTTAATCGATGCTTTTGATAAGTTAAATTACACTTCTGCTGTTAAAAACCAAGAAAAGATATTGGTAATCAAAAATATTGAATGTGCAAGTATTAACGCTATAAATGCTGTATTGAAAAGGATTGAAGACCCAAATAATAAAACAAAAATCATCTTGTCAACAAATAAATTTTATTCTGTGATTGAAACTGTAAGATCTAGGTCACAAATTATTAATGTAAAAAGTGATTCAAGAAATAATTTGTTAGAGATGTTGAGAGATATAGATGTTGTTAAATGAGTCGCTGTGATTTATTCAAATATTTTTAATGACTATGATGTAGCAAAAAAATATATCAGTGATGATTGATATCAACTAATTGAAGAAGTTTATGAAAACTTATTTAATTCTTTAGATAATCCTTCAACTTTATATATTTATCTTTCTGGTTCACTCGCAAAAAAAGAAATTGAAAAAAATATTTTCATTATTAAAGTTTTAATTTTCTTTATTTCATCGGTTGCTAATAGTAACATTTCTAAATCTTCTGATCCACTTTATGCTAAAACTATGAATTTGAGCAATAAAATGAGAACAAAAGGTATTAAGTTATCAAAATTTATAGTTATCGGTAGTGAATTTATAGATAAATTAACTAGTGTATTAAATTTTGATATTCAAAAAGAAAATATGTTGGTTGAATTAATGGAGTTGTATGACAAATAAAATTTATATAGTTGGTACTCCTATTGGAAATATGGAAGACATAACATTAAGAGCTTTAAGAATTTTAAAAGAAGTTGATATTATTGCTTGTGAGGATGTTAGAGTCACAAAAAAACTTTTAGACAGATATGATATAACTAACAAAAAGTTAGTTACTTATAATAATTTTAATGAAGAAACAACGTCAAGTTATTTATTGAAGCAATACGAAGAAGGTTTAAATATTGCTCTAGTTTCTGATGCTGGAATGCCTGTTATGTCTGATCCCGGTTTTGAATTAATTAAGAAATGTTACCAACATGACCTTAATGTTGAAATTATTCCTGGGGTGAATGCAGCAGTGACAACTTTTGTTATGTCTAATTTAGATAATAATTTTACTTTTAAAGGTTTTATTAAAGACAAGTCACAACAAAGAATAAACCAACTGAAGTCATTAGACTTTGGTACTTATATTTTTTATGTATCACCACATAAATTGCTTGATACATTGAAAGATATAAAACAAGTGTTTAATGGGGAAGAAAAATTATTCTTAGCTAAAGAGTTGACGAAATTACATGAGGAGTTTTTTAGAGGCAACTCAATTGAAATTCTCGACACTTTAAATAAAAGAGACACAATTAAAGGAGAATATACATTAGTTTTAAGTTTCAAGAAAAACAAAAAAGAAAAAATTAATAAATACGCTAAGCAAAAATAAAAATCATGCCTTAAGCATGATTTTTTCATTATTTATTTTCTATAGTCAATTACAGCACGACCGATGAATTCACCTTTTTGCAATTTATCAAAGATGTCTGCAACTTCATCAAGTTTAACAACCTTAGTAACTTCTGATTTAACTTTTCCTTCAGCAGCATATTGTAGAGCTTCTTTTAAGTCAAGTCTTGTACCAACGATTGATCCAACCAATTCTCTTTGGAATAGCACTGTTCAGAATACAGAAACTTTAACGTTATCTTGACCTGAAGCATCTTTAGAAGGTAATCCAACAAGAACTTGACGTCCACCACGACGCAACATTTCCATACCTTGTTCAGCAGCTTGTGTAGCAACTGATGTATTAATTACAGCGTGTGCTCCACCACCTGTTACTTCGATTAATTTTTTAATTCAATCTGGATCTTTTCTTGAGTTAAATGCATACTCAGCACCTGATTTAAGAGCTAATTCACATTTTTCATCACTAAGATCAATTCCGATTGGACGATATCCCATAGCTTTAGCATATTGGATTGCTAATTGTCCTAATCCTCCAACACCAATAACTGCCATTCAATATCCTGGACGAGCTTTAGCTCTTTTAATAGCTTTATATGTTGTAACCCCAGCACAAACAATAGGTGCTCCAGTAATTAAATCTAATTCTTTAGGTACGATTGCAACATAATCTTCATGCCCGATAGCATATTCACCATATGAACCATCTTTAGTATATGCAGACATATTTTGGTTAGGACACAATGTTTCTTCACCTTGTAAACAGAATTCACAAGCACCACAAGCATCATGTAATCATGCTAAACATACACGGTCACCAACTTTTAAGTGTGTACATCCTTCACCTAATTCTGTAACAATACCAATTCCTTCGTGTCCAGGAATTAATGGGTATTTAGGTTCTACTAATCAGTCGAAATTAGCAGCGTGTAAATCTGTATGACAGATTCCTGATGTTTCCATTTTAATTAATACTTCTTTATATTTTGGTTTTGGAATTTCTACTTCTTCCACCGCCCAATTTTTAGGTGAGCGAACCACAAAAGCTTTCATTTTTGCCATATAATAAAAAACCTCCGAGTTTTTAGTTTTATTCTATACATTTAAATTATACTAATCATTTTTTTAAAAAGCCTTTGTATCCCTAAAATAGAGATATATTATGAAAATTATTCCAATAACTTGATAGTAATATTTATGCCTTTTTCAAATAAAAAATGCAAGTACTTGTTGACACCTGCATTTGTTATTCTATTTAATTTCTTGAATAACTTTACTTTCTTCCAATCTTTGTTTTGGAGATTTTGATATTTGATTGAAGTCATTTTCATCTCTATATCCCATCGCTAATGCTAGCACTGGCATGTATCCGTTAAGACCGAGAATTTCTTTATATTGTTTTGTATCAATACCCTCCATTGGGGTTGAATCAATATTCATTGTCCCTAAAGCAGCCAACATAAATCCCATTGCAAGATAAACTTGATTTTTATATCATGCTATAGCAGTTTCATCTGAAGTTTTAATTACATTTTCGTAATATGGAATCACTCTAGGATCTAAATTAGTGTGCATATGATTTTCATAGATAGATAAATCATCAACTCTGCTTAAAACGATTAAGTGGCTTGAATTTTTAACACGTTCTGCATTACTTATTGATGCTTTAGATAATTTGTCTTTTAATTCTTGGTTTGATATAATAGTAAACTTTATGGTTGTCCATTAATTGATGACGGTGTCAATCTGAGAATTTCTTTAATTTTCTTAATATTTTCTTCTGAAATTTTTTTATTTGGATCATACATTTTTGTTGTATATCTATTTTGTGCAACTTTCAAAAAGTCAAAGCTCATATTTATATCCTTTCTTTATAAAACTTAAAAAGCTATTATTTTACGCATTTTTAAGCTGTTTTTTGACTTTTTACATTCATATTATATTAGATTTTTTATCGTTTAAATATTTTTAAACAAAAAAATAGCAAACTATTAAATAGATTGCTACTATTTTGTTTTCATTCCATATGAAACTTGTTTATACAATTCTTCTCCGAAATTATGTCTGATTATCTCTAACCCTAGATCAATAGCTGCTGCTGCACAACGACCGGTAATTAAGTGATTGTTTGAATTTGTTACAAGATTTTCGTTCCTGTTTTTTCCTGTTTTTTCTTTTAATTCAACTGGATCACTAAACATAGGAAATGAACTATATGATATTTCAGGATCAATTATACCCGTTTCATATAATGCATTTGGTCCATCACAAATTGCATAAATGTCTTTATTTTGTTTTTTAAATTCTCTTATAACATCTAAAGCTTTTTGATTAATTCTTAAAGCTTTAGCAGCGGGTCCACCAGGAACGAAAATTGCATCAAATTCATTGATATCAACTTTGGTTTGAGCATTGATTTCATACGTTCCATATTGGCTTGACACATGATTTTTATCGGGATTATAGTAAGTGAATGTAGCTTTTTGACTACGTGACAAACAAGATAAAACACCTGTTAATTCAACGTCATTAAATCCATCTAATGTAATAACTAATAATTTCATTTAATTATCCTTTCCTTCTTATGACTTTTCTTCAAACAAGTATTAATATAATTATAAAAGGTAATAAATATATTAAGAAGAATGAGACGATAAAAACTTTTATTCATAATTTGTGTTCTTTTGATTTAGCTTCCATAATAGAACTAGTTATTTGAGTATAATCATCTCCAAGTAAACTTGAAATTTCTATTAATCTTTTTTTATCTAAAGTGAAGAACACAAAATAAGTTGCAAGAACCAAACCTAAGAATACTAAACTAATGATTAAAAATAACTCGATATTATTGTTATATCAGTTGTTCAACATAGCTTTAATATCTCATCCAATAGTGACGTTTAACATACTAATTTCTAAACTTGCATTATTGTCTTTTAAAACAAAGTAGTTATATAACAAGAAAGTAATTAGAATAAATAAACCATAGAATACTTCGATAAATATTACAGCTCATAAAATTCTGACTGAACGAATACTTATATTTCTATAAGTTGTGTGAAATAAAACTTTTGCAGATGAATCGCCATTAGCATAACTTTCGCGCATACGAGCTATAGAAGATTTTCAAGCAAGAAATTCTATTATTGCTTTAGTAGCATAGAAAAGAGAAAAAACTAAGGTCATTCCAAACAAAATATAATAACCGGTATAGCTAGTTACAAAATTTTGTTGAATAATGTTTTGTTGAGATAAAGCTAAAAAAGTAATCACTAAAACAGATGTTAATAAAACAACTGATCAAAACGACATTGAAAAGAATTTAAACTTTTTTTCTCTAGTGATTATTCTATAAGTACGCGAGTTTAAAATCCCTTCTGGATCTTTCTTTAAGTATGAAGTTGATAATACTTGATTGTTTATATTATTATTCTCAACTATTCTAATATCACTTGTATCTTCGAGAGGTTTTCTGTCCATATATTCTCCTTTCTAATTAAATTATATTAAACAATTTTTAAGATAAATATTTGTTTTTTACCTTTGTTTACAATAGCATATTTATTATCAAATAAATTTGATGAAATTTTAGTGTTTTCGTCAACAGGAGTAAAGTTAAATTTTAATGATTTGTTTTGAATGAACTCCCTAACTTCTCTTTTTGATTTGAATACTTCGTTTTTCATTAATTCTTCAACCAAATTAGAATCATTCTTAACTTCTAATACTTTAAAATGGTCGATCATATTTTTAAATTCATTTAATTTTAATGAAGTTATATCAAATTGTGGGTTAAAAATAAATTGTGATAAATTAAATGATTTTTGAGCTTCATTATAACCATGAATATCTTTAACTACTTCAAATGCCAAAACTCTTTGAGCATTTTGTAATGAAGGATTTTCAAAATGGTTTTTAATAATATTTTTAATCTCATTTATTTCTAAAGAAGTCAATCAAAGAAGTAATTTTTCAATTTGAGAATCAGGTTGATTGAATAAAAATTGATATAAGTTATATGGTGAGTTCATATCTTTGTCAAGTCATAAACTTCCGCCACCAGTTGATTTACCAAATTTATTACCATTTTCATCTGTTAATAAATTAAGAGTTATTCCAACTGCATCAGGATTTTCACATTTTTTACTAATGATTTCTAATCCGGTAGTAATATTACCTCATTGATCTGAACCACCGACTTGAATTTTGGTGTTATGCAATTTATAAAGTTGATAAAAGTCCCAACCTTGTATTAGTTGATATGAAAATTCAGTAAAACTAATTCCATTTTCTAATCTTGAAGAAACCACATCTTTAGATAACATATAGTTAATACTGATTAGTTTACCAACTTCTCTTAAAAAATATAAGATGTTCATATCTTTGTAAAAATCATAATTATCAACTACATCAATATCAAACTTAGAAAGTTGTTTTCTAATTTTTTCTTTATTATTTTCTAAAGTTTTAGAATCTAATAAATTTCTTTCAGTGTTTCTTCCAGAAGGGTCACCAATCATTCCGGTAGCGCCACCCACAACCATAATTGGAGTAAATCCAGCTTGTTTAAATCTTTGAAGAGTCTTAATTTGAATGTAATTTCCTAAATGTAAACTTTGAGCAGTTGGATCAAAACCAATATAAACTTTTGCACCTTTCTCAAGCGAATTAAATTTTTCTTCGCTTGAGATATTTTTTAAGATACCACGTTCTTTTAATTCATTTAATATATTCATACTAAAATTTTAGTTCCTCTCCTATTTTTAAGTTATCATTTTTTACTAAACCAACTCCATACTCTTTTTCTAAACCAAGTGATTTATAACTTAATAACATTCCTGGACTATCAATTCCCATAACTTGTCCATTAACAATTTCTGTACCATCATAGATAATAGAACCAGGCATTATGAAAAATATTTCATCACCTATTTGAACTTCAGCAGAATTAGTTACAATTTTTCTTGTTTTTTCTTCTCCGTGTTCAATTTCAATAATAAATAATTTCTCGCTTTTTGGGTGAGACTGCTTGTCTAAAATTTTGCCTTTTACAAACTTTTTGTAATCACTATATTCAAATTGGTTTACATTAAGAATATGTAATAAATCTGTTAAGTTGACTAAATCTAAACTAAAAAAATTGCGTTTAGTGTTATAGTCTGTAATGTGTTTTTCAGCATTCTTTAGAACAACCGAATGAACTCTATTTTTTGCATCTAAATTAACGCAAAAATCAGATGTATTAAATAACTTTTCTACCTTTAATTCAGTGTTAAAAGTAATTATTGCCTTATTGTTAAAATTTTCGCTTAATTTGTGTACTAAAACCATAATATTATTATTATAATTAAATTTAAAATTTATTATAATACTTTTATGGAAAAAATAGCTATCGTAGTAGATTCATCATCAGGATTAACAAAAAAACAAGCGGAAGAAAAAGGTTGATTTTTCATTCCATTACATATTGAAATCGATGATAAATTGTATGATGATGGAATAAATATTAGTAATGAAACATTATTTAATGTCTTTAATGCTGATTCAAAAATGGCAAAAACTTCATCAACAAAACTAGGTGAAGTTATTGAATTGGTTGAAAAATTAAATCAAGATTATGACAAAATTTTAGTCTATCCAATAAGTAAACACCTCTCTGGTCAATATCAAAGTATTAAAATGCTTGAATCAGATTATCCTAAATTAAAAGTTGTTGAATCAAGAAATATTGCTGCTCCAACAGTACTTGATTTAATTAATTTTGAAGAAAACATAAAAAACGGGATGAGCTTTGATGAAGCTTATAATCAATTCAATATTAATATTAATTCAATTTCATTAATGCCTAAATACAATGATTTTTTAGTTAAAGGTGGAAGATTATCTCCAGCCGCCGCTACATTAGCGAGATTATTAAAAATTGTTCCAATCATTAGTTTTTCTGAAGGTCAGTTACTTAAAGAAGGTAAAGGAAGAGTTTTCTCTAAAACTGTCTTTAATGTGATTGAAGATAAAGTTAAAAATTATAATGAAAATTGTGAATTGATTTTATTGCACTCAAAAAATGAGGAAATTAATGAGTATATAGAATTCACCAAAAATAAAATAAAAGGCAATATTTTTGTTGGTTCAATTCCTTCGGTTGTTGCTATTCATACAGGGCCTGAAGCTGTTGTTGTGATTTTATATCCTAAAAAATTAAATAGTGAAATTATAGGATTAACAAAAGTTTAATTAGGATGCAATTATCTGCATTTTTTTATTTTAAAAACACACTATATTAAATAGTGTGCAAAGATTAGAATTTATGTTTTAATTCTTCCATAATATTAAATAACTTTTGGCTTGTTTCGACTTCAAAAAGAGAGTGACCAGCTAAATTTGTGTAATATAATTGCGATTTTTTTAATTTTTTATGTAAGTCATAAGCTGAAGAAGGACGACAAACCATATCATATCTACCATGAACAATATATGTTGGGATATTTTCTATATTTTTTGTATTTTCTAAAATATAGTTATCCGATGGAAGAAATGAGTCATTGACAAAGTAATGTGCTTCTAAAGTGGCAATTTCCAAAATATGTTTATCATCCGAATTAGGTTCAACGGTTTTGATTGTTGAAGTAATTGATTCGAGGTTTGCAAATTTTGTTGCAGCTTGCAAGGCAACATTTTTGTCTGTAGAAGTCATTCTTTTGTAGTACGAAGATAATGCATCTTTTCTTTCGATTTCGTTAAGATGATTCATATAATTTTCAAAATATTCTGGGAAGAATTGTTCAACTCCACTTTGGTAAAGTCAATCAATATCAGATTTTCTACATAAAAATATCCCACGTAATACTAAAGATAAAACCTTTTCGGGGTGTCTAATAGCATAAATTAGAGCTAATGTGCTTCCTCAAGAACCTCCAAAAAGAATGAATTTTTCTACATTTAACATTTTTGTTAAGTTATTAATATCATCAACTAAATGGTCTGTTGTGTTGTTTTTTAATAAACAACTTGGCGTACTTTTTCCACAACCTCTTTGGTCAAAAATTATTATTTTATAGTACATTGGGTCAAAAAACTCTCTATGTTTTTCCGAAGAAGACCCGCCTGGTCCTCCATGTAAAAATACTACAGGAATTCCGTTTTGGTTACCAGATACTTCATAGTAAATTTTGTGTTCAGATTCTGTGTCCATGAATCCGGATTCATAAGGTATTATGTTTTTATACATTTTAGTTTTCTCAATCTACTCAAGTTAAAGTGTGATCTGAAATAGATCTAGCTTTTTTGATTATTATGTCTTCATTATTTTTAAATTCAGTAATTATTTTAGCATTTATTGCTGCATAAATATCATATTTAAATTCAAGTTCAGGATTATCTTCTTCAGTTATAAATTTAGTTGATTGAGCTGCCTTTACAAAGATTTTATCATATGGTTGAGATCAATATTTTGATGTGCCAAGACTTGTTTTATGTTTTTCCTCTTTATCTCCATAGACAGATAAATACCCATTATCAAACATAGGTTTGAATACTTGAATATTATTTAGTCTTATATTAGTATCACCAGCAAAAAGTAAACTGGAATCATCATCGATAGAATCAAAATAATTCATAACATTTATTAAGCCATATGCTTCAGTTAATTCGAAATTCCCTTGTGATTCACCTTTTATCAATCCTTTTTTATCATTTGTTTTATTTATATTAACTTCGCCACTTTTGATTTTAGCACCTGGGCTGTCGAGATGGTTAAAGACTACTGTTATATTTTTGTTTGTAGTTTTATTAATGAATTTCATTCCATAAGGAGTTCTAACATAATGACGTTTATCAGTTGAATCGTTATAATTTTCAACTTCGGGGTTAAATGAGTCACCAATTTTACCGTTTGTGAATCTAGCAGGTTCAAAAATTGATGATTTATATATAATACCTATTTGTTCAGATTGAGTAGGTTGGCTATTTTCTGTTGCTTCAGAAACAGGTTGTACATAAAATTTGTATGCAGCTCCTGGATTAATTTGATTAAGTTTATCTACAATAAAACTTATTGAATCACCTCTATTTAAATTTATTTCAGTTAAACCGACTATATCCATGTTTGCATCATTTATAATTGTAGCGATTCCATTAGATTTGTAATTAGGTTCAGTATTTGCGTAATTTAAAACGTTTCAGTGTCCTATTCTGAATCTATTATTATTTTTTTGTTTCGAAGCTTCAAACTTGCTTGTAGTTTCGTTAGTATTTGTGCTAGTTTCAATTTCTTCATCTGAAGTTGCAGAATTTAATTTTAAGGTAAAGCTGATTACATCACTCAATTTAACAACTTGATTTTCTTTTATTAGACAAAATTTACCAGTAAAATTTACTGTTTGTTCATTTTCATTAACTTCAAAATTAAAATATGTTCCGCCTTGATGTGTACCTTTAGTTTCAATTTGTTCAACATTTGAAAACACAATGTATTCATTTTGTTCATTTAACAAGTTTTTAGATATAAAGTCCTTAATTTGATTATTGAATTTTATTGATGAAGTTTTACCGATAGTTTTTGTAAAGCCAAAAGTATCAATATCTTTATAATAGATTTTTCTATATGCCGGAGTTGAACCCTTTTTGAATCTATCAAGTAGTTGTTGATAATCTTCTTGACTTAAACTTTTATTAAAAACACTAAAATCATTTTGTTTTACTAATTCTAGTATTTTGTTAAATTTATCATCTATACTCTTGGTTTCACTATCAACAGTTGCTATGTTATTTTCTTCACTCTTTTCTATTTGTATTATAAATTTAAATAAGTCACTTTGTTTAGTGATTTGACCTGATTGAACTAGAGTAAATTTACCTATAATTTCAACAGTTTTATTTTCTTTATCCAATTCAAAATTAAAGTATGAACCGCCTTTATAAGATCCACTTTTCTCGATTTGATCAACGTTTGCAAACGTTATATATTCATCTTCATCTTCATTTCCTAAATTAAACTCAATAAATTCTGAAATTTCAGAGTTAAAGTTTAAGCTAGTTATAGATCCAATAGTTTTTGTAAACCCAAAAGTATCTATATCTTTATAAATCATTTTTCTATATGTTTCAGTTGTGTTTGTATCATATCTTTGGACTATTGAATCAAAGTCTTTTTTTGTTAATTTTCCCTGAATAATCAAATTTGGTGAATTTTTAGCAAAATTCAACACTTTGTCAAATTGTTCTTCAATGTATGAAATTTCGTCAACTTCTTCTTCATCTAAATCTTCTTTTTCATTGGTATCTATTTCTGATTTATTTATTTTTTGTACTTGAATTTTATTTACTTGACCAAATATTATTTCTACATTCTTATCTTTTAGTTCATAACCATCTGGAATAAAAATTTTATAATTAATTGTTTCTAAGTTAAATGAAACTTTTTCAATAGTTTTAATTTCATCATTATTTTCATCAACAAAAACTAGTGAAGTTGTTTTGATTATAGGTTTAATCCTAAACACATTGTTGTTTTCCTTTATTATTTCAAAATCTTTAGTACTTATTTTGTTTTCAAGCATAAAAATGTGTAATTTTTCTTTGATTGTTTCTTTTTTATTTTCTACTTCATTAATTAAATAGTTTATATCATTGTAAATTATTGTTAAATCAACATAGGTTTTTCTTTTTATTTTTATTATGTTATCTTTATTTAAATCTAGTGTAAAATCTTCGGAAGCTAATTCTCAATTATGTGGAATAAATCGTGAAATATCAGCAACGTCTAATTCATTATCAATCACTTTAATACTAAATAAATCTTTATCTGTTTCAAAATCCCTTAAAGTTAAATATGTATTTTGATCGATTTTTTTCTCTATAACATAAGTATTTTCAGTATCTTTGTGTATTGAAAAACTTGAATCAACATTGTGCTCAATTTTAAATGATTCTAATGTTCTTAGGATATTATTGGGTTTGTTTGGAACGTTGAATTTATAAGAAACACCATTAAAAACAATCTCTAAATCTAATGTATCAATCTTTTTGAAATATAAGGTTATTTCATTTTCACTAAAAATAATTTTACTTGCAGGTTCAAAAGCTAAATCTTTAATATATTCAGTTAAATTTTTATTTTGAAGCTCGCTTTTTTCAATTCTCTCACTAAAAATTATTTCATCATCATCTACATTCTTAAAAATTAAATTAACAGATGTGTCAACTATTTTGTTTGTTTGATTTTCCGACTCTTTATTTTTATCTTCATTTTTGCTACTAGTACTAAAATTACATGAAGCAGCCAATGAAAAAATGCTTAAACTACTTGTTAAAATTACTAATTTACTAATCTTCTTCATAATATAATTAAAAACGAAAAAATACACTTATAAAATGGAAACTTAATAAAGTTTTGTGTGATATTGAAAAGTTAAAAAAATTAAAAAATTATGGCTAAATTTTAACTTTTTAAAATCATAAGAGTGGAAAACGTCCCACATTAACATTTTTAATAAGTGGAACATAAATTTTAAATTTAATATAATAAATAATAACTATGGAGGTTTTATGATAGAAGTTCAAAATTTATCCAAAATTTTTAGTGATAAAAAATTATTTGAAAACGTAAATATTAAATTTTTAGAAGGAAATACTTATGGAATAATTGGTGCTAATGGAGCAGGGAAAAGTACATTTCTAAAAATTTTATCAGGTGAGATTGAAGCAAGTGGTGGACAAATTATTATAGAAAAAAACAGAAGAATTTCTGTTCTTTCTCAAAACCATAATGCTTATGATGAAATGGATGTTACTGAAGTTGTTATTACTGGAAATAATGAGCTTTATGAGATTAAAGAACGTAAAGATGCTATTTACAATAACCCAGAAGCTACAATGGAAGACTATACTTTAGCAGGGAATTGGAAGAAAAATTTGGTGAACTTGGAGGATGAACTGCAGAAAATGATGCACAAGAATTGCTTGCAAATCTTTCTATTCCATCTGAAAAATGACATGTAAAAATGAAGGAATTAACAGCTAATCAAAAAATTAAAGTTTTATTAGCAAAAGCGCTTTTTGGGAATCCTGATATTTTAATTATGGACGAACCAACTAACCACCTTGACCTTAAAAGTATTAAATGACTTGAAAACTTTTTAATTGATTATCCTAATGTTGTTATTGTTGTATCTCACGACTCGGATTTTCTCGATGCAATTTGTACACACATTGTTGATATTGACTATAATGAAGCTAAAATGTATACAGGTAACTATTCATTCTGAAAACAAAGTAGTGAATTAGCTAGAGAGATGTTAAAACAATCTAATGTCAAAAAAGAAGCTCAAATTGAAAAACTTAAAGAATTTATTGCTCGTTTCAGTGCTAATGCATCTAAATCTAAACAAGCTACAAGTAGAAAAAAACTTCTTGACAAAATTACTTTAGATGAAATTAAACCTTCAAATAGAAAATATCCATATATTAAATGAGATATGAATAGAGATCATGGAAAACAAATTCTCAGTGTTGAAAATTTAACATACATTAACGAAAAAGGAGAAACTCTCTTTGAAAATGTTTCGTTCTCATTAAATCCAGGTGAAAAGATGGTTATCATTGGTGAAGACGACATTGCAAAAACAAGATTATTACAAATTCTTGTTGGTGAGTTGCAACCTACTTCCGGAACAGTAAGTTGAGGTCAAACAATTAAACATAGCTATTTCCCTAATGAAAACAGTAAATACTTTGAAAATGATGAAACAATTTTAGAATGAATTAGTAAATGACCTATAGAAAATTCAACTCAAGAAACTAAAGATAATAGTGACTCAAGAATGAGAGGTTTCTTAGGAAGAATGCTTTTTTCTAATGATACTGTATTTAAAAAAGTTAAAGTTACTAGTGGTGGAGAAAAAGCAAGATTGATGTTCAGTAGAATGATGCTACTTGAAAGCAATTTTATTATTTTAGATCAACCACTTGATCACTTAGATGCTGAAAGTATTGACTCAGTTATTGAGGGTGTTCAAAGTTACCGTGGTGGTGCAATTTTCACCACATACAACAGAGCATTTGTTAACCAATGTGCTAATGTAATTTTAGAACTACAAAGTCCACAAAAAAGCTTCTTATTCAGAGGAACTCTTGAAGAATATGACGAAGCTATGGGATATTAGTCATACATGAATATAAGTCACACAATAGTGTGATTTTTTGTTTCACATTTTATTCCATAAATTGGGAAATATTTACCAATTATCTTTATTTGATTATTCTGTAGAAATGTTTTCACTTAAAAGGTTAAAGATTAAGATAAAATTTAAATATATAAAAGATATTAAGGCGGTTAAATGAGAAAAAACTTTTTATTATGCACTTTACTTAGTGAATCAGCAATGACAGCTTGTTTTGGAGTTGATATTAACACAAAAATATTTGTAAATTAAAATGATTTAGCAATTATGGAATCTATTGGATATAATGAAAAAATAAAACTAAATAACACAAATGATTATTATATTTGTAATTATGGTTGAAGTGGTTTTGAAAAAGTGTTCTTAATGTCTCCTATTTTCGGATCTGTTAACTTTTTAAAAATTGGTAATTAATAATGAGAAAAGATATTATTGTAAGATTTTGAACACTGTTTTTCATCCTATTAATATTTGTTTTTCTTATAATTCCTTATTTGAATTATTCGACAACCCAAAACAATTTCGGAGATAGAATTATTGAATATAATTTTGCTTTTAATTTTAGCAATAAATCATTTGGACAATTCCTATTAAATATATTCTCAATACTTGAAATTAAGTACATATTTTATGTATGTTTATTATTAATATTCAACTTTCAAAAATTCAAAACAAAATTAAAAATTAGTCTTTTAATTATATTTATTTTCATCTTTTTAGGAACTTTAACTATAGGTATTTTACAAGTATTGTTTAGTAGCTATGCTTTAAATACTATTTTGATGATTATTTTTTCAGTGATAATATTTATATTAGTTTGTTTATATGCTTTAATAAAAAAACTATAATGTAAAGATAAATCAACTTTTATTTTGAAAGCGATTGAATTTTATTATGTTTGAACATAAGTCACACAATAGTGTGATTTTTTGTTCCATATTTGATTCCACAAATAACGCTTATTTATAGTTATTTACCCTTTTTTCTTTAGTCAAAAATTGAATTTATATAAAAAACAATATATTAATTTAAAATTTAAATAGTTGTATTAAGTAAGAGCTAAAGCAAGGTAGTTTTCTTTTTTAACATTTTGTAACTAGGAGGTTAAAATGAAAGAATTAATAGTTAAACTCAAAAGCCTGCAATCTCAAAAAATATATTGAACTATGTCAATTCTTATGATTGAGATTGTTTTGATTGTTTTTGCATTAAATGTAGGTGAAAAAACTATTATTAATTGAGGAATTTCCGAGATTTACATCTTTGTGTTTCTTTTGATATTTTTTATAGTATTAGGTGCACTTTTATACATTTTATTGTTTAATTATTTCGACAATAAAATAATAAAAATGGTTGAATCTGTAGGTTGAAATGAATTTAATTCATATTTAGTGGATTATAAACCACATCAATTGCACTATAACAGATACCTAGAGATATTTAATATATTAAAATACAAGAAAAAATATTTAAGTTATCAAAGTTGAATATGATTCGCAATTATTGAATTAGTCGCGATCTTTGCACTGGGAATTCGTTCAATTACACTAGCATTAAGTTATCTAAATAATAATTTAACATATTTTTTCATTATATTAATCGTATCAATTGCTTTAATTTGTTGACTTTGATTTTTGGCGTTAAAAGTATTTTCATCTAATAAAAAATTAAGAAATATTGGTTCAGTCGCTTTTGATGAATATATATTGGAATTAAGTGATAAAAATAAAACCGATTTGTAAGTGCAATTAACAGAAATTTATTTTTCTTTTTTATTATGCAACAATACAAATCGATTTAAAGTTTTGCTAATATAGTTTTATAAAAATACATTAAGGATGATAATTATGACAATTTTTAATGACAAAGAGAAAAAACAAAATAAGATTATAAGTATAATTTTCATTCTTTATATAATAACAATACCTTCGTTTGTGTTGTTGGTTGGACAAAGAGCGATTCATTTTTTGATCAATACAGAAACATCAAATGTTTAATTTATGATTGTAATTGATTTGGATAATTAATCTCTCTTCTGGTTTTAATTGTGTATAATTAATATGACCTCATTTCAAATTTAAGGGTTAAAAGAGAAACGGTGTTTGGTTTTGGTTAGTTTCTCTTTTTTATTTTACGTTTTTAGCTAAAAGGAAGGAATTGAAATAATATTATGTTGTTGATTTCTTACTAATTATTATTAACTTTATTTTTTACTTGAATTTCTTATATGTTATAATAAAAACGTTATTTTCAATACTATATTCATATTAAATAATTAAAAATAATGTAAAGGAAGATTATGAATCATTTAAATATTTTTGCATTGGGTGGTTTAGACGAAAACGGAAAAAACTGCTATATTTTAGAATTCAATGATGAAATTTATATTATTAATTCAGGAGCTAAAATACCAATTAATTCATCAAATGGTGTAGATACATTAATCCCAGATTTTACTTATTTGGAAAAAAACAAGGATAGAATTAAAGGAATTTTTATTTCTGATGTTAAAAATGATAGTTTTAGTGCTTTACCTTGATTAGCAATGAAATTGCCTAAAATTAAAATTTATTCAAGTCCATTCAACAAAATCATGATTTTAGAAAGATTAAGTAAATATTCTATAAATCCTGAAAATGTCGAAGTTATTTCATTTAATAAAGAAGAAAAAGTAGGTAGTTTAACAGTTAAACCAATTATTGTTGCTGGTAGTTTACCAGGTTCAATTGGTTTTGATTTTATCACTCCTGATGGAGATATAATTTTCTTATTTAACTATGTTAAAGGCGATTTAGGAATTTATGGAAATACTAATTTTGATGAAATTAAAAGTAATATAAATAATAGAAATGTTATTGCAATAGTTACTGACGCTGGTCGTTCAAATCACAAAGGTTATGCGATTGAAAAAATTAAATTGCCATTAAATTTAATCGAAGATTTCGAAAAAGCACTTCCAAATCAAAGAATAATTGTAGGTGCCTATGATGAAGAAATGGTTTCACTACACCAAATTCTTGATTTAGCTAAAAAACACAATCGTCCAGTTATCCCTTACGGAAAAACTTATGGGCAATTACTTTATTTAATCAAACAAGTTAAACCGGATTTAGAATTACCAACAATTCTTGATTATCGTTCATTAAACAAACACGAAAATGCAGTTATTTTAATTACTGGTGCTGTTGAAAGGCTTTACAATCGTTTTTTAAGAATTACTGATAATAAAGATGTATTATTAAAACTCAAACCAACTGATAAGGTTATTATGATGGCTCCACCAGTTAATGGACTTGAATCCTTGCAAGCGGTTTGTTTAGATGAAGTAGCAAGAATTACTCCACAAATTACCGATGCTTCTGACAAAGATTATTTTTTCCATAGACCAATTCAAAACGATATTATCGATTTAGTTGAAAAGTTAAATCCAAAATATATAATTCCAGTTCAAGGACTTTACAGACACCTTGTAGATATTTCAAATGCATTAGCTGAATACAAAGGAACTAAAAAAACTAAATCTTTAATTTTACAAAATGGAAAGATAGCTCATTTTATTGATGGAGTTTTATTTAGTCAAAATGGAAAAATTAAAAATGTTGGTGATACTATAATCGATGGTTTCGATGTAGGAAATATCTCTAGTGAAGTAATCAATGAAAGAGAGTTACTTGGGCGTGATGGATTAATTTTAGTAGTTTTACATTTTAATTCAAAAACTAAAGAAATTAGCAATGATATGAAAATTGAATTTGTTGGTGTTATAGGTAAAGATGAAAAAGTTGAAACAACAAATTATGTAAAAGAGATTATTTCTGATGTTGTTGAAAACGAAGTATTTAAAGGTATTAAAGATTTACAGGAAAGACTTAGAAAGGTAATCCGCAAAAAAATATTTAAGTTAACTGATAAGGAACCTTTAATTGCTGTTTCTTTCACTATTTTATAGATTAGAGTAGCCAAGCTACTTTTTTATTATCAAATAATCTATATTAAATTAAATTTGTTTATAATTTAGACATGATTAAAAATAGACTAAAATTTGAAAACTATTCATATTTGGAAGAAAAAAGAAGAACTAAAATTTCTTCTCTTTTTAGGTTATTCAAAAATAGAAAAGTTTTTAATGAACTAGATATTCCTTATGTAGAACAATTAAATGAAAATAATAGGATTCTAACTAAAAAATTAAACCTAAAATGACATATTTTAAGTTTAGTAATCATTTTTTTACTATTTGCATATGCATTAATAGCTTCGATTGTTGAAGGATGATTTTTCTTGGATATTTATAAATATTCTATAGGTATGTACTTTGGAAATTCTTTTGTTATTTTACTAGTTTTAAGTGCCACTTGAGTGATAACAAAGTTAGTTCTAAATAAGAAAAGTGAACGTGCTTTTACATTATTTTCGCGGATTAGAAAAGTGAATGTTATTACACTTTTAGGAATTATTAGAAAAATTTTAATTTTATTATTTTTCATTTTAACTCTTGGTGAGCATATAATTCTTCATTTCATCTATAACTGATCTTTTGACTTTAATATCGGTTCAGTTAATTTATATAAACATGGATGATATTACATTTCAGGTTCAAATGTAGATTATCCAAATTCATTAAATAATATCGGAATGTTACTCGACTCCATTTACAATATTTTTTACTACATCTCTGTTTCAAGTATACTCCCAATTATTATTTGAATATTCTTAGTGGCATTTTTATTCATTCAAGCTATTCTAGTAGAACCTAAAAAAATATGAAAAGTTTACATGAGTAAAGGTAATTCACTTGAAAGTGTTAAAGAATATATGAATAGTCGTCAAAGTGTTTTTGTTGTTACTAAAGGTGTGCAATTGTATTTTTACACTATGATGATTATTAAAGGATTAATCACTGATAAATTAGATGCAATTAATTTTGCTGAATTGAAAATTAGAGTTATTGAAAAAACTATTGATGGCAAAAAAACTAAAGCTACAATTGATCTTAAAAGTGTAAGAAACAAATTTGTTAACTTAGAAAACGAGAGAAAAACTGATTTTGATCAAATTATCATAAAAGAAAACGAGTTTGTTGTTAATCAAACAATTAATGATAAACTTTCTAAAAAAACTAAAGAAAATCAAAAAGAACAACAAGAAAGTAGTTCGATTAGTAATACAAATAATCAAGAATATATAGTTAACACAAATTCATCAAATGCTTATGAAACGGGTTCTAATAATGTTCAAGAAAATATGTTTGAAGATATTTATGAAGAACCAGCAAGTTATAATTCAACTTATGAAGACGCTTATGTTATAAGAGAAAATCAACCTAAAGTCACTACTAACGCAAGTAATTTACCTTCTCAAAGCATTAAAGACGTTAAATCTGAACAAGTAATTAAAAATAGCACAAATCAAAAACCTAATCCAACTATTGAAGATGAAGATGAATTAGAAAGAGAAAAATTATTCAAGGAACTTGATGAATTCCTTGAATCGGTTGCTCCTAAAGATAAGAGGTAATCATGTTTAAAGAACTAATGTGAAATGAAGCTGAAAACAAAATAGCGAGCACAAAAGATATTGTATTTTTTGTTGAATTCACTACAAAATGATGCAATGACTGTAAGGTAATGAAACCTATTGTGGACTCACTTGCTGAACAATATAGCGAAGATGCAAATATTCAATTTATTAAAATTGATGCAGAAGATTCTGAACTTTTTAGAAACTACACAAATAAGTTACAAATCCTCAAAGTTCCAACACATATGATTTTCTTAAATAATGAAATTATTAATAAAGGTTATGAATATTGACCTAAAGAAATATTAAACTCATGAATTGAAAAAGCATTATCTCTTATTGAAAAAGAGAAAATAGATTATTAAGACAAACATCTAAAAAACATTTTTCACCTATTTTATAGGTGATTTTTTTATATATTTTTGCTAAATTAAAAGGTTTTTATCGTGATTAAAACAAATTAGATATCTTTGACTGCTCAAAAGTGAAAATTAATTTCATAGTATCTCTTATCTAAAAAATAAACTATAATATATAAGTATAAATTTAGGAGGAATTATTTTATGAAAAATAAATTAATATTAGGAGTTTCTGGAGCCTTAACAATGACTTCGTTTATTGCTTTATCAGCTTCATGCGATAGCTCTAGCAAAACAGAAAAACCAAAGGAAGATTCAAGTACAAATCCATCGAATCCAAATGCAGGAGGAAATGGTTCAGTTTTTGACGTGGATTATAATGTTAATGATGAGTTTGTTCCTATTGCTAATAAAAACAACTCAGCGGTTGCTGGATATTATGATCAAAATAGTGATAAAATAAAAATTGGTGTGGCTTGATCAAAAGGTGGTAACCGATTTAAAATTTTAAAGGCATTAATTGAATATTATAATGCTCATGTAAAATCTACAAGTGACAAAGAAATTCAACTTGACAATATCGGTTCTGGTTATACTGAAGGTGGAAAAAAAGTTGATAACTTTTTAAGCAGTCATGATGCTACAGGATCATATAACTTAATTTTTAACTATTCACCTAATGCAGCTAAATTAGCTGAAAAAGGTATGTTGCTTAACTTTAGAGATAAAGAAGAAGAATTTGATTTAAAGAAAACTTACTTTGATAAAAACTTCACTAAGGTTAGTGATAATGTTGAACACATTCAATATCCTAATGGATTCTGAGTTGTTCCAGGTTTCAAGAGTATAAATACTTTATCAATTAATCAACCTGTTTTAGCTTATATTCTTAAAAATATGGTTGAAAATGGTGCTACAGTTGATAAAGATTTTGAAGAGCTATATAACAAAATTCTTAAAGCTGGTTCTGCTGATGAAAAAGGTGTTGAACAAATATGAGGAACAACTGTATCAAATGTTAAGGACCTTGTTAAAGGTTATGTAATTAAAACCACATTTTTAACACAATATCAACAAATGTTACATTTCTCAGAAATTGCACAAAAAATGTTTACAAATTCTTCTAAAAATAACACAGGTCTTCATGTAATGGGGATTGATGATGCAGCGGGAGTTTTTAATCAATCGATGTATTCGCATGGTTTAATTACTGATATGAATGAAGATGGACTTCACAAACTTGGTAAAGATAAAGGTGTTACAAAAGTTTTATTTAACAACATCAATAAAAACGATACTACAAAAAGAGCAGCTGAAGAAATTTTCAACTCAATCAAAAGTGCTCTTGAAGCAAATGGTTTAAAACTTTATGGTGATGGTGCTTACGCTTCAAAAGATCAAGTTTACCACAAAATGGCTTTTTCAATTGGTTCAAGTGCAGGATACTCAAACAACTACAACAATGCTGAAAAACCATTATTCTTCCAAGCTAGCTTAAGTGCAGGAGACATTGAATTAGCTCTCACAAAAAATAATGTTTATAAACTTAATACTAGTGTTTCTGAAAAACATCAAAATAAAGGTGTAAAAACATACATTTCAAAAAAAAACAATTTAATTTTCAGTTATTCAGCAAATGTAAATGAAAATGAAGTTAGCGGATATGATTATAAATTTGCGTCGCAAGAAGATGAAGAATTATTTGTAAAAAATCAAAAATTAATCGATGCGAACAGAATTCTTTTAATTAGTGATGATAATGCATCAAAAACAGCTGAATTAGAAAAAGTACTTAGAGCTTTAGAAGTTAATGCAAGTAATCAAGTAGCATATTTAGGAAAAGTTGAAAGTATTAAAACAAAAGGAAGATTCGTTTACTTTATTGGATTTAAGGGTGAATCTACAGATGATGGTGATTTAAAAGCTTCTGAAATTGGAACACTTAATTTATTGGATTCTAAAAATAAATTACTTCAAGTAATTGAAGCATCAGGAGAAAAAATCTTAAGTAAATCAGAATTATTAGTTATGTCTACTCCATTGAAATGAAATGATTCTTCATCAAGATCAATTGTTTATACACAAGGTCCATCAATTATCGGAATTCATGGAACTACCGAAGATGACAAACAAACCAAAAAATTCGTTAAATGACTTTTAACTTCAACCGATAAATTCATTTTAGATAATACTAATGATTTTAGTGAGAGTCTTAAAGATTTCTTTGCTAAAGAACATACAGCGGTTGAATATATTCAATATGTTGCTAACTACTTTATTCCTACAGCTAACTTCAAAGAATTACCAAATAATCAATTTGGTACAAATGCTGCTTTAAATGTTTCATTACAAATGTTCAAAAACGCTGCTTTAAATGGTGATGTGTTTATTTTCGAAGAACCAGGAGCAACATTATCAGAAAAATTTAGATCTCAAATTATTTCGCAATTCAAAACTGTTCAAAATAAAATTGAACAAGGTAAATCGAATGAAATTGACTTTGTTAACGATTTCGTAAATCAATTAAATCCTGAAAAATAACATTTTAATAAAAATATAATTTCTTATTTATAGGAAATTGTATTTTTATAAAGAAAGAAAATAAATGTTTAAGAAAAAATACAAACTATTGTCTTCATTTATTAGTGTACCACTGGTAGTTTCCGCAATTACATTATCTGCTTCATGCGATGGTTCAAAAAAAGATGAGAATCCTATTGATACTAAACCAAGCATTCCCGAAACAAATGATAATTTAATAAAACCATTTAAACTTGTTTTAAATACAGATGAAAGTGGAACGCTTGGGATGTTTAAAGATGAGAACAATAGAACAATTTCAAGAATAGATATACAAAATTTAATTGATAAAAAACTAAAAGACATTGTTAACAATCATGTTGCAAATGTTAAAAGCAACAAAATATTTAATTCATGAAGTGAATTTGACTTTGAAAATAAATTAGGTTATTCGCTAAAAGAAATGTGGCCAGATTTAAAAATTGAGTTTGTTGGTGATGAACTTAAATTAGATGAACCTCGGCAATTATATTTGAATATTGTTAGTGAAATAAGCTACCCTGATACTGACACTGTAATTAAATCATTCGGCAAAAACACTTCTTCCTTAAAAGACATTAAACAAACATTAAGATTTCAAATTGTTTTTAGAAGTGGTTCTAAAATAGTAGTTATTAGAAACACAGACTTTCTTATTGATCTAGTGCAAGAGAAGTCGTTTAAGTCTATTGCTGAAGTTGAGAATTCAGCTTTAGGACAAGAAAAATTCAAACCAGTTAATATTGATTGAAATAGTGAAATTTATAAACCATTAGTTATGAGAGGAAAAATTGTTTCTGTTTCTGATGGTGATACAGCAACAATTAAACTTACTGAAGTGCCAACTAAATTCGAAGAAACTTATTCTATAGGTTCGGAATATAAAGTTAGAATAGCATCAATAGATACACCTGAAAAAGCTGTTGGTTCTGGTTCAAGTTCAGTGAAATCAAAACCATTTGAATATACTTTTGCCGAATGATCAACAAAGTTTGCTGAAGAGAATTTAATGGGTCAAGATGTAGTGTTTTGATCTAATGGTGAAGAAGACGCTTATAAAAGATTAGTTGGAGATTTATTTATAAACAAAAAAGATGAACCAAATGGTAATTATCAATATTCTTATTCAGCTGAAATTGTAAGAGCAGGATTGACATTACCTTATGATACAGAATCAGAGAATTTTCGTTCAACATATCAAAGTGATAAAACAGCATATAAAACCAAAATTTATCCAATAATAGCTGAAGCTGCTGAAGAGGCATTTATAAACCAAAATGGTTTCTATAAGTTTGTAAGTAATCCATTTGGAATACAAAAAACTATATATAGAAATAAAGAAAATTCTGGTTGAGATTTATTTTTCCGTCGTTCAGTGTTCACTAACCGCGGAGATTTATTTGAAATCCAACCCAAAATGCCATTTAGTATCTTAGATTGAATTAAAGAATTAGAAAATAACAAGGAAAAATAGTAATGGAAAAACAACAAAATATTAAAAATAAATACTCAATGTCTTTACTAACTGAAGAACAAATTGAAATTATTGAAAAACTTTCTGAAGATTCTGATAATAGAGATCAAGGGGAAATTCCTGCAATCGAACTTAAAAACTTATACATAGATTTTGGTGAAACATTGGCCGTTGATGATGTTAGTTTTAAGATTCCAGAAGGAAAATTAGTTACACTTCTTGGGCCATCAGGTTCTGGTAAGTCTACTACATTAAATGCTATAGCTGGACTTCTTACACCAACATCAGGTAAAATTTTATTCAGAGGAAAAGATGTTACTAGCTTTTCACCACAAAAAAGAAAACTTGGTTTTGTGTTCCAAAACTACGCACTTTATCCACATATGTCTGTTTATGCAAATATAGCATTCCCTCTTAAAAATGACTCTGCTTGAAAAAACAATGTAGTTTTCAAAAAGAATTTAGCAAAAAATAAAATATTAGAAATCTATCTTAGAAAATTAGGGGCAACTAGCGAAGAAATTCAAGAACTTCACACAGCACATAAATGAACAAAAACTATTTCTGAAGAACTTACTTTTAGATTAAATAATATTAATGCTAAATTATCAAGCGAATTAGAAGTAGCACAAAGTAGATATAAATTAGTTTCTGTTCACGAAAATTCAGAATTATCAAAACTTGCAAAAGATATTCTTAAAAATCAATCATTAACTAAAAAAGAAACAAAACAAAAAATTAAGTTAGTTAAAGAAAAATTCAAGGAAAATAAAAACTCAGGATTAGTTCAATCTAATTTAACACATTCTGAAGTATTACAAAATCTTGATAAAAAATTATTGAAATTTAATCCATCAAAAAATATTGATGAAATCAAAAAACAAATCGAAAATGTTCAATCAGCTATTTTATCTTTAACATCGGTTGAATTTGATAATTTATTACTTTCTGAAAGAATTAAAGTAATTAAAGCAGAAGGTAAACTTATTTCACTTGTAATGAAATATAAATACCAAATTAATTCTTTAAAAATTAGAGAAAAATACAAAGAAAAAAAAATAGTTGAGAAAAACAATTATGAAAAAGCAAGAGTTGATTATAAATTGGCTTATGCTGAAAATGAAGAGTTAAAAACATTAAAATCTTACGATAAAACATTAGCAAAATTAGTAAGAAATAACTATAATCACGTTAAGAAAACTTTATTATCTAAGTATCCAACATTGGATAAAGTTATGAAAGAAGATGCTTCTCAAGGTCGTCAAATGTTAGACACAAATGAAAAAGAAGCTATCAAGGAATATACAAAAGACATTGTATCTATTCGTCAAGCAATTCATAATGAAGTTATGGAAGTTGCAAAACGTGTTGAAATAATTCCTATCCTTCAAAAGAAACCTACTCGTTTATCAGGTGGTCAACAACAACGTGTATCAATTGCACGTGCCATTGTTAAAAAACCTCAAATATTATTAATGGATGAACCTCTTTCAAACTTAGACGCGAAGTTACGTATTTCTACTCGTCAATGAATTCGTGAAATTCAGCAATCTCTTGGAATTACAACTGTTTTTGTTACACATGATCAAGAAGAAGCTATGAGTATTAGCGATATAGTTATCTGTATGTCTATGGCTAGAGTTCAACAAATGGGTTCACCAATGGAACTTTATAATAGACCTAAAAACCAGTTCGTCGCTAGATTTTTAGGGATGCCTGAAATGGGTCTATTCCCTGCTAAATATGAAAAAGGTGAAATTTATATCGATAAAACAGTTATATCAAATATCGATATTAAAGATAAAGAAAGTGCACAACTTAACATAGGTGTACGTTCAGAAGATTTTGAAATAGTTAAAACAAAATCTAGAGCTGACTTTATAGGTATAGTAAAAGTTGTTGAAAACTTTGGAAAAGAAAGTAAATTAATTGTTGACGTTCCAAATATCGGTAAAATTAATTTCTTACTTGATAATAGAATGCACTATGAATTAGGACAAGACATTTACTTCAATCTTCCAAAAGATAGACTTCACATTTTTGACGCAATAACTGAAGAGAGATTACAATATGAAGTTAAAAAGTAATTCTTCTTATGCAAAAATTGGTGAAAAATTTAAACCTTTATTTAACTGATCGCTTAGAAAACAATCAGTTTCAAAATCGAATGTATCAACAACAGTTTTAGATAAAAGAACTCCATTTTATGTTCCTTTTATTCTATTATTACCTGCTTTAATATTAATTTTCATGTTCACTATTGTTCCAATGATTTATAACATCATAAACTCATTTTCTGATAGTGTTACATTAAAATTCACACTTAAAAACTATATTCAAACTTTTTCATCATTAGAATATGCTATAGGTTTTAGAAACTCATTTATTTATGGAATTTTAGTTTTACCATTTGTTTTAATGATTTCTTTAGTTATTTCATCCGTTATAGCTAAACTTTATAGAAAATGAGCAAGAGGATTCTGACAAACAGTATTCTTTATGCCATATATTACTAATGGTGTTGCCATCTCACTTACATTTATTCAAGTTTTTGAACAAAAAGGTGTTTTAAACCAAATTATAGGTACTGACATCGCTTGATTAAAAGAGGGCTCACCGGATGGTTTTCATGCAGTTATTGCATTAATAATTAACGGAGTATGAAGTGGATTAGCATTTAATATTCTTATTTTTACTACAGCTATGCTTTCGGTAGATAAAAATTTATACCACTCAGCTTCAATTGACGGTACTGGAGGAGTAAAACAATTCTTCTCAATTACTTTACCATCGATCAAATCTACCATTAACTTTTTAATAACACTGGGAATAATTGGCGGAATTAAAGTTTTCCCACTTGCATTATTTGAGAATAAACCTACTGATGCTACAGCTAATGGTGCGTCAACATTGATGTTATACATCTATCAAAAAACTCAAGAAGGAAACATATATATTTCTGGAGCATCAAGTATAGCATTATTTATTATTGGAGTTACATTCTCATCAATCATACGTGGTGGATTCTTTGCGGCACAAACTACATTAAATTACTTAGGAGAAAGAAATGTTTGAGTTAAAGTTGAAATGACAAAACATACTAATAAAGAGACGCTTAAGAAAAAATAAAGAAAAAGTAAGCGGTCAAGTTAGAGAAAGCTCGTTATTTAATGTCGCATCTATTTCACTCCTTAAATTATTACTTTTATGTTTATTCGGTGTAATAATTTTATTCCCATTCTTCTTAATGATTTCATTTTCATTTTTCTCATGAGATGAAGCATTAAATCTAAAAAATGACTTTAGAATTTTACCTTCATTTAATGATTCAGACTTCAAGATAGATGGGAAAGACGTACCATTAACTTGAAGTGAAGGTATTAGATTTAACTATATGACTGCTATAAAAAATGAAGGTTATTGAACAGCAGTGTCAATAACAGGACTAAATGTTTTACTTTCAGTTGTACTTAAAGTATTTATCACAATTCTAATGGGATACGCTTTTTCCCTTAGAAACTGAAGAGGTAAAGAATTTGTTTGATTCTGTGCTTTAGCACTTCTAGTTTTACCTGAAGTAGCTCTTCTTTCTGGTCAATACAAGGTTGTTCGTGACACTCGTATGAACGAAACTACAGTAGGATTTTTATTCACAATCGCCTTACCATTCGTAGCTTCAATATTCAATGCAACTATGTACAAAAATGCTTTTGAATCAATTCCAGGCAGAATTAAAGAAGTTGCTTTGGTTGATGGAGCTGTTGGTGCTAAATATTTATTTAAGATTGCCATCCCTATGGTAACACCTACAACTTGAACTATTGTTATTCTTACAGCTATCGCTTCATGAAATACATATTTATGAGCCTCTATTGTAGTGTTTGGAGATAGTGATAATCTTAAAGTTGTTTCAGTTTGATTATTCAAAGCGGGTCTTGTTTATAATGGTGATGAACCAATGACACTTCAATCTATTAAAATGGCAGGTGCAATTCTCGTTAACATTCCTATGTTTATTGCATACTTTGTATTTAGAAAAAGAATTATGAATGCCGTTTCTAGACAAGGTTCAACAATTAAAGGATAATTTATGAAAAATTATAAAGTTAAAATTGTTATTTGAAGTGTTGTATTATTAGTTTCTATCATCGCTATTATTCTTTTATCAATTAATATTCATCAATTAAAAGAAACAATAGATTTATTCAACGTTGTTGAATTAGATTCTGAAATTCAAAGTACATATAAGCTTATTAGAGCATATAGTATAGGAGGGTTAGCATTTGCATTGATTCTATTTGTATTATCGAGTGTAATTACATACGCTGGTTTCAAATCGTGAAGATATGTTGAAATGTTTGGATAAAATGAAAAGAAAAATTAACAAACTTTGACTTCTATTGGGTGCAGTATCAGTTGCGTCAACACCAATTATGGCTAGCTCTTGTATATATGAAAATCACCCTTCAGTAATTTTTGCTAAGAACTTTATCAAATCAAATTACTGAAAAGATAATGCTAAGAATATTGAAAATAAAATTTCTGAAGAACTTTCAAAGACTGAAATTAGAAAGTTCTACGATGAAATAATGGCAAACATTAAATTGCAATCTACTTTTTCAGGTTACGATATTTTTACACCAAATAGCATTATTACTATTAATGTTACCACAAGAGATGAACAAGAAATTAATGCTTTATTAAAATCTATGGATTCAGTAGTACGAGCTGTACTTGAAGAAACTCCATTTTATGCATTATATTTGATGAATAAAAACTCAATATTAAAAAGAGAAAATAACAAAATAACATTTGATTATAAATCAAGTGAAGCAGTATTTAATTATATTCAAGCCTCTGATTTTATTCAATTACTAGATCTATATAAATCACAATCAGAAAAAAGTATTGAAAATGTATATAGAAATGTGGTTTTTGATTACATTAAAAATAAACCATTCAATTTCGATAAGTATAGTCCATACTATAATGAATACAAGAATAATATGTCGATAACTCACTCAATAGTTGCAGGATTAGGACCGCTGTATGTTCTTAATAATACAGACAAAGTTGGAAGAAAATCTGATGAAACTAAAGTTTTTGCTGAAGAACTTTCTAAAGATGATGAATTATCAGAAGAATTTATGAATTCACCAGTTGAATTTGTTGAGGATCATCCAGATTTACTTTATTACGATTCATATCATGGTGAAATTGATAGAACAAGAGAAGATATATATCTTCATGGTGTTGCTGCATCTGAACGTATGATCAAAGAAACACTAATTGAAATAGAAGAATTAACTGATCTTGCATTTAAGTATAGAGAATTAAAATCCGAAAATAGGTTAGAAGAAGCAAACAAAGCTAAAGAGGAAATGTTAAATTATATTAATAACAGTCAATATTTAAAACAATCTTACGAAAAACAAGTTGAATATGTTAAAGATAAAAAATCAAAAACAATTTCTAATATTTATCATTATGTTGAATTTTATGCACTTTCATTGTTCTTATTAGGTTATAAAAATATTGAATTAGTATCATTAGATTGACCTGAAAATACTGAATATAATGAATTTAATAAAACAAATTTAAGATATTTTGTAATTAAAATAAAAGATTCAAAAGGACAAACTAAATATCTTGATCCATATAGAGATTATATGAATTATTTCCAAGATAAACAATATGACTATGGTCAAGTTTATGACAATATCCCTGAAGGATTCACAATTTCAAGTGAATTCAAATAATGATTAAAATACAAGTTCTTTTAATAGGCTTGTATTTTATTTTTCTTTAAAAAGATATCTAATGTGGTAGAATTAATAAGCACAAAAAAGTTTTTATGGTATAATTGCATAGCAATGGCACCATAGCCAAACGGCCAAGGCATGAGTCTGCAAAACTTTGATTACGGGTTCGAATCCCGTTGGTGCCTCCAATGCGCTCGTAGCTCAATTGGACAGAGTGTTAGGTTACGGCCCTAAAGGTTGCGGGTTCGACTCCTGCCGGGCGCGCCATATAATTTTTATTACCGATATCTCCATTTTGGAGATTTTTTTATTTAAAAAATGCCACATTAGGCATTTCTGACTGTAAAGTTAATAAACTTAGCTTTTTTATTATAAGTTTTTTTGTTATTATTTTTTTGATACATTTTATTATTAAGATTTATGGTCTTGTTTTTAATAACTGGTATTAAATAATTTTTAATATTTAACATTATTTTGTCATTTTCAGCAATTTTAAGGTAATATTTGATAATATCATCGCTAAAGAAATATTGAAAATTATTATACATTTTAATAACATTCGATAACTCATCTAAAATTTTATTTTTTAATACATCGGGGTATTTCATAATTTTACCATTAGTATTAAATTCATCTCTATCAACTATTTTTAATTTTTTTTGTGGATAACATTTAACATCTAAATCATAATCTATGAATTTGATTGTATCATCTTCAAAAATTGGTGTTGATGCCAAATTGATATATCTATAAAATCCATTTTTCTTAATTAGAATTAAACAATTGAAATTTTGTTTTTTAGGCATAAATCATATAACAGGCTCTTTATAAACTCAACCCGCTCCATTTAATTCTGTAACCTTAGTTTTATATAAGATTAAAACTATATGTTTTTCATTATTATAAATGATCTTAGCTTGATTCCATTGTCTATATAAAAGGCCGTTAAACTTATATGCTTGTACTTTAAGAATAGTTCCTACTCTTAAATCGTTTATTTTTACATGCATTTTAACATCCTTTAATAATTAAAGATTCTTACACTTTGAGTTGAATCTTTATCTTCTAAATTTGTTTTATTTTTAATTATTATATAACTATTTTTTTCATTCAAATCATAAACTTCACTAACAACATCTCTATTTTGAGGTAAAGTTATTATATCATCAACAATTTCATCATTTTGAAATTGTCCATCATTGTTTTTATCCAACCAATAATGTATTACTGAAGAATTTTTAATTTTAGTGCTATCTATGAATTCTTTAGTTATATAAGACTTAAATTCATCCTTATAATCAACATCGCTAGGATTTAAATTAAAATTCTTATCTTTATTTTTTCTGTTAAATATTGAACCAACATATCCTTGAAATCTAAAAATTTCATGTGTCTCAAATTCAGCTAAAATATATGGATTAGACAAATCATTTGATTCAAAAACAAATCCTTTATATTCAGAATCAATTGGTAAATAACCCATTAATTTAATTTTCATTGTATCATTAGGTTCAATAGCGACAGTATCATCGCTTGGATTAATTTTGCTTGTGCTATTTTTTTGAACATTAACAATTTGAGAAATTGTTTTACCATATCCCATTGTTTCTAAAAGTAATTTATAAAATTCTTTAGCTTTATTTACGTCTGTTTGCAGATAATTTTCATACACTAATGAAATATTTTTATTTGTACTAAATAAATTGCTTGCTGGAGATTTTACAACAGGATTTAATAATGTCTTTGAATAATCTACATACAATGAATTTGGAATAAAATCATTATAATAAATTCTATTGTGATATGTTAACGATTCTAAACCATATCAACTACTTCTATAAATTAAATTCTTGTATGTAGTTGAGTCTTTAATAGGACTTTCTTCATAAGGGAAGTAGTAAGGAATAAAGAAATATTTAGTTAATTCTCTAGGAATTAACTCATCGATTGAATAATAATATTTTATCGATTCGTTTTTAATATCAAAAATATAAGAATCATCAATATTTTTACCAATTTGAGAAATAAAATAACTTTTTTCTGGATAATTCAAACTTAAGTTTTCATTAGCTATTTTTCAAAGATCATTTAAACTCAAATTAGCAAATAAACTATTATTGTTGTTAATTTCAGGATATTTTTTTGTTGAGTTATAACCAAGTTGTTCCTTGAAATTGTCAACAAAATAACTATTTCAAGTTGAAGTTAAATTTCCTTCGACACTTTTTGTACTGATTAATATTGTATTTTTATTTAATTCTGTACTATCTGAATTAATACCAACTTCAGCATAAGTTTTAGCTCAATAATGAAGATATTCATGAAAAATAGTTGGAATTATATTTTGAACTTTTGTTTCTATATCATAACCATTTTCAGCTAAAAAATCTGCATTAATATAAATAGTATTAACATTTGAAATAAATAACCCTCTAACAGAATTATCAACTATATTGAAATCATTAATATGAATCGCATTCAAATTAAACACTTCAGGACCGAAAGGAATTTTATTTTTAAATTCTCTTGCTAAATATTTCAATCCATTTTCGCCCAGAAGAAATCTTGGCCCATTTTCATCTTGGTAATAGCAAAAATCAACAAATTTAATTTTTGTGTAGGGATCAATATATTCAATTACTTTTTGAGCATTAAATTGTTTATCATATTTAAATTCAGTATGCTTTATTTTTTCATCATTTTTATTAAAAATTAAATATTCATTATTATAATTATCGCTACTTTTAGAATTATTATCAAATATATATTCATTAATTAATTTTGAGTCGATATTATAATCATCAGATTTATTCTTATTTACAGTTATATATGACTTTTTTTGATTTAGCATTTGCTCAGTTAAAACTTTAGCTATTCCAAAACTTATCAATATCCCTGATGTACCTAATAATGCACCTATTAAAGTTCATAAAATAATTTTTTTACTTTTTTTCATGGAAATATTATAAACTCATTTTTTATATTTGTTCTGTTTAATAAAAATAGATATTTCAATTTAATTAAAAAGTGAAATAAAATATGAAAAAACATGAAAATATTAAATTTTTACTCTAATTAATTTAAAATTTAAATGTAAAGATATTTATTCGGAGGTTTTATGTATAAATACAAAGCAGTTTTAGTTTCATCAAGAGAAAAAGTAGCGGAAGCTAACACATTAATGGAACTTGAAGGTCAAATAAAATCTTTTAGAAGAGGTCAAAAGAGAGGTGAACACACGAGAGCAAACGAAAAAATCGAAATAATTCACACTGAAAGAAATAATTTAGAAGGTAAAAGAAATTCTAAAGAAGAAATATTAAAAGTTGTTTAATGAAATATATTAAGTAGCGTTTGCTACTTTTATTGTACAATTGTTCTATGAGAATTAGAAATAATCCTAAAGCACCGTTCACGTTAGAAAATAGTGATTTTGTAGTAAAAGAGTTTCCATTTGTGTTAAAAGAGAATGATGTGTTGGAAATTGGTTCTGGTAAAGGGGAAATGATTTGCAAGATGGCTCAGTTAAACCCAGAAATTCGTTATATTGCATTCGAAAAATTTGAAACGATTGCTGCAATTATTGTTAAAAAAATTAATGAGTGTCAACTCAAGAATCTATTTGTTATTTGTAAGGATGCTGCAACAATTAATGAATTAATTAAAGGTAAAACAAATAATATTTGACTAACTTTTAGTGATCCATGACCTAAAAAAAGACATGCTAAAAGAAGATTAACTAACCGCAAATTTTTAAAACAATACCAAGAATTATTAACAATAGATGGAATACTAAAGTTCAAAACTGACAATGATAAATTATTTGAATATTCAATTGAAGAATTGAATGAACAAAAATGAGAAATTATTAATATTACTAATGATTTACATAATTCGAAATTTAATATTGGTAATGTTAGAACTGGATATGAACAAAAATTTGCTTCACTAGGAAAAAATATAAACTATTTAGAAGCTAAAAAACCTGAATAATTGAGCTGTTAAAAACAGTTTTTATTTTTATTTTTTTGCTTTTGTGTCTCGTTTAGCTAGTTGGAAAAAGCAAGGAAAATGATACAATTTAATATATTATATATATTAAATAATTTAAGGTGGTTTTATGGCTGAAAAAGAAAAAAATAATTTATTAGAAAATGAGCAAGAAGTTAATGAGCAAGAGTTAGAATTCATCACTGATGATGATTTTGAAGATGAAGAACAATCTATTGTTTTTAAAAAGAAACCAAAAATCATTAAAGAAGAAGAGGAAGAAGAAATTCCACAAAATGATGAAAATTATGTTATTCAATCTCAAATAATCGATGAAGGTATTGATGGACTTCAACCAAGAGAACTTGACACAGAAATTAAAACGTCATTCTTAGAATATGCTATGAGTGTTATTGTTTCTAGAGCACTTCCTGATGCTAGAGACGGTTTAAAACCAGTTCATAGACGTATTTTGTATGACATGTCTGAATTAGGTATTACACACAGTACACAACACCGTAAAAGTGCCAGAATTGTAGGGGATGTACTTGGAAAGTACCACCCACATGGTGATACATCAGTTTATGAAGCGATGGTAAGATTAGCTCAAGACTTTAGTATGAGATACCCACTTGTTGATGGACATGGAAACTTTGGTTCTATTGATGGTGATGGCGCAGCTGCAATGCGTTATACAGAAGCTAGATTAAGTAAAGTAGCTTCTTTAATGTTAGATGGTATTAAAAAAGACACTGTAGATTTCATGGATAACTATGACGCCACTGAAAAAGAACCTACAGTTTTACCATCAAAATTTCCTAACCTTTTAGTTAGTGGTGTTTCAGGTATAGCGGTAGGTTTAGCTACAGAAATTCCACCACATAATTTAACTGAAACCATCAATGCAACTATTGCACTTGCTAAAAATCCTGAATTAAATACTCTTGAATTAATGGAATATGTTAAAGGGCCAGACTTTCCTACTGGAGCGACTATTTTAGATATCGATGCAATTTATACAGCATATGATACTGGTCGTGGTTCAATTCCTATGAGAAGTAATTGTGAAGTAGAAGAATTTGCCAGCGGTAAGTCACGAATTGTTGTTACAGAAATTCCTTATGGAATTAGAAAAACTACAATTATTGAAAAAATCGCTAAACTTCATAAAGAAAATGTAATTCAAGGTATTAGTGAAATTAGAGATGAATCTAATAGAGAAGGTATTAGATTAATTATTGAAATTAAAAAGGGATTTAATCCTAATATTATTCTTAATATGCTTTATACTAAATCAGTTTTACAATCTAATTTCAATGTTAATATGGTTGCGTTAGTTGAAGGTGAACCTAGAACAATTACCCTTAAGGAAGCTTTAGAAATTTATTTAAAACACCAAAAAGATGTAACTACTAGAGGACTTAAATTTGACTTAAATAAAGCTGAAGATAAATTACATATTCTTTTAGGTTTAAAAATTGCTATTCAATTTATCGATGAAGTAATTGAAATTATTAAAAAATCAAAAACTGATGCTGAAGCTCAAGAAAAATTATCAGCTAAATTTGAGTTAAGTGAAAGACAAACAAAAGCAATTCTTGATATGTCGCTTAGAAAGCTTACTGGCTTAAATGTTGAGAAAAATGATGAGGAAATCAGCGAACTTGAAGCGGAAGTTGCTAAAATTAAAGAAATTCTTTCAGACGAAAATAAATTAGTTGACTTAATCATTAATGAACTTGAAGAAGTTAAGAAACAATATGGTGATGGACGTAGAACTAAAGTGGATCCAACAAGTTCAAGAAAAATTTCAAATGAATCATTAATTCCTGAAAATGACATTGTCATTACATTAAGCGTTAAAGGTTATGTAAAAAGAATGAATCTTGATGAATACCGTGAACAAAAAAGAGGTGGAAAAGGTTCATATTCAGCAAAAACTTATGATGACGACGACATTTCATTAATTTTACAAACTAAAACTCATACAGATTTATTACTTTTTAGTAACTTTGGAAAAGTTTACAAAAAAAGAGGTCATGAAATTCAAGAAGGGAATAAACAATCTAAAGGAATTCCTTTTATTAACTTAATCCCAACCTTAAGAGTCAATGAAGGTGAAAAAATTATTTCAATTCTTCCTGTAGATTCATATGATCAAGATAAATTCTTAACAACAATAACAAAAAATGGAATTATCAAAAAAACTGATTTAACTTTATTTAGTAATATTAATCGTGCCGGATTAAATGCCTTCAAACTTAAAGATGAAAATGATGAACTTTTAACTGCATTTATAGTTGATGAAGAATCAACAATTCTTGTTGCAAATAATACTAATAATGCAATCAGATTTAAATCTTCAGACGTTAGAGCAATGGGTCGTAATGCTGTTGGGGTTAAAGCTATGAACTTAGATGAAAACACTATAGTTTCAGCCTCATCTGAAAATGATGGTGATTATATTCTTTCAATTGGAAGTGAAGGATATGGTAAATTAACTCATAAAGACGATTTTAGAATAACCAGAAGAGGCGGAAAAGGTGTTACTGCTATAAATGGTGATAAAGCAGGAAACTTAATTTTTGCTAAATTTGTTTCTAAGGAAGATCAAGCGTTAATTATTACTAAACTTGGATTAACAATTAGATTGAATTTAGAAAATGTAAGTGTAACTTCAAGAAATACTAAAGGCGTTAAGATTATTGACATTAAGAATAATGACGAAATTGTTAGTGTAGAAATTATTAAATCAGACCAAATTTCTGAAAATGAATTAAACTAGAATTAATTTCTAGTTTTTCTTTTTGAATTTAATAAACTTTTTATTTTAATATTTTAAAATATTGATATGACTAAAGAATATTACCAAAGAAAATGACTTAATTTTTATGAATCTAATGAATACATGCAAAATAAAGTTAATATTATATTTAACAACTGAGAATTAAATAAAGAAAGTTTTTTAAGAAGTCCAGAAGTAACGAACAAAGGAATTAAATTTAGTAATGATTTTGGATATTCATATTTTTGTGAGTTTTCGGTTGAAACAATTTTAATGATTTTTTGTACAATGCTCCGTCCAAATATGAAAATAGGATTAGGTTTTGATTTAAAAACTCCAAATCAAATAAGAAAAAATGTATTAAGCTTATTTGCCCAACAAGGTGTACAAGTTTATATTTTTGAAAAAAATAGTCCAACTTCTGAAACAAATTTAAGAGATCTATTAAAAATTGATAGAAAACTTAATGGTGGAATTTATTTTGATTATGACCAAAATGAAAAAGCTTGATACATAAAATTTTTTGATGTTGAAGGTGTATTAGTACCAATTAAAATTCAACAAAAACTTGTTGATTCGCTTAGTGAATTTAATTTAAGCTTAGGAAATTATTCAAATATTGAAAATTCAATTAATGTAAGTTATGATAAAGTTTTTGAAAATGCTTTTTCTAAAAATAAATTATTTAATTTCCTACAAGTTGATGATTTCTTTTCAAACTTAAAAATAGAATATTCAATCCAAAATGAATTTTTTGAAAAGAAATTTAATACAGTTGCTAGATTATTAAATTTAAATACTATTAATTCAAAAGTTATGATGTTAAATCATAATATTTCACTATTTAAAAGTAAATTTAAGTCCAATGATGAAAGAAGCGATCTTCTTATTTTGGTTAATAAAACAAATCAATTAAAAATTTACAATAAAGTAAGTGGAAGATTAACTGAGATTGAAAATGATTTAATTGCTTTTCTTTACATTGATTTTATGATTAGTTATTGAAGAAGTGCAAAAATGGATAATAAATTAGTAATTTTACCTTTGAATGCTAAAAAATATGTCATTAATTTACTTGAAAGTTATTCAATCAATTATGCTTATGAAAATCAAATTTATAATGAAAGAGATGTTCTTTTTTCATATAATCAAGGAATTTTTAGTACAGGACTAAATGATGGTTTTAACTATGATAATCTTAAATTTCTTTTTTATTATATTTTTATGACTAATGAATACAAAATTAAAGGTGATTTTATAAATTATAAAACTAATCAATTATTAAATGTTTACAATTTACATTTATATGACCAAATAAGAATTAGTTTTGACAAAATATTCCTTAAAAAAATGGACTTAATTTTTAGTGTTGGTCAAAAATTTACTAAAACACATGAAATTGTTAAAATAATCAAACATAATTATGAAAGCTATGGCAATTTCTATCTCTATACAATAATTTTAAGTGATGATTCAAGAATTATTTATCAATATGATATTGATGATTCAAAAATGATTATTCATGTTGAATTTATGAATAATATGAACAAAATGAAAGTACAAAATAAGATTAGATTTGAAGAATTGAAAAATAAAGCTGCTGATGCTGTAAAATTTGCTAAAAAATTTTAATTAACTTAGGAGAAAAAAGTGAAAGAAAAAAATGAAAATAATAAAGCTGAACTTAATTTTAGTTGATTTACTACTATTATAGTTGTACTGTTTTTCGTTTTTGTTACAATAATCTTGACTTATCTATACTTAAAATATGACATAAATTTACTAGATATATTTTTTTAAATTAAGTTAAAGGAAATAAAATAATATGAATTTTATTAAAAAGCATGCAATAAAAATTTTTGTTGCGTCAGTTTTTGGTTTAATAACTGTACCGACTTTAATTTTCTTATTCCTAAACTGACCATTAGATCCTACGAATAGATATATGCCAAATTCTATTGAATATAGACAAAATTTTAAAAAGGCAGCTGCAAAAGCAAAGGAATTTGAGAATGCTAATGTTCAAGAAATAATTTTGGATAAAAATTATGGTGAATATTTAAAGAAAATAGGTATCGAAATTGATAATTCAAAAATTGTTGGTAAAAATATTTCTGATAAAGATTTAAAGCTTGATGAAATTATCAATTTCAAACATAAAAAAGCAAATTTTAAAATAACTAGATGGTATAGAATTAGAGAAATGGGTCGTGTTATTGTATATATCAGAGCTTCTGAACATATAATTTCTAATCCAGAACACAATGAAATTTTTATTATTTTGGACGGATTTGATCATGAAATAAAATTGCCAAAAAACAATACTGAAACAAGAGAAATAGTTAATAATATAGGTATAAAAATTATTAATAATGAAGCAGGAACTATAACTAATTCAAATGGTTTTTTCATTGATTATGAAATAAACGAAAAAGAAAATTATCCTACAACTTGATATTTAATGCTTCCATTACACTCATTAGAATACTTTAGTAACCTAAATAACTATGATCTAACTTCAAAATATTTAAGCAAGAAGTATAAGGAAAATTCAATATTTAGTATTTATAATTCAAATTCATCACTTGAACTTAAAAATGTAAATTTAGTTTTTACAGGATTTGACATTTTTAAATCTAATTTAAATTATCTTAAAAATTATTCGAATAAATTTAATGAAGACGAAAATATTGAAGAATATATTGATTTTGCAGTATTAGAAATTAAATTTAATACCGAAGATGAAGCTAAAAGATATACATCCATTTCTGAAATAGATTATTTTTCAAACATTTTCCTAAAAGAAGATGTAAATTTCATTCCATTTGATAAATTTAATTTTCAATTTAGAAATGCTAAAGACAATTCTATAGTTAAAAGCAATAACTATTATGTTGATGATGACCCATATTTACACTATAATCCATATATTTTATTTAATAACAAATCATTTAAAACTTCATTTTTAATTAACAACAATTTTATTAGTAAGTTTAATTACAATCAGATAGATGGTGAGAATTACGTTGATATTACAACAGGAATAGGTTTTAGTGAAACTGGGTTTGATAATAGTTCATCAGGTTCTATAATATATAACCAAGACTTTTTCGGTTATAAAGTGTCAAATTACAGAAACATTAATGTTGGTGTTTATGTCCCTTTGATTTGAAATAATATATCATCTTTTAAGAGTAATATCGTTGATCAAATAAATAATCCTAATGTTTTTAATGATTTAGTATTAGAATCATATAATTTAATTTATGGAAATGAAAAAACTCAGAAGAATTGATATTTAAAATCATTAAGAGAAATACACCCTAAAATTAAAACTTATTTATCAAGTTTAAATAAATGAGGAAATCATGAAAAAGAAGAATAGCCAAATTTGAAAAACTGTTGTTATTACACTTGCAGGAGTATTTTGTATTTTGACATTTCATTTTATAACTAATTCAACTTATAATGAAAATCATTATTATATTAATAAGCCAAAAGAAAAATATTACGATTTTGATGAACAAAAAGTAAATTTAAAATTAATTGATTCAGAAAAAGAAAATAGATTCTCAATTAAATACGGTTTTAATGTGAAAGACAATTCTATTTATAATAAATTACCATCTGAAGTAACTATGGAAGAGATAAATTCTGGTGTTCAATTTTCAATTCCTATAAATATTGAATTAAAAAATCTCAAACCATTTGATGAATCTGGACAATTAAATTTAATTTATGAATTAGATGGTAAAGAAATCAATCTTCAGATTAATGGTTTTAAAAAATCAAAAAATGAATTAAAGAATATATCGCAAGTTGCCAACAGCACTTTTATAGAAGTGAAAAACAAAAATGAATCAATAAATTTCAATGGTTATTTCATTGATTATGAAATTAATGGTGAAAATTATCCCTTAAAATGATTTTTAGTAATTCCTGATGATAAATTAAATTATATTGACGAAACATCAGAATTTTATTTATTAAAAAGAAATGAAAAAATATTGGTGAATAATATTAAAAAAATATTATCTGGAATAGATGTTTTAGATAATTATTATGTTAATTTAGCAGTAATGGAAATTAATTTTAATGATGAACAAGAAGCAAAAAGATTTACAAATAATAATTTTAATTTAATAGAAAATAATACTACCCCATTTTTTAGTCAACTGAATTCCGAATTTGTGAGTTCATATTCATACTATAGCAAAAATGATAATAAATCATTTATTTATACTGGTCGAAGAGATATGGATGTACATTTGTGAAACTTTGGAGGATCTGAGATATTAAATAAGTATTACAAAGAATATAAATGAATGGTTAAGATATTGATCAGAAATTCATATTTTAATACTGAAGTTGCTAGTGGCAGTCCATTATTGAAAGATGGTTATTTATTTTTATATGATAATCTAAATCTTGTGAGAAATGATTTGTCTGAAAATAATGTAGGTTTATATACCCCTATATCAACGGTTTTTGACAATAATTGAAGCCATACTAAAAAATATTGTTATGACTTTATTTATGGAAGTGATAATTCACTTCAAAAAAATTGATATTTAAGTTCACTAGTAAATAAATATCCAAAAATTCAAACGAAATTGCTAAATGATCTTAGATTTAATAATAAAAAATGATTTGTTGGTGATACAAATGCACAATTAAAATAACCTTAAAATAATTGATAAAAGATATTGAACTCTCCAATAAATATGCTGATTTGATATAATTTCAAAAATGAAAGAAAAAATCAGAGAAAGAAAAGAACAATTAAAATATCTTAAGAAAATAATAATTAAATATGAATCATATTTATGTGATGCTATTTTTAAGGACTTATCAAAACCAAAAGAAGAATTTATATTAACTGAACTATTTGGTGTTTATGATGAGTTTAATTTCTTCATAAAAAAGTTAAATAAGTTAAATAAACTAAAAAAGTTTAAAAATGGCTTTTATGATTTATTTTCTGAAACTGGTTATGTATACCAACCTGTTGGGAAAGTTCTTATATTAAACACTTGAAATTATCCAATAAATCTTTTGTTTATTCCACTCGCTGGTTCACTTGGTAGTGGAAACGAAACAGTTTTAAGACTTCACCCATTTACACCAGAAATTAATAAGGTAATAAAATTAATTGTGGATGATTATAATCAAGTTTATTCGAACATTCAATTAGCAGATAATAAAGGTGATTTAATAGATTTCATTAACAACAATGAATGGAATTTTATTTTTTACACTGGTTCAACAAATATAGGCTACAAAATTAAAAAAATTGCTGACAGTAAAAATATTTCTTGCTGTCTTGAACTAGGTGGTAAGTCTCCATCAATTATTTTTAGTGATTGCAAAATAAACAAAACAATTGATGAAATTCTTTTTGGAAAAAGTTTAAATATGGGTCAGACATGCATAGCCCCCGATTATTTATTAGTTGAATCAAGTATTTATAATAAATTTATTTTAAATTTTGAAAAAACCTTAAATAAGTTTAATAAAAGACTTAAAACAAGTAAAATAATAAATGAAAATTCTAAAGAAAGAATTAAGTCATACCACAAAGATATTACTTTAGACAAAATACAATTATTAGAAATAAGTAATATTGATTGTTCAATAATGAAACAAGAAATTTTTGGTCCTGTTCTTCCTATTGTTAAGTTTGATAATTTTAAAGATATTAAGCGGGTTATTGATAAAAATAAGAATCCTTTATCTATTTATGCTTTTACTGAAAATAATAAAAATATCGAATTTATTAAAACGATTTCTACAGGTAATATTATGATAAATTCAACGATGTCAGTACTAAATAATAATAAATTGTCTTTTGGTGGAATAGGTAATAGTGGTATCAATAGATATCGAGGAAAAGCATCATTTGAACTTTTTTCAAACAAAATTTCATTTAATAAAAACATTTTTGATCCATATCTATTTATTAAAAATAATCTTTATTCTAAAACAAATAAGTTCATTATAAAATTGATTCATAAAATTAAATCAAGATAAATTTAAGTTTTTATAATTCATTCTTCAAATAATTTTTAATTCAAAAAATTTTGTAAAAAATATTTGGATTTATTTAAAAACATGTTATCATATTATCAGTGGTTATAGCAAGAGGGATCACCTGATACCATTCCGAACTCAGTAGTTAAGCCTCTTAGTGCCGAAGATAGCCGAAAGGTGAAAATAGGGCGCCGCTGTTTTTTATTTTAAATTTTTATATATAATTAAAAAATGAAAAACAAAAACAGTCTATTTTATGTACAAATAATTACATTAGTTACAAGTTTAATTGTAATTTTTACATTGTCTATAACTTTAATTCTTTTTAAAACCGTATTAAAGGATATTGATATTTACAATAAATCATTAAGTTTGTTTATCATTATTTTTATACTAGTTTTGATTATTTTTTTAATTTCAATTATTTCAAATGTTTTTGTAGTAAAAACTATTAAAAAGTTAAAAAACAGCTTTAACTTAAATAATTTGGTTGATTTTTATGCTAATTCTAAATATGATATTTCTATTTCAAAAGATGTTTATAATGTTTTGATTTGGAAGAAAAACAAATGAATTATTATTCTAAAAACATCTTTATTTTTATTAACAATAAATTGAACAGTACTATTTATTACTTCAGTAATTTATTCTAACTTAATAATAAATGAATCGAGCTTTAGCTCAGATCCTCTTTATTATATTTTTGGATGAAATGTTAATTTATTAATCAACAAATTTAATCTCTCTACATTAATTTTCATAATTTTCGAAATTATGTGTCTTACGGTTTTCAATTTTGTGAATAACAAATATAAAAAATGTCTTGATACAGTTTTTGATGAAATAAATAAAAAAGTTATTCAATACAGAGAAAATTCAAGTATTAGATTTGAATAATTGTTGTAGATCATAACTCTGTGGAGTATATGTACTTCACATTTTTTTATTCTGGTTTCCAAGTAAAAGTAAAAAACTGTAAATTAAGTGCTTATTTTAATCTTTTTTAGTTCTTTTATAAAATTTACATTGTAAATTGCGATGTTCAAAAAATGTGTTGTGAATCTATTCTATACATTTTTAACATACATATTTAAAATGAAAAAACACAAAAATTGTGTTTTACTATTTTTCTTTAAGTATAGACTCAACTTCTTTTTCAGTTGTTTTATCTTCAAAATCTTTTGAAATTTCTATCAATTTTTTAAGTTCGCTACGCTTAATATCTGGCATATCTAAAATAAATTTAACATAATATGTTCCACTATATGTTGAACTTTGAACTCCATAACCTTTGAATGGAATATAAGTATTTAATTTAAGATTGTGTTTTAATTTGTATTTAAATGCTCCGTGAGCTGAAGGAATATCAATTTCTTTTTCTTGTAGTAAATCTATAAAACTGATCTTTAAGTCTAAGTAAATGTCCATACCTTCACGTTTGTAATTTTTGCTTGGATTTACATTTAAAACAATATATAAATCACCCGGTTCTCCTCCATTTAAACCTGGACCACCATAACCTTTAACAGTTATAACTTTACCAGTTACAGTTCCTTTTGGAGTTTTAATTGTGACCTTTTTCTCAGATTTAATATAAGCATTACCATGACAATTTGAACATTTTTTCTTAATAATTTTTCCAGTTGACTTACATGTTTTACATGGTTCATTATTAATTATTTCACCAATAATTGTTCTCATTTTTACTTTTTGAACACCAGAACCTGAACAAGTTGAACAGGTCTCTATGTCATTGCTTGATTCGGCACCTGAACCATTACAGTGCAGACAAAGTTCATATTTATCTAATTTTTCAGTAAATTCAGTACCATGAATCGATTCCATGAAAGTTATTGTTTTATTTATTTGGTAATCTTCACCTTTAATTTGTCTATTTCTGCTTTTTCTTGATCCACCAAAGCCCATACCACCAAAGATATTTTCAAAAATATCTCCGAAATCTGAAGCGAAACCACGTCCACCAAAACCAGAGAAACCGCCAAAACCTGCTTGACCATTTATTCCTTCGTGTCCATAATTGTCATAATTGGTTCTTTTTTGAGGGTCAGAAAGAACTTCATAAGCCTCATTAATTTCTTTCATTTTTTCTTCGGCACCAGCTTCTTTGTTTTTATCTGGGTGATATTGCATAGCTAATTTACGATATGCACTTTTTATTTCTTTTTCTGTAGCATTTTTTTTAATACCTAATACTTCATAATAGTCTCTTTTATTACTCATGTAATATATTTTAGCACAAAAACAATTTAATTGCTAATTTTTAAGGACTATTGCTATATTCTTAATATAAATAAAAATTTTAATATAATTAAACTATGAAATTTAATGACAAAAAATTTATTAAAGATAGACTAATTCCAGGAATAATTTTTTTAGTTGTTACTTTAATAGTTTTAATACTGGTAATTTTATTTAATAATCCAAATCTTTTAAGTGTTGATAATACTTTCAAAACAGTGATAAAAATAATTTGTTTTGCTATTTTTGCTGCTCTTGGTGGGTTTATTTTTTATGAATTTATTTCTAGTTTTCATATTGGAAAAATTCAGAGCATTTTTTTATCAATTATAATGTTAATTACATTTATTTTCCCATTCCATTATTTTAAATTAATAATAATTCAAAATATTTCAAGTACTGATGCCGAATTTTTTAGACCATTTGAAATGCAAAGCGTTGCATTAGCAGTTGTTTCTGACTATTATTCTGTTTTGATTTGACTTTTTACAACAATTTGTTTTTTTGTGATAAAAATTTCTTCAGTTGATAACCCTGATTATAGATTGATCGGATTTAAGACATTAATCTTTTTTGCGGTTAGTTATTTATTAATGATCGCTTCTAAAATATTAATTTATTCAGTTTATTCAAATTATCATTATTTTATTTTATTTGTTGTTGTTTCCTTTGTTACAGATACAGGTGGATATATTGGTGGTTCTCTTTTTGGTGGAAAAATAATCAAGAAAAAATTAGCACCAAGAATTTCCCCTAAAAAAACTTGAGAGGGAGCTATCGTTGGTTTTGTTTTATCTGCTATTGTTATTACTGTTTTAATCTACACATTAGGTTTATTCGAAATTCAAGATACTTCTAAAATAAGTGCAAAAATAATGCAAAACTTCTTTAGAGTTTTATTAATTATTCTTTTACCAATAGCAGCTATCTTTGGTGATTTAATTTTTTCAAGTATTAAAAGATTAAACAACATAAAAGATTTTTCTAAAATTTTAAGAGGACATGGTGGATTTTTAGATAGATTTGATTCACTTTCGTTAATTACTTTTGTAGGATTTGCTATTCTACTATTAATTTAAATTACTCTCACAAATGTGAGATTATTTTATTTAATTAATCATTTTAATTTATTTTATTGACAGAAACAGAAGGAGTAAATATGAACTTTTATAGAGATAGTCATTTAGCTAGTTTTTTTAAAATGCTTAATTTAGAGGATATGAAGAGCTTTAAAGAATCATTTATTGTAGATGACCAAATTATTTTCAAAGAAAACAATCATGGAATCCCTGTTTACAAATTTACTATTGGTTCATTCAGCATGCCTTCTGTTGAAGATTTTTTTACATTATTACTTACTGTTTCTGAAATTAAAAATCAAATTTTTAAAATAAAATTCAATATTACAAGTAAGTTTTTTGATCCAAGTGAAATTAAAAAATATATTATAAGAATACATGAGGTCTATGGTGGATTAAATAATCTTTATACTTTCTTAACTAAAACAGGTGAAATTAAAGCAGATATAAATAATCAAAACTACTTAGTCGAAATTAAAGAAACACTTGATAAAGAAGAAACGACCAAACTTTATGAACCTGAAATTTCTAAAGTTAATGAATTTTTACATAAAATTGGACTAAATTGATTTAATCTAGTTTTACATGTTAATCAAATAGTAAATATAGAAGAATATAACAAAAAAATAAATGAAAAGAAAAATGAGGAACTTAAATTATTTATCAAGAAGATGGAAGAAAACGAAAAAAATAATAATTTAATAAGTTTTAACGCACCTAGAGCTAAATTTCATAGACCAAGCAAAAATTATGTAAAAATGAAGATTGATGAGATCAATTCAAATCAATCTCTTTATACAAAAACTGACGTTAACACAGTGGCTGAAGTTTTTAAAACAGATTATTCTATTTCAAAAAATGGTTACCATATCTATACATTTGTCGTTACTGACTATAACGATGCAATTGAAGTTAAAAAAATCTCAAAAGCTGTGATTGAAGAATTACCTAAAAAAGGCGATACTATTGAGATTTTTGGAACAATTGAAAATGATTTTAGAAATAGACGTTTCATAATGCTTGATAATTTTGTCAAAACAGCAAAACTTTTTGAGGACAAAAAGGATATTTATGAAAGAAAAAGAGTTGAATTAAATACAAGAAGTAAAATGAACACAATGGATGGTATTTTAGAAGCAAAAGAAATTTTAGATATTGCTTCCAAATACGGACACAAAGCAGTCGCTTTGGTTGATAATACAAGTGTTCAAAATTTTCCTAAATTTTTCTCTGAATCAAAAAAATCTGGTGTAAAACCAATTTACGGGGTGACATTTAATGTTATACATAAAAACAATATGGCTGTAATTGGTAAAGTACCAGATTCACAGTTAAGAGATGTTGAGTATGTTTCATTTGATATTGAAACAACTCATTTAAGTCCTTATGTAGGAGATATTATCGAATTTGGTGCATCGATTGTCAAGGATGGTAAGATTACTGAAAAATTTCAATTTTTTCTAAAATCTAAAGAAAAACTTTCTGATTTTACCAAAGAACTAACAAAAATAAGTGATGAGATGCTTGAAAAACAAGGTCTCGAACAAATTGATGGACTACTTAAAATAAGAAATATTCTTGATAATAAAGTAGCAGTAGCTCACAATGCTCAATTTGACTATAATTTTATTTTTGAGAAATTAAAGCAATATAATATTGAACTTCCAAATACTACATTTATTGACTCATTGATAATTTCAAGATTACTTTTTCCAGACAAATCTAAACACAGACTTGAAAATTACTGTGCATATTTAGAAGTTGAATATTCAAGAGATGTAGCTCACCGTGCTGATTATGATGCAGAAGTTTTAGCTAATGCATGAAGAGGATCATTTCAAAAACTTCAAGACTTAAAAATAACAAATTTTAGAGAATTATATGAGTATAAAGATAATTCCTTATATGATAAAACTAGAGCAGCAAATATTACTGTTTTGGCACTAAATCAACAAGGATTAAAAGAATTATTTGAGTTAGTTACCTTTGCTCTAACTGATAATTTTTATAAGGAACCCAAATTATTTTATGAAGATTTACCTAAGAGTAATAATTTATTAATTGGTTCGTCAGGAATTCAAGGTGATTTAATTGATTCACTTCTATATTCTTCAAAAGACAAAATAGATTATTACATGAACTATTTTGATTACATTGAAATTCCTGCTCCACAAAATTTTAGACACAAGGTAAAATATGGTGAATTTAGTGAAAAAGAGATAGAAGAATTACTAAAATATCTTATTTTAAGATCAAAAGAGAAAAATAAAATTCCAGTTGCAATCGGAGATGTTAGATACGAATCTAAGAAAGATTTATCAGTTTATTCAATTTTAGTTAATTCTAAAGGTATTGGTGGTGTAGCTCACTATTTATATAATTATGATAAAGAAGTTAAACTTCAATTGCCTTATAATGACTTTTTAACAACCGATGAAATGATTCAAGAATTTAGATTTCTTAATGACATAAAATTAATTGAGGAAATTGTTATAGATAACACAAATAAAATAGCTGATTTAGTCGAAGAAATTGAAGTTATTAAAAAGGATCTATACACACCTAAGTTTGATGATTCTACTACAAAATTACCTGAATTAGTTTATAAAACTGCTCATGAAATTTATGGTGAAAAATTACCTGAAATAGTTGAAGAAAGAATTAAGAAAGAAATTGAACCTATTTTAAAATATGGTTTTGACGTTGTTTACTGAATTTCTCATATTTTGGTTAAAAAATCACTTGATAATGGATATTTAGTAGGTTCACGTGGTTCTGTTGGTTCTTCATTAGTCGCTACTTTAAGTGGAATCACTGAAATTAATCCATTAGAGCCACACTATATTTGTGAAATTTGTAAACATTTTGAACTAGCGAAAACACCAGGAATAACTTCTGGTTTTGACTTAGAGGAAAAAAATTGTCCAAATTGTAATAAATTAATGAAGAGAGATGGACAATCAATACCATTTGAAACTTTCTTGGGATTCAATGCAGATAAAGTTCCGGATATTGACCTTAACTTCTCTGGTGATTATCAACCGGTAATCCATGATGAAGTTAAACGACTTTTTGGAGATGGTCATACTTTTAGAGCTGGAACAATATCAACAATTGCCGAAAAAACCGCATATGGTTATATTAAAGCAGTTAACGAAGAACAAGGATTAAATTATTCGCCATTGTTCATAGAGTTTCTTTCAAAAAAACTTGAAGGGGTAAAAAAGACTACTGGTCAACACCCTGGTGGAATTATCATTATTCCTAAAGAATTTTCTGTTGAAGATTTTACTCCAGTAAACTATCCTGCTAATGATATGAGTAGCACATGAAAAACAACTCACTTTGAATACCGCGCTATTCATGACAACGTTTTAAAATTGGATATTCTAGGTCACGTTGACCCAATGGCTATCAAAATGTTAGAAAAATTAACAGGATTAAATGTTAAAAAAGACATTCCAGTTAAAGATGAAAAAGTAATTGCTATTTTCTCAAACACAAATTCTTTAGGTATAAAACCTGAAGATATTGGTGGAGAAACAACTGGAGCTTTAGGAATTCCTGAATTTGGTACAGGTTTTGTTAGACAGATGTTAAGTAAAGCTAATCCAAATAGTTTTGCTGATTTAGTATCGCTTTCAGGACTAAGTCATGGAACTAACGTGTGATTAAATAATGCTCATGACTTAATTGTTAATGAAGGTTTAACTCTTAAAGATGTTATTTGTTGTAGAGATGACATCATGATTTATTTAATGGGGAAAGGTGTAGAACCATCATTATCATTCAAAGTTATGGAACAAGTTCGTAAAGGTAAAAGCATAACAGCTGAACAAGAAAAAGAATTGCTTGCTAAAAATGTAGAAACTTGATACATCGAAAGTATGAAGAAAATTGAGTATATGTTCCCTAAAGCTCATGCCACTGCTTATGTCTTAATGGCTTGAAGAATTGCTTGGTTTAAGGTTTATTATCCATTAGAATTTTACGCAACTTTCTTCACTACTCGCTGTGAAGCATTTGATTTAGTAACAATGATGAATGACTATAATGCTAATAAAATTAACAATAAAATAACCGAAATTAATTCTAAAGACAAAAAAGATAGAAGTACAAAAGAACAAAATTTAATTCCTACTCTTGAATTAGCAAGAGAAATGTATTGTAGGGGTTATAAAATAAGCAATATTAATATTTATAAATCACTTGAAGTTGAATGAGTTGTCGATAAAGCAAATAAAGCATTAATACCACCTTTTAGTGTTATTGATGGTCTTGGATATAATGCTGCTCATACAATAATTACTGCTAGAGAAGAACGTCCATTCCTTTCAATAGAAGACTTTAAGAAACGTACATCAATTAACCAAACTCAATTTAAAGATATGCATGAATTAGGTGTTTTTGAAGAGTTGGATGAGACTGATCAAATGAGATTATTCTAAAAATTATTGAAAGTTTGAGAAAAGACCTAAAAACAGAATTAGTAAATATTTTTAGTATAATATTTAAGTAAATTAAAGGAGAAACAATGTTAAATAAAAACGAACTTAAATCAACTAGAACAATAGCTATTGTTATTCTAGCAATATCAGCTATTTCATTCTTGTTTTTTATTTTAGGATGAATTTTACCAGTCATTTGACTTGCTAAATATATTTTTGGTTTTATTAATTTCATTTTAATGATTGTAGCAGCAGTTAAATCAAGTAAAATTGACAAAACATCTATGATTTTAATTATTATCGGAATTTTCATTGGTATTGTTGGAATCATTGGATTAATTATTTTACTTGTTAAAATTTCATCATTATTAAAAGATGATAATGCAAATCAACAAGCACAAATTACCGAATAATAGTATTAAAAGAACAAAGTTGGATTAACTCCAACTCCTTGATTATACTTTCAAGTGCAAACATGTTTGTGTTTGTACTTTTTAGTTTAAATTAGTTTAAAATAAAAAAAGAGAAACTAACCAAAACTAAACAATGTTTCTCTTTTAACCCTTAAATTTGAAACCTTGATTATACTTTCAAGTGCAAACATGTTTGTGTTTGTACTTTTTAGTTTAAATTAGTTTAAAATAAAAAAAGAGAAACTAACCAAAACTAAACAATGTTTCTCTTTTAACCCTTAAATTTGAAATGAGGTCATATGAATTATACACAATTAAAACCAGAAGAGAGATTAATTATTCAAATCAACTATGGTTTCAAAACATTAAAAGAAATTGCAGAAATGTTAAGAAGATCTGTAAGTACAATCTCTAGAGAAGTTAAACGAAATTCGAATATCTACGGTGAATATGATGCTGCATATGCTAATAAAAAAACAAAAATTCGAAAATGCTATTCAAGGAATCATAATGCTTTTGCAAACAAAGAATTTAATGATTTCTTTACTGAACACTATGAAAAAAATTATCATGGCGTTGAAGCTACTCTTAAACTTTATCAGGAAAAAACAGGTAAAAAAGGTTATTCTATTAGAACTCTTTACAAATGAATTAAATTAAATATTTGAGTCCTGAAAATGAAAAACCGTTTAAGAAAAGGGTATGTTAAGAATGGTAAAAGAAAGACTGATTATAAGATTAGATTAACGCATGGTAACAAGTTTGTTTTCCCTATACCTATGCGGCCTAAAAGTATAGAAACTAGAGAAAAATGGGGTCATTGAGAAATTGACTTAGTTATTGGAAGAAAGGGAAAAGGGTATCACAACTTACTAACTTTAACAGAGAGAAAAACACGTTTTACCATTATAAAAAAGGTCACTAGCAAATTTTGATTTGAGATAAACAAGGTGCTGAATGAAATAATTAAGGATTATCCATTTCCATTTTTATCAATAACTTCAGATAATGGATTTGAATTTCAAGCCTTAGGATTAGTAGCCTATAAAAATGACTTATTAATTTATAAAGCACAACCATATTGTTCATTTCAAAGAGGTTCAAATGAACATTTTAATGGACTAATTCGTAGAAAATTCAAAAAAGGATTTGATTTTACAGAATTAACTGATGAAGAAGTTCAAGAACTTCAAGATGAAATAAACAATATGCCAAGAAAAATTTTTGGTTTTAAATCTTCTAGAGAAATGGCTGAACAAGAGTTAAATATAGAAATGATTTTACTAGATCTTTTACCTAATCTTGAATAATAAAATGTGGTCTTTGACCACATATATCCCAATTTCAACCACAATACGTTTTACATAATATTTTGTTGATAAACTTTCCACTCAAACGCCGTGGAGAGGCTTTTGATTTTTTCTGTTATTAAACCACACTTCTAATATGGTTCTTTTTCTCTACGCTCAGTCGCCGCTCTGGCTTTTCTTTTTAAAAATTTATAGGGAAACGTCCTAACGGACTGATCCGCTCAAGCGCCGCGGGGCTTCTTTTCTCAAAAAATCTACCAATTTTACTGTAAAATATTGTTAAGAGAAGCGTTTGCACTTCAAGGTTTAAAAAAGGCAAAGTTGGATTAACTCCAACTTTTATTTTTTAAAACAAAAAACCGACAAATAAATGTCGGTATTGAATTAATAAGCTATTTTTCCTAAAATAACCTCTTTATATGCTCCTGTTGAACTTTTTAGATTACCGTTTCTTTTTGTATAAGTTAAATAACCTAATAGTGCAAATTGAGCAGCTTCTTTAGAATCACTGGTAATACCCAGTTTTCCAAAGTCATATACTTTTATTGGTTTTAATAGTTTTTGTAAACTTCGAACTATAAATGGATTATTAGCTCCACCACCACAAACGTAAACTTCATATTTTTTATTTTCTTCAATAATAAATTTCTTATACGATTCAGCAATTATATATGCTGTGAAAAAAGTTATTGTTGTAGTAATGTCATTAGGAGAAATATAATTAAATTTGTTTATTAAAGTATTAAAATATGAATCACTATATTTTTCTCTACCAGTTGATTTCGGTGGTTTTTGTTCATAATAAGGATCGTTTTTAAGATATTCAAGTAGTTCATTATTAACTTTACCACTAAGGGCAACTTTTGCATCTTTATCATAGTCTAAATTGTAAAAATGTTTCATACATTTATCAATCAAAACATTACCTGGACCATTATCAAAAGCCAGTTCTTTTTCACCAATTACTGAAACATTACTCATTCCGCCGATATTTTGAAATAATCTAACTTTATTTTTATCTTTATATAAGATTTGATCTAGTTTAGGTACTAGAGGAGCACCCTGACCACCAACAGCCATATCTGCTGGACGAAAATCACCTATTGTAGTAATTTGAGTTTTTTTAGCAATGACACTTATGTCACCAAGTTGTAAAGTTGATTTAGCTTCAGAATTACTTGCATCAATTAAATGATAAATTGTTTGTCCATGACTTGCAATAAATTTAATATCATCTTTATTTAAGTTATTTTCGGTAATAAATTTATTGACTTGCTCTGCATAAAAGTTTGCAATTTCAAAGTTTAATGAACAAAGAAATCTACTAGTAATATTTTCTTCAAATGATTTCATAATTTTTGCTTTTAATTCAGCAGGAATTGGAACCATTTTAAAATTAAGTAGATTCATTTTTATCTTTGTATTTTCCTTAATTTGAACATGAGCAATATCAAGTGCGTCAACACTTGTACCGCACATTAAACCAATTGCTTGAATATTATTTTTCAAAAGTAAACCTTTCAAGTGGTTTAAGATAATCCAAAAGAATTATTTCTTCTTCTACTATTCTACCAACTACACTTTTACCGTAGTCAATATTTTTTTGTTCTTGCAAAATGATTTGTAATTCACCTTTATATTGACCATAATTATTATTACAGATGACAACGTCACCTTTTCTAAGAATCTCAGGAGTGTTGTGAGCAGTAAAATCTTCAGATTTATATTTTACTCTTGATTGAGTTGATCTAACACTGTAATCATTAGTGTCACCACGTCTAAAGTGTGGATTATCAAATAAAATAGTATTTTCTATTTCAGTGTTATTTTTAATTGAATCTTTTTCTAATCTAAAACTAATAATTGGATTTTGATCTACTTTTGATAAAAGTTTTAATTCTTCTTCAGATGCAAAAGAGTTCCCAATGATCGTATCATCGATTAAACCTGTAGCTCTATAGAACTTATATTGAGAATCAATTCTCATATTTCTTAATATTTCAAGTGAAACTAACCCATGTGATAATACTCATGGCCCAACTTTAGCTGAATGCGAAGTTATAAATGCTGCAGTTTTTATATTATTATCTTTAAATTTTTGAGTTATTCTTTTGAAAAAATCAAGAGAAAGTCCCGTGTAGGCTTGTGGATAGAAATTATGTGATGCAATTAACTTTTCTTTATTTGGATTGTATGAAAGGATGTTATCAAAGTATTTATTGTCATTGGAAATATTAATTTCTATCATTAAGTTTTGTGGATTAAAAGTCATATCAGCTTCTTTTTTACCATCAAAACCCATGTCTAAACGAATTCCATCAGCTTTAAGTTCACTAAAGAATGTTAAATCATCATATGAAGCACCAAATTGATCAAATACTCTTGGATTTACATCTAAGATTATTGTAAAACCAAGTTTGTGCGCATATTCATTTATTTCACTGAAGATTTTGATTGTTTCATCTTTATTAGTTGTAGCAGAAAGAAGACAAGAGAAAATTCTCTTAAAACCGTATTTGTGAGCTAATTCAAGGTAATTGAATATCTCATTTTTGTCTTGTTTTTCAGGGTAAATTGAAATTCCAAGCATTATTTTTTACCTTTCTTTTCTTTTGTGTCGTACTTAGTTCAACCAGCAGCCTTTTTAGCTTTATCAATACGTAATTTTCTTCAAATATCTCAACGATTTAGAAAAATACATACACTAAAACCCATAAGTAAGCATGTTGGATAACCAGCACTGTATAAAATTATTTCACCATTAATGTTTTCAATCACCATAGGTGTTGCAATTAGTAGTAGAACAATAAATGGAAGTGGAACTATAATTCAAGAAGATATTTTTTTAATTCATTTTAATTCTCAAGTGTAAAAACCTATAAAGTAACCAATAACAGCAGTTAGCATTAAGGTTATAGTTAGTCAAAATTCGCTCATTATGCAGATTTTACTTTATTTTTTCTCTTAAATATACTTCTTGAATTAATTTCTTTTCTTACTTGTTCACGAATTAATTCTTCATTATATTCAACTTTATCTTTTTTAGCTTGTTCGATTCTTTCTTGAGTTTCTTGTTCAATTTCTTCTCTAACCATTTTTCTGTCATATGCTTTAGCGAATGGGAATCAAACTAAAGCACTAATAAACATTAATACAAATGTAAATAAACAAGCTTGTCAACTAAGACCTGTTGAAAGAAGAGCTCCAACTGGTGTAGGAAGTGTTCAACCAGCAGTTTGAGTAGCAACTGGAATGATATTAAGTGACATACAGATAAATGTAATTGTTCCAAGAACAATAGGAGAAAGAATAGCTGGAAGAGCTAAGTATGGATTAAGAACTAATGGGTAACCAAAGATAATTGGTTCGTTAATATTACATAAACCTGGGATAATTGATGGATATGTAATAGCTCTAATGTATTTAGATTTTGCAAAAAGAAGCATTACTAAAACTAATCCGAATGTAGCACCAGCTCCACCGATTCATACGAATCATTGGAAGAATGGTTCAGTAATTATAGTTCCACCATCTTTAGCAAATAATTGTGTAACTTTTAAACTTTCAAGTAATTGAGTGTTTTCAGCAATCGCAACTAATCAGAATGGTCTAGCAAGTGCACCAACAACTGATACACCATGAATTCCTGCGATTCAAAGGATCATAATTAATAATACAACTAATACAAATCCTAAATAGTTATTTCCTGCAAATAATCCTTGTAAAGGAGCAAGAATATAATTAGCATATGAGTGAATGTTAAATTCCAAGTAGTTAAATACAAATAAACAAGGAATCATAACAAGTAACATAGGAATTAAAGCGTTGAATGGTTTTGCAACAACTGCTGGAACGCTTTTTGGAAGTCTAATCATAATATTGTATTTTGTACAAATTCTGAAAATTTCAACTGAAAAGATTGAAACTAAAATTCCACCAAAAACAGTTGCACTACCGAATGAACCTGTGGTAAAACTTGGGTTTCCAATACTTTTGTATGTTGGACCTGTTATACTGATAAGATATGCAATTAAAGTCATTAAAATTGCTTGATGTTCATCTAGTTTATAGGTTTTAGCTAGCGAACGTGAAATACCTATAACTGCAAAAAGTCCTAGCATTGGGTATGTTAGACGGTATGGAAGCATAAGTAAGTAGGCTCATTTACCTCCATTTGCTTGCATTAAGACATTTTGTCCTAAAGTTTCACTTGCACCGATAGGGAAGAAAAAGATGATCATAAATGTTGAACCAATTAATAGAATAGGAATGATTGAGATCATACCATTTCTGATGGCATTTATATATCTGTTTTCACCAATTTTAGCCATAATCGGCATAAAAATACGTTCGATAGATTTAAGAAGATTTGTGACTTTTGAGTTTTTTGTTTTCTCTTTTTTCATTATTCCTCCATTAATCTTTTAATATTGGTTAGTAATTTACCTGCTCCAAGTGGAGTATATTCAGACATTTGAATTTGGTAAATTAACTTATTTTTATTTTTAGCAAATTCCTCAATTTGTTCAAATCTATATTTAACTTGAGGAGCTAGTAAAACGATGTCAAAATCATTTTGATATTCATCCATTTCTGGAATTCCAATAGCATTTGCACTGAAATTATCAATGTTTAGATTTTTAGCTTCTTTTTCTAGTGAATTAATTAGCATTTGTGTACTCATTCCACCAGAACAAATTAATAAAACTTTCATTATTTTACTTCCTCTTTTTTAGATTTTTTAAGTACTATTGATACTACTAAAAATGTTGCAACAAGAATGAAGTAAACAAATACAACTGATAAAATGATATATTTGATTTTTTCGTTATTTGCTGTTAAGACATTTAACTTACTTTCAATAAGTGGGTTTCCACCTTCAAGTAGTTCATATGCTAAACTAGGTTCAAATGCTTTGTAGGCAATAGCACTATAAATTGCTGTAATTACTGCAATAATTGTTATAGAAATAACTAAGATTGATAAAATGTTGTCTTTTTTTGTTCCGACAATTCCATCTTTTTTATTCTTAATTAATCCTCTTACGACATAATAAAGTGCTAAAGCAGCAAATAAAACCATAATAATTACGGTAACATTCATGTTAATATCACCATATTTGTGTGCTTCAATTGCATAATTGCTCTTTCCTGATTGAATAATCTTAGGAATGAATGACAATGTAGCAATAATAGAAAATATTACACTTAATAATGAAAGTACAAATGGGCGAATTATTTTCCCTTTTAACATGTCTTTCCTTTCTATTTAATATTTAGTTTTTTAAATATTTTTATTGTTTTTTCAGCAAGTATTAATGCACTTTCAGCTTGCATGAATTGATCTTCAGCATGAATAAGTAATAAAGGTATATTATTAACTTGTTTATTAGCTTCAGCTGTAAGTAATTCAGCATGAGAACTGTGAACATTTTGTAATAATTGCTTTCCTTCTTTGATTTTTTGATTAGCAAGTTCAAATTCAGATTCAATAGCGTGATCTAACGCTTCTAAGAATAATGCTTTTGCTCCACCACTATTAGCAATTAGTTCAAAAGCAATTAATTCTACATTAATTTCTTGATCCATAAATTTTTTCGTACTCCTTTTTAGCTTGTTCATAAGTAAAATTGTTTTCAATCATTAAAATAGAGATTTTAACATTGTTGGCAACCTTAAATATTTCTTCAACAAAATCACGTTCTTTTTTTGTTATTTGCATAATCATATTAATACATCTTTCACGTAATTTTTGATTTGAAGGTACAACATTTATCATAAAGTTTTCTTCGACATAACCTAGTTTTATCATTACTGAAGATGAAATCATGTTGCAAACTAATTTTTGTGAAGTACCTGCTTTTAATCTGGTTGAACCTGTTATTGTTTCGGCGCCAGTTTCTATTTCAACAGCCACATCAACCCATTTTGATGTTGGTGAGTTTATACTATTACAAATAAAAGCTGTTTTTGCACCGATTTTTTTTGCATATTCTAATCCAGAAACAACATATGGAGTTCTTCCTGATGCTGTTAAACCAATTAGAATATCATTTTTACTTAAATTTATATTCTTTAAGTCGATGATCGCTTGTTCTCTATTATCTTCTGAACCTTCTTGTGGAGTGATTATTGCATCTAAACCACCAGCAATTAGTCCAATAACTTTGTTTTTAACACCAAAAGTTGGATATATTTCAGAAGCATCTAAAATACCGATTCTTCCACTAGTACCAGCTCCAATATAAACAATTCTTCCATCAAATTCTTTAAGTTGCTTGTGAGCAATTTCAATAATTTGAGCGATTTGTTCTTTGTGTTTAAGCACTAATGGTGGAACAAGTGAATCTTCATAATTGAATTTTTCTACAATTTCAACAGTAGAAATTTTAGATAAATTTGTGGTTCTTGGATTTCTCTGTTCAGTATCTAGTTTAGAAATTTCATTCACCTCAAATTCCTCCGATTCTACACAGCTCTATAAATTAGAATACCAGGAACTTTAGCTGGATTATAGTAAACTGTTTTACCTTGTGCGTTACTTTCTTTAGTGTTGATGTTTCTGTCTTGTAAGTAATCTACAAGAGGTGTGTCAACTACTTTCATGTTTTTTGCACTTGATGAAGCATTTCTGTAGTATGCTTTTTTAACTGTTTGGCCATTTTTATCAACTTCATCTTTAAATATTAATAAACCACAGTGTGTTACATCAAGTCAATCGTTTAAGCTTGAAGGAGCTGCTAAAGTTACAATATCTCCTTCTTTGAAGTATTTGTAAAGAAGTTCATCAGTAACTTTATCATAATTTACATAACTGATTTCTCTTACTTCACTTCCAGTTCCTGCTAATACTTCTTTACCAGTGTCTTTTTTGATGTTTCTATTGAATGTAAGTGTCGTCACTTTATCTTCACCTAAAATATTTTTGTCTACAACATTAGTCATTTGTAAACCTGTAGGTGAGAATTTTTCACTAGCTCAGTCAGTAAAGTAGTGTTTTCTGGTTTCATAACTTACTTTACCATTTACATATCTAGTATTAACTAAGTTTTGCATAAATTCATCTTCATTATTTGAATTAACAAATGCATAAATATAATCTAAATATGTAAAGCAATCTAAGTTATCAAGATCAACAACTAAAATTTCAGATGTATTTGGTGATCCTATTAGTCTTTCAGCTGTATATTTCACATCCATGAATTCATTAGCAATTCTTACTAATAATTCATTTTTTGAAATATTTTCTTTTTTTCATTCAGCTGTTTTACTTAAAACATCTTTAATTTTATTTTTTGTAGATGTATATGTTAGGATTGCATAGTCATTTTCTGTAAGATATTTTGAGTATCCATTTACTAATTCAAATGGTGCTCTATCTTTTACTGATTGAATGAATTTAGCAAATTCATCAATTTTATTTTTAAGATCAGCGTTATTTTCATAACTTTTGTGTTCAGAAATTAATGCATTTACTTTATTTAAAAGTTCTTTAGCTTTAGCAATTTCAGCTTTAGATTCATTTAGTAAATGAGAATTTTTTCCTCCACTTAAACTTTCTTTATTGAATTTTTCAATATCATCAATTTTAGCCTTCAATTCATTTGAATAAGTTATTGAAAGATTGATTTCTTTATTTGAATTTTCAATATTTTTTACTTCTTCAGATTTTTGAACGCATGATACTAATGGTAATGTTGTTAGTATTGTAGAAGCTCCAAAAATCAAAGTAAAAACTTTTTTGTTTAACTTCATTAAACCTCCCTATCTCTACAACTAAATTTTATAAATATAATAGGTTGAAATTAAAAATATTTTTATTAATCTTTTATTTTTATTAAAATATTTTTAATAATAACTAAAAAGTTAATTTATATACTTAAAAACAGATTAAATTAACATTTTTTATAAAAAATTCATTTTATGAAAATATATTTTCCACATTTGAAAATGAAAATTTATGTCAGTTATTTTCTATAATTTATATATATGAGTAAGAAAAAAACAACAAGTAGTGAGCAATCAAAAAATAGTCGTTCTGAAGAATATGTATCTTCTCTTATTTCTATAAGTAAACAAGATAAAAATGTAAGTTCGTATATAGCTACAAAAATATTAGAAATGTTGCAAAATGGTGAAAAATTCACTAAAGCTATAGATTTTGCTAAAACTATTGGTGTATCAAATTCAGCACTGACTTTCTTTGTTAAAAAGACAAATTTAACAAATTTTAAAGAAATTATTTTTGTTCATAATTTATTAATAGATTTTAAGTCAAATACTGAAAAAGTAGACTATGGTGATTCAATTTACAAAGCGGCTAAAATATTAAATAGTGCTAATAAAATATTTTTAGTTGGTGTTTCTTCATCAGTAGGATTTAATTATGATTTTTATCTTAAACTATTAAGAATGGACAAACATTGTATTTTGGTGTGAAATAAATATGAACAAATTGGATTAAGCCACATTTTGAATGAAAATGATGTAATTATAGTTAATTCCATCTCTTTACAACATTTATGAATGATTGAAATCATTAAGAAAACAAAAGCAAAAGTTATTTTAATTTCATCTTGAATACCTGAGGAAATTAAAAATAAGGTTAAATTCTATTTTAAGGTTGATTCAAATGAAAAAAGTGATGGACTAAGACTTTATTCTATGAAATCTAGAATAGCTTCAGCTGAAATTTTCTATAAAATTTATGATTGTATGAAATCAATGGGTGATAATTTAGAAAAAATCAAGTTAACTTCATACAGACAAGAATAGAGGAGAAAATATGATATTAACTATAAGACAATTCTACTAGTGAACTACCCAAGAATGTTTTTAATGCAATCAAAATTCTTGAAGGTGAAACTGAAAATAAAGTTAATAAAGTAATAAAAACTATTTTTATTTATTTAAGTATTAATATAGTAATTTTTGCAATGCTTCTTATTTATGGAATATTAGTAAAACTTAATGTTATTGTTGTTAAAGATAATTTTATAATGGAAACCGAAATAGTTAAAGGTTTATCTCAATTTTGATTCTTTTTAATTTTAGATTTTGTTGAATTATGTTTTACTGCATTTGTGTCAATTTACTTTATACTAAATTGAAAATCTAAATTAAAAGCAATGAAAGAAAAAATCAAAACAATTTCTGTCATTGAAGAGTATGTTTTAGATGAAACACAACTTGTTTTTGAAAGTTCAAAAAAATTTGATAGTGAACAATATGCTTTTGGTTCAAAAATTATTTCAATAATGCCTATTTTAGGTTTGATTGTAGAGTTTAAAAAAATTGAAAGTAAGTATAATAAAACACAAATAAAAAATATTTACGAGTCAATTTTCTGATTAGCACAAGAAACTAAAGAAAATAAGGATTATAATTTTTATAATCTTCAAAACTTAATTCAAAGATACAAATCACTTTAATGATTTTTAATGTAGGATATCCTACATTTTTTTGTTTTATTTGAATGTCTATTTAAATATTATTTAATTATTTATAATATATAAATAAGAATAGATATTAAGGGGTATTTATGAGTAGTAATTTATCAAAACAAACAACACAAAGAGCTAAATTACATAAAAAAATTTGAGCCATTGCTGATGAAGTTCGTGGTTCAGTTGACGGATGAGATTTTAAACAATATGTACTAGGAATTCTCTTCTATCGTTTCATCTCAGAAAATTTAGATGATTATTTTAATAAAGATGAACATGAATCAGGTAATTTAGACTTTGATTATAAAAATATTAGTGACGAAATAGCAAATGAAAATTTTAAATATGACAGTATAACTGAAAAAGGATTTTTTATTTTGCCAAGTCAATTATTTGCTAATGTTGTGAAAAACGCAAATACTAATGAAAATTTAAATGTAGATCTTGATAATATATTCAAAAGTATCGAGAATAGTGCAGTGGGAAATGATTCTGAAGAAGATATTAAAGGATTATTTGATGATATTGATATCACAAGCAATAGATTAGGAAATACAGTAAAAGAAAAAAATGATCGTCTTGCAAAAATATTAAATGGAATTGCTGAGATCAATTTTGATAGTTTTATCGAAAATGACATTGATGCTTTCGGTGATGCATATGAATTTTTAATTTCAAATTATGCAAGTAATGCTGGAAAATCAGGAGGAGAATTTTTTACTCCACAATCTGTTTCTAAATTACTAGCTAGAATCGTAATGGATGGTAAAACTAAAATAAATAAAGTTTACGATCCTACTTGTGGTTCTGGTTCACTTTTATTGCAAATGAAAAAACAATATAGTGAAGGTGTTATTGAAGAAGGTTTTTATGGTCAAGAAATAAATATGACCAACTTTAACTTAGCAAGAATGAATATGTTCTTGCATAACATTAACTACAATGATTTCTGAATTAAAAGAGGTGATACTTTAATTCAACCATTACATATGGATCAAAAACCTTTTGATGCCATTGTATCGAATTCGCCGTATTCAATAAAATGAATCGGAGAAGATGATCCAACATTAATTAATGATGAACGTTTTGCTCCAGCTGGAAGATTAGCTCCTAAATCTAAGGCTGATTTTGCTTTCATATTACACTCCTTACATCATCTTTCATCTCAAGGTAGAGCTGCTATAGTTTGTTTCCCTGGAATTTTCTACCGTAAAGGTGCTGAAAAAACAATTTGTAAATATTTAGTTGATAATAATTTTATTGACTGTATCATTCAACTTCCTGATAACTTATTCTTTGGTACATCAATTGCTACCTGTATTTTAGTTATGTCTAAAAATAAAACTGAAAATAAGGTTTTATTCATTGATGCATCAAAAGAATTCAAGAAAGAAACTAATAATAACATTCTTAGTGATGAAAATATCGAAAATATTATCAAAGAATTTAGAGAAAGAAAAGAAATTCAATATTTCTCTAGATATGTTGATAAAGAAGAGATAGAAAAGAATGATTATGATCTATCTGTTCTAAAATACGTTGAAAAAGAAGACACTAGAGAAAAAATTGATATCAAATTATTAAATCAAGAGATTCAAGAAACTGTTCAAAGAATTAACGAATTAAGAAATGCCATTGATGAAATAGTTAAGGATTTAGAAGAAGATGAATAAGATTTGAGATTTGATTAAAAATGAAAAAGTTGAGTGAAAAACTATTGGTGAAGTTTTTGAAATAAGAAATGGTTATACCCCTTATAAAAATAACCCAGATTATTGAAAAGATGGTGTTTACAATTGATTTAGGTTAGATGATTTAAAAGAGCAAGGAAGTGTATTAAAGAAATCAAAGCAGAAGATAACTAAAGAGGCTGTAAAAGGTAGTGGATTATTTAAAAAAAACTCATTTCTACTTTCCACTACTGCTACTATTGGACAATTTGGATTATTATATGAAGATTCATTAGCAAATCAACAATTTACAAACTTAAGTGTGAAAAAAGAATACGAAAATACAATATCAGTAGAGTTTTTACTTCATTATTTTTATGAGATATCCGAATGGTGTATAAATAATTCAAATTTATCTACATTTAAAAAAGTCAATATAAACGAATTAAAAGAACTAAAAATCCCAATTCCTTCGATAGATACACAAAACAAAATCGTAAAAATACTTGATAAATTCAACATTTATGTTAAAGAGTTGGAGCGCGAGTTGGAGCGCCGGAATAAACAATATAAGTATTATAAGGATAAATTATTAGCGTTTGATAATACAGATAGCCCAGAGAGAGAGACGTTGCGCGTGGCAAATAAGTAGAAAATATTTTCCTATATTTGAAGAAGCAGAAAAATTTGAGTGAAAAAGTTTAAGTGAAATAGGAAAATTGTATACAGGATTAAAATCTAAAAATAAATATGATTTTACTAATGGAAATTTCAAATATGTTTCATATATAAATATTTTTAATAATGATGAGTTAAATGAAGATTTTTTAGATAATTGAGTTTACATAGATAAAGATGAAAATCAAAATAATATTAAATATGGAGATATTCTTTTTACAGGATCTTCAGAAAATTTAGAAGAAGCTGGTTTAAGTTCGGTTGTCAATTTTTTTCCGAAAGAAAAAATTTATTTAAATAGTTTTTCGTTCGGTTTAAGATTAAATGAACCTAAGGTTTTGATTCCGAAATTTTCTCAATATTTATTTAGATCTGAATTAATAAGAAAACAAATAATTAACATAACGACTGGAGTAACTAGATTTAATGTATCAAAAGAAAAAATTTCTAAAATTAAAATCCCTATTCCCCCAATCGAAATACAAAACAAAATCGTAAAAATACTTGATAAATTTTCAGAGTTAACAGAAGGAACTAAAAACTCTTTACCTAAGGAAATTAAACTTAGAAAACAACAGTATGAATATTATAGAAATAAACTTTTAGATTTTCCAAAAGAATAATAATGGAGGATTTATGTCTAATCCCAATGAAAATAACGTTAAAAAACTATCGACAATCGCAGAATTAAATACTGGGATTATTTTAGCTCAGTATAAATCTGTTGCTAACGAAGCTAAAAGTTATCAAAGTGAAGAAGCTTTAGAAAAATTTCTTATTAATTCACTTAAACAGCAAGGTTATCAATATTTAGAAAATCTTAAGGAACCACAAGATTTACTAATTAATCTTAGAACTCAAATTGAAAAATTAAATAAGATTAAATTTAATGATAATGAATGAAAGAGATTTAGTGAAGAAGTTTTTACAAATCCTAAACATAATCTAACTGATAAATCTAGACAAATTCAAGAAGATCATATAATAACTTTTACTTTTGATAATAACGAAAAACAAAATATAAAGCTAATTGATAAAAAAGATTTAAATAATAATAGTTTACAAGTTATTAATCAATTCAAACAAAATGGGATACATTTAAATATTTATGATGTAACTATTTTGGTCAATGGACTTCCGCTTGTACATATTGAGCTTAAATCCAGAGGAAGACTTATTTCTGAAGCGTTCTATCAAATTAATAGATATAGTAAAGAGAGTTTTAATACTGTAAATTCTTTATACAAATATGTACAGATATTTGTTATTTCCAATGGAACTATGACTAAGTATTTTACTAACAATTATAATGATGGTAAAAATAGTATGGATTTTGCTTGTGAATGAGCAGATTCAAAAAATAATCCTATTCCTGATCTTGTTGATTTTACAAAAACATTTTTTGAAAGAAGAGTGTTGTTGGAAATTCTAACTAAATATTGTATTTTTACATCACAAAATAAATTATTAGTGATGCGTCCATATCAAATAGCTGCTACTGAAAGAATTTTGTGAAAAATTAAATCAAGTTTTGAAAATAAAAAATATGGTTCAGTAGAAGGTGGTGGTTATATTTGACACACAACCGGATCAGGTAAAACACTAACTTCATTCAAGACAGCAAACTTAGCTAGAAATTTAGATTTTATTGATAAAGTATTTTTCGTTGTTGATAGAAAAGACTTAGATTATCAAACAGTTAATGAATACAAAAAATTTGATAAAGATAGTGTTGAATCGATTAGAGATACTACTGCACTGAAAAAGTCTATTGAATCTAGTGACAAAAAGATCATTGTTACAACAATTCAAAAACTAAATAATTTTATTAGCAAAAACTTAAATCACCCTATTTTTGACAAGCATTGTGTTTTAATTTATGATGAATGCCATAGATCTCAATTTGGAGAAATACAAAAAAATATAACTAAAAAATTCAAAAAGTATTATCAATTTGGATTTACAGGAACTCCAATATTTGTTGAAAATGCACTTGGTAATGAAATTACTGGTTCAATTTTTGGACAATTATTACACTCATATGTTATTACTGATGCTATTAGAGATGGTAAAGTATTAAAGTTTAAAGTCGATTATTGTAATGTATCAGCTTCTTTTAAAGAAGAAGAAACTGAAACTGATGAAATTAAGTTAAAAACACTTGAAAGTAAAGTTCTTGGTAACTTAGAAAGAATTACAAAAATTAGTGAGCATATTTTGAGCGTATTCAATGAAAAAACTCATAGAGGAATTTCATATACCCACAAAAACAAGAAATTAAGCGGTTTTAATGCTATTTTAGCGGTTGAAAATGTTGAAGCAGCTAAAAAATATTATGCTGTTTTAAATGATTTACAAAAAAATAAAAATAATGAAGAAAAATTAAAAATAGCAACAATTTTTAGTTTTACACCAAACGAAAAACAAGATGCTATTGGTGAGTTATTAGATGAAGATTTAGATGAACCAACAAAATTATTAGACCAATCATCAAGAGAATTCCTTGAAAAAGCAATTAATGATTATAATTCAATGTTTTATGATGAAAAGTTAAATTTTTCAACTGATGCAAAAGGTTTTCAAAATTATTATTCTGATCTTTCAAAAAGAGTAAGAGATAAAGAAGTCGACCTACTTATTGTAGTTGGAATGTTTTTAACAGGTTTTGATGCACCAAGTTTAAATACACTTTTTGTTGATAAAAATTTAAGATATCATGGATTAATTCAAGCTTTTTCGAGAACTAACAGAATCTTTAATGAAGTTAAAAGTTTTGGAAACATTGTATGTTTTAGAGACTTACAAAAAGCTACTGAAGATGCTGTTAGAACTTTTGGTGACAAAAACAGTCTTAATGTTATGCTTGAAAAAAGTTATGAACAGTACATGAAAGGGTTCAAAGATGATATTTCTGGTAATTATGTAACAGGTTATGAAGAAATTTGTAATAAGCTAAAAACAGAATTTTCAGAACCAACTAAAATTAACTCAGAAAAAGAGAAGGAAGAATTTGTTAAAACATTTGGTCAATTCCTTAAATTAGAAAATATATTAAGAAACTTTGATGATTTTCATAATAGTGAACCAATTTTAAGTGAACGAGAAAAACAAGATATGAAGAGTGTATATCTTGATATAAGAGAATCATTTATCAAGGAAAGAGATCACAAAGAAAAAGAAAATCTCTCGAAAGATTTTGCTAACCTTGAATTTCACATTGAACTTTTAAGAACTGATGAAATAAATTTAGATTATATATTTAAATTAATCATTGATAAGTCTAAAGAACATAATGATATTTCAACTCTTAAAGAAGAGATAAGAAGATACATTAAATCTAGCGTTGGATATAGAGAAAAAGAAGAACTTATTATTGAATTTTTAGACAGTATGAATTTAACTACTTTACAAGTAAAGCAAGACATTTTAGGTGAGTTCTATGAATTTGCATTAAAAAAACGTGAAGAAAAAATACAAGAGCTTATAAACGAAGAAAAACTTATCAATACTGATAACGAAGCATCTAATTTTATTATACAATCAATAGAAAAAGGTGAAGTTTCACCAAATGGTATTCAATTAAATAACATATTACCTAAACTTTCGAGAATGAATAATGATAAACAAAAGAAAAAAGAAAAAGTTATAACTAAACTAAAAAAACTTATCGAAGAATTTTTTGGATTATAAAACGTTATGTAATAGTGAAGCAACGTTAAATAGTCTTGTTTAGTTTGATTTTGTACTTGATTTACCCTTAAATTTTGAATTTTCCCTTAAAATTTAGTATATTTTAAGGAATAAGTTAAACTATAAGGGAGAAACTAATGAAAAATTTTAATTATTCTAAAATTAAGGATAAAAAATGGGATTCAGAAGTTCTTGGTTTAGTTGCTTCGATTTATAGATACCAAGGTAGACAAGAACTTTATTTGAGGCAAAAACATGAAGAATTGAATAAACTTATAGAAATAGCGAAGATTCAAAGTATAAAAGCTTCTAATGAAATTGAAGGAATTGTAACTACAAGCACAAGACTTAGACAGTTAGTGGAAGAAAAGACAACTCCAAGAAATAGAAATGAACAAGAAATTGCAGGATATAGAGATGTTTTGAATATTATTAATGAAAGCTTTGATGTAATTCCTATTTCGAAAAATTATATTTTACAAATGCACAAAATTATGTTTAGTCATATGAATAATCCAATTGCAGATAAAACTAAGAATGCGCAAAATTATATCAGTGCAACATACTCTGATGGACACACTGAAGTTTTATTCACACCACTTTCACCTTTTGAAACTCCTGAAGCGTTAGATAAAATATGTAATGAATATAATAAGGTTATCGCTAATTTGGAATTAGATCCACTTCTTGCTATACCTATTTTCATTCATGACTTTTTATGTATTCACCCATTTAATGATGGTAATGGTAGAATGAGTAGATTGCTAACAACACTTTTATTATATAGAAGTGGTTTTTATGTAGCTAAATACATTTCACTTGAATCCCTAATTTATAAAGATAAAACAGCATATTATGATACTTTAAGGCAAGCAGGAGTTCATTGACATGATGAAAACGAGGATGTATTACCTTTTATAAAGCATCTATTAGGAATAATTCTTGCTGCATATAAGGAGTTTGAAGATAGATTTACAATTATAGAAGAAAAACTTCCAGCTATTGAACAAGTAAGAAAAGCGATATTACACAAACTTGGAAGATTTACCAAACAAGACATTAGAGAACTTTGTCCATCACTAAGTATAAGTTCTATTGAACTAGCATTAAGAAAGTTAATTGAAGATGGTGAAATCAAGAGAGAGGGTGTAGGAAGAGCAATAAAATATATACGACTAAAATAGTAATAATCTGCTGAAAATGATATAAATTAATGTTGGAGTTAAAAATTTAAAAATAAATCAACTTTTTTAACATATTTTTACAAATATATAAAATTGTTATATAATTTAAATGCAACTAAAAAAGATCTATACTAACTCAACTTTAAACACAAACTAAGAAATAAGGCGTGGATAATGTTTTTATCCTCAGCCGTAGTTGCAGATCAACGTTATTTATAACGTTGGTTTTTTATTTTAAACCTGTGAAAAAAGTAATTGAGATAAATCTAACTGATTATCCTGAGTTTCCAAGTTAGAGTCATAAAAACGACTCTATTTTTTATACCTTTTATACTACGTATAAAAGAACACAAAATAATTTAATTTTTTTGTACATAATTACATTGTAGTTGTGGTATAATATAAGTTATGAAAAAAGATAAATGAATAGTTGTAGACTCTATTTTTTATACCTTTTATACTACGTATAAAAGAACACAAAATAATTTAATTTTTTTGTACATAATTACATTGTAGTTGTGGTATAATATAAGTTATGAAAAAAGATAAATGAATAGTTGTAAAAAGCAAAAGAAAAGATGAATATTATATATCATTAGCAATCAGTGGCGGATATGGTAAAGGTTATAAAAAATCAATCGGTATCGGAAGTTTAAGTGAACTACAAAAATTCAACTCTGATCCAATTAATGCTCTTAAAACTGAGTGTGAAAACTGAGATACTGAGTGAGATAGAAACAAATTAAAACCAATAGTTGACAAATTCTTAAAAAAGAATCAAACTAAAATTAAAGTTTCAAATTATTCTCTAGAAATTATTAATAAATTTATAGATAAATTAAATATTTTTAATGATTTAAAATCAACGAAATCAAAAAATGTTGTGGACATTTTAAGATATATGCTTCAAAAAAGAGTTGTTGAAAAGAAAAGTATTTGAGGAATTTTCAATTCACAAGAAGAAACTGATACTGAATTAAATGTTGGAAAAACTAGTTTCTACAATGCTTTAGATTACTTATTTGATAACAAGGAACAAATTCTTAAAAATATAAATAATCAATTAGTATCAGAAAATAAGAGAAAATTACAAGTTCTTTGATATGACACAACAACTGCTTATTTTGAATCATTTTCAAGAATAGGAATAAGAGTACAAGGAACAAATTCTTAAAAATATAAATAATCAATTAGTATCAGAAAATAAGAGAAAATTACAAGTTCTTTGATATGACACAACAACTGCTTATTTTGAATCATTTTCAAGAATAGGAATAAGAGTACCTGGTTTTTCTAAAGATGGAAAATTTAAAGAAGATCAAGTAGTTATTGGTTTAATTACAGATGAAAACGGAATTCCATTGCATTATAAATTGTTCCCCGGAAATACAACTGATTCAAAAACTTTCATTCATTTTATGCTTGAGATGAAAAGAGTTTATGAAATTGAAAAAGTTGTAATTGTTTGTGATAAAGGGATGAGTACAAACGCTAACATTAGATTTTTAGAAGCACACGGTATTGACTATATCATTTCATATCGTATGAAAGCAGGAAGTAAAAAAGTCAAGGAATACGTCTTAAAACAAGATGACTACGTTAATTATGGTGGAGATTTTAAGTATAAGGAACAAACATATTTTTCAACTTGACAAAATGGTAGAAAAAACGATAAAGTGAGACGAAGAATTATCTCTTACTCTTCATCAAGAGCTTCAAAAGACAGAAAAGATAGAGAAAATTTAGTCAATAACTGAACAAACATATTTTTCAACTTGACAAAATGGTAGAAAAAACGATAAAGTGAGACGAAGAATTATCTCTTACTCTTCATCAAGAGCTTCAAAAGACAGAAAAGATAGAGAAAATTTAGTCAATAACTTCTATAAAAAAGCTAAAAACGGAATGGTTTCAGCTTCTGATTTAAACTCAATTAAAAAATATAAATTTTTCCAAAAAGTTAATGAAGACACTTTATACAAATTGAATTACGACAAAATTGAAGAAGATGAACAATTTGATGGATATTACATTTATGAAACATCTTTATTAAACATTTCCCCAAGTGAAATTATTTCAATTTATCAAAAACAATGACAAATAGAAGAAAATTTCAGAGTTCTTAAAGGTACTTTAGAGTTAAGACCAATGTTTGTTTGAACTTACAAGCACATAGAAGCATACGTTTTATTATCTTTTTTAGCTTTAGTTGTGCTTAAATATGCAATTATTCAATTAGATCAATTAGCATTAAAGGACAGCGGTTTAGTTGAAAAAACTTCTGTTATGAAATTTATAGAGATTCTTAAAACAGCAATCAAAATTAGTAAAGAAGTAAACAACGAAGTTATTTCTGTAGAATATGATAATTCAAGGAAATTAAATGAAAATTTAAGATACTATGAAACATTAATAACTAAATATTTATAAATTACAATGTAGATTTTATAAAAAGTTTAAAAAATAGCGAAATAATCGCTAAATTTACTGTTTTTATTTCTAACTTGGAAACTCAGGTAATGTTTTTATCCTCAGCCGTAGTTGCAGATCAACGTTATTTATAACGTTGGTTTTTTATTTTAAACCTGTGAAAAAAGTAATTGAGATAAATCTAACTGATTATATTTCAGTTTTTCTTGGTAATTTACTAATAAAAAATCAAACAGGAAGAATTACAATACCCTTAAATCAAATTGAAACAATAATATTAAATAATCCTAGATGCAATATATCTGTAACCTTGATTAGTGAAATTGTTAAAAACGATATAAATTTTATAATTTGTGACCAAAAAATGATGCCAACAGCATCGATTATAAGAATTAATGGAAATTACAATAATAATGAATTTGTTAAGCAATTAGAATGAACTAATGATTATAAATATCAATTATGAGCAAAGATTGTTAAACTCAAAATTCAAAATAGCTTTAATTTACTACAGGAATTAAATTTATTTGAAGATGAAGAAAAAAAGAAGAAATTTCTAGAATACAGAGATAAAGTAGAACTAAATGATAAAACAAATAGAGAAGGACATGCAGCAAAAGTTTATTTTAATCTTCTTTTTGGGCAAAATTTTAATAGAAGGGAAGAAAATAAAATAAACATAGCATTAAATTATGGCTACAGTATACTTCTTAGTTATATTTCCAGAACACTTATTTCTGCCGGTCTTGATAATAGATTGTCTATTTGACATAACGTTAAAGTGAATCCTTTGGCTCTTGCTTGTGATTTGATGGAACCTTTTAGATCTCAAGTTGATTTTCTAGTATATAAAATGTATGTATTAAATAAAAATTCAGAGATTGAGAACTTTAAAGAAGCTTTGTTTGATTTATTAGACTTAAAAGTGAGTTTTAATGGCAAAATGAGTAAATTTCAAAAAGTTATTAGTAATTTTATTCACAATTTTCAAAAAATGGAATTTCAAGAATATATAGCGGACTTTATAGAATGAGACAAATGCGAATAATATTAATGTATGACATTTATGATGATAACTCGAGAGAATCAAATTCATTTAGAACTAACTTAATCAAAAATGGATATTACATGATTCAGTATTCCATTTATGTAAAAGTTATTCCATCTTACTCACAATATAGTTCTGAAAAACAAAAAATATCAAAATTTCTACCTAAAAGTGCAAATGTGAGACTTATATTGCTTTCTGAAAAACAATATCAAGAAATTGAGCTAATAAAAGGCAATTACAGTAAAAATGAAATAATCAATAACTGTGGGAGGTATATAAAATTATAATGATAAAGATAAATAAATTTCAAAACCAATATTATGATTACAACGGGATCATAATAATTCAATCTGAAAACGTAGATAACTTGATAAAAGAATTGCACTCCGATGATGCAATAATTGAGATAGGTAACAGTGAATTTAAAATAAGTGATTTTATAGTAATTGATCCATTAACAAAACTTATTGATTTATATCAAATAAGTTCAAAAAACATTTTATATAAATATATTGTTAATTCATTAGAGTGAACTAAAGAGGTAATTTTTAATTCAGAAATCCTTGAGAAATACAATAAAAACATTAATGATTTTATTGGAGAAGAATTTAGTAGTTATCTACCTGATTATTCCAAAATAATTAAGTATATTTATGATTTTAATCAAGACAAATTTATAGATAAAAATACTTTAATTAAATGATTAAATAATTTTAAGCTTGAGAGTAAAAATAACATTATTCTGAAAAATGTAGATTTTATAAAATTATCAGATATATCTGAATATATCAATAATTATAATTTTATTTTTCTAACTAATAACGCATTTAACATCATTGAAAATTTAACAGATTTAGAATTAGTGTATTTAGAAAATGATGGCTATTTATTCCACATAGAAAATTATGAAGTTGTTAAATTTGAGATTTATAAAAGAGATTCTTCTTTTAAAATGAATCATAATACTCTTCAAATAAATTGTAAAAATGAACTAAGAAAAATTAGAAATATAATTCAAGAATTAATTATTAAATAAGTAATGATATAATTTTTATATCAAAAAACTAAATTTTGAGGTTTTTTGGTTGTGTTAAAGTTGAGTTAGTATAGACAACAACTAGGGAAGTGAATGGAGAAACAGGTTTTTTGGTTGTGTTAAAGTTGAGTTAGTATAGACTAATGGTAATAGGAATGAATTAATACCAGAGTTTTTTGGTTGTGTTAAAGTTGAGTTAGTATAGACATTATTATTAAAGATAAAAATAATAAGATTGTTTTTTGGTTGTGTTAAAGTTGAGTTAGTATAGACTAAGATTATTCATAGCAAAAAGTGTTTCTCGTTTTTTGGTTGTGTTAAAGTTGAGTTAGTATAGACGTTCAGGTTCAATTTTTGTTAAATTAGTATGTTTTTTGGTTGTGTTAAAGTTGAGTTAGTATAGACCAATTTCATTATATAAATCAGTTAATGTAAGTTTTTTGGTTGTGTTAAAGTTGAGTTAGTATAGACTGTCCCATATGTTTTGAAATTGCAAAACCGTTTTTTGGTTGTGTTAAAGTTGAGTTAGTATAGACTGTCCCATATGTTTTGAAATTGCAAAACCGTTTTTTGGTTGTGTTAAAGTTGAGTTAGTATAGACAAAAGTAATTAACTTTATTAAAGTTAGTGTGTTTTTTGGTTGTGTTAAAGTTGAGTTAGTATAGACTTTCATAAAATAAATAAGACATATCAGTGAGTTTTTTGGTTGTGTTAAAGTTGAGTTAGTATAGACCTCAGTTTTGAAAGAATAAAGCTCTTCCCTGTTTTTTGGTTGTGTTAAAGTTGAGTTAGTATAGACACAGAGCAATATAAATCAATTATCTGAAGCGTTTTTTGGTTGTGTTAAAGTTGAGTTAGTATAGGCTTTAATTCAAACCGTTTTTATAATAGTTTATAAATAAAAATCAAATCACTAATTAAAATTTAGTGGTTTGATTTTTATTTATGCAAGATATTAAATAATAAATTTATTTTTACTTAATTCAACGCTTATATTCTTTTAGTACACTATTTAATCTTGGTTTATAATTGACTTGTTTTTCTCTTACCGTTGAAAATTCTACCTGAATATCAGTATATTCAATCGTTTTTATTATAAATAAATTCTTATTTTCTATTTGTTCTACAGACTTATCAGAGTTGCTTTTTTCTTCTTTCCTGATATAAGTTAACTTGTTCAATAAATAAATAACTTCAGTTTCTTTGGTTATTTGTATATCTTCATCTTCTTTGATGTAATTAAACTTTTTAAATCCTTCAATGTTTTTGGTAATTCAATTATTAATTTTTTGTAAAAAGTAATTATTTGTTATGTGAGTGTCAATTTTTGATAAAATTTTAATTAATTCAATTCTTTCACTAACATTTTTTAAAAAATCATATCTCAAAATGATAGGTTTTCAGCCATTATCGTTTTTATTTTTAATACATAATATACCAAAGTAATTCTCATCAATTTCTTTTAGATTACCAATTCTAGAAGTCTTATCTTTTTTAGTCCAATTTATATAAGCGCTTGACTTTCTATTTTGTGAATTATCAAATAATGTTAGTTTATTTATCACTATAAGTTCTTTAGAATCTTTTGATAAATATTTTTGAGGTATAAAAACAAATCACTTATTTTGAATATATGAATCTTTTATTATTCCGTTGTGTTTTGATATACATCTAGAATATTCGTCAACCAAATTAGCACAATCATTAGATACATTATGATTATTATGTTTACACTTATTTAATAAATAGTATATTAAAGAATCATAAATAACCTTAATTTGCGATAAAAATTTTGTATCATTAACCCAAATAGGAATTCACTTAAAATAAAATTTATCTTCTTTATTTTCTTTATTTTTTTCTTTGGAAACAACATCTAAATAAATTTTTATAAGTGATTCAGGAGCGTCTAAATCATCATTTTCTTTATTCTTTCATTTATGATATGTCTGTATTGCAAAACTGATTAATGTGGCTAGATCAATTTCCTTAATATCACTTGATCTTCTTAAGTCTCTAATGGTTTTTGTTCCATCGTTTTGATATTGTTGATATACAGCTACAATATTTTCTTGAGTTGTCTTTTTATTAAATTTTATAACTGGGTAATATTTAAAATCAACCCTATTTAAAAATTCCTCTTTATATTTTCGTTCTTCATCTAAAAGTGCTTCTTTGATTGCGCTAGTAACTTCCTTTTTTTCCTTACTATAATATTCTCATTTTCCAAGAACGTTTTCTTCAGTTATCAAATCTTTGAATATTTTAGAGTTATTATAAGTTGTTGAAATAACCGTTGAGTCAATGGCATGATGAATGTTATCATTCCTATCTTTAAATGGAAGTCCTGAATATGTTCTTACAGCAGAAGTTGCAAAACCTTTGAATGGAATAATTTTAATACCTTTATCATGAAATTTTATTTTAAATCATTCGCATGCTGTTTTTGTTATTGTTTGTGTATCGATAAGATTGCTTCTTAAAAATGTATTATCGATTCTATATCCAGATTTTAACAGATTTCTTATTTTCTTTCTTCTTATGTTTTTAAAGTATTGTATTAGTAACTTGGCTTTGGTTTCTTTTCAATCTTTTATTAGTGATTTTAAAAGGTCAAAAGATGTGTAATCAACATTATCATTCTTATTTTGATTATTTTTTTCTTCATTGATTTTATATAAATCATTTCACTTTTTAAGAATTGATTTATTATTTTTGACATAATCATATGCAGTTTCATTGCTTTTCTTCTTATTAGAAGTTGAATTTGTTAATGCTAAATTATCCATTCTACTGTCATAAAATTTACTTTGTGGAATAATATGATCAATTTCATAGTTATCCAACATAGAAATATTAAAATTTTCAAATGAAGATAATATTTTGTCGCCTGTATATAAATCAATTCCGTTTTGTTCAATTAACAATTTAATCTTTTTACTATTTTTTCCGTATTTGCTTAAAAGAAATTTATTAAACTCCATCAATACGTTATTTTCCTTATTAATTTGTTTAATAACTTTTTCACTTTTATTTAATTCACGAGCTATTTCGATAACGATATTATTAAATTTGTAATCTTTATATAGTTTGCTAACTAATTTATCAGCTATTCTTAATGTTTTTTCAGTTGTAGCATTTAAATTTTTTGTTTTGAAAAAAACTTCAATATCTATATTGTCTGGTTTTGTTTGTACACTTTGAATAATTTCTTCTCTATATTTTGAGAAAGTTAAAATTTCTTCATTATTTTCTCTTTCTAAAATTTTATTGTTGAATTCGTTTATTGCCTTACTTGATAAGTTACCGTATTTTGGTTTTAATGCTATTACAGCAGCAATAACTTCATTTACTTTTTTATTATTTTTAATAGGTTTTTCTTTAACTAGAAGTTTATCGATATTTTCTTCAAAGTATTTTTCCAACTGAATTCTTCTACTTTCTTTATCACTATTTCTACAAAGAAGTGACGTAAAATAGCTAAAAATAGATTCTTCTTCAGATTTATTTTCTCAAAGTAATTCATCAATATTACTAAAATTAAAACCAAGAAATTTGCATAATATATTAGCATATTCGAATTTAGGAAATTTAAAGGTGTTTTTATCAATTATTTTCTCTAACTTTTTAGTATCATCAGCATCTAAGTCTTCTAATTTTGATTCATCAATGAAATCATTTTTAATAGTTTCACTTAAATAATAATCAAAGAAATCAAACTTTGTAAGATTTTTGTCTTTTAATCCTAATATCGTTATTAAGTTTTCTATATTGAGTTCTATTTCTTTATTCGCTTCTTTCTTATCTCATTTTTTAATATTAGCTAAATATTTTATTAAATTTTCATACATTTCACAAGTGATTAATTTACGGGCTTCAGGATTTAATATATTTTGAAGATTATTAATGGTATTAAAGATTTTATAGTTATTACTTAAGATAACTTCAACACTTAAATCTTCAAAACCATTTATGGTATTGTAAATAGAACATTTCTTTATATATTTGTCTCAAATGTTGTTATATAGTTTTTCACCATCTTTTGAATATATTCCATAAGTACTGTAACTTTTTTCACTACCAGGTCCTTCATTGTATTTTCTAGTGAAACTAAATAAGCTCTTTATATTTTCTTTGAAATCACTAAAAATATTTTCAGCAAATACTTTGTTTAGTATTCATTCTAGTTCTCTGCTTCATTCTATATTTGAAAAGACTTCTTTAAATTTATCATCCTTTAATTTAAGATTTCATTTAATCTTGACTTGTGAGTTTAATACATCTTTCTTAAATTTTTCAAATGTTGGAAAAACTTCAATATTAGTTGGATTTTCAGTTTTTTCGGAAATTTTAATATCATAAAATACACCCCTATTTTTGAATAGGTCATAGATTAATTTGATTGCTATTTTTCTAAAGTAAATAGTATTAGTAGATGGTTTATTAATATCGAATTCCTTTTGAAGTAAAAGATTTATAAAAAGTAATCTTAAAAGCTGAATATTATTTTTATATTCATTTAGGAATTCATTAAAACCAGATAAATCTTGACTGTTGAAAAATAGTTTTTGAATGAAATTGCTATCATATTGTTTATTGATGTTCTTCATTTCTTCATCAATTATGTCTAGTATATAAATTTTTTGAGCTTCATTTATTTTTATAAAACCAGATGATGATAAATCATTTTCTAATTCTTCTTTTGATTTATATCCAAATAAATTATTGTTATTTTCATCACAAAAATTCATAATCATTGTTCTTAATTTAGATAACTTTAATTTTCTTCTTCTAATTAATCTTCTCGCTCCACGTTTTTCTCTTCTTTCCTTTGCACTTTTAACTTCAGGGAAAAGCTCAACTCCTGTTTTTAAAACCTCATTTGTTTTTTGACCATTTTTTTCTGATGTTTTTAATATTGTTCAACCAATTGAACCAACACCGAGATCAAGTCCAAGTGTTATTTCGGAATTATTATTTCTTTCCATAAATACCTCTCTATAAAAATTTAATATATTTAAATTATAGTAGAAAGCAAAATTAAACATTGCTTTTTGAACAAAAGTGAAATTGATTTTGTACTTTTGAAGCCTTTTTCTGCTTATATTTTCACACGCATTTTTTTTACTGTTGCTTTTATATACATTTTGCGTTAGGTTTAAAGTGTTAAAACAACAATAAAAAATATACCCGCAAAAATACCTTCCTTCATAGAAAGACGGAATTTAATCTTCACAAAATATTAGAAATAATAAAAGAAATAAGTGAAAAAGAAGAATTTAGAAAACTTTGAAAAAGTTATCAAAATAAATTTCCATTCACTAAAGAGATAAAACTTAATGAAGTTATTAATTCAGTTGAGATGATGATTAACAAATTAATTAGTAGGTCTAATGTTTGTTAAAATTTGATAAACACATTTATAAACTAAAACAACAAAAGTTGACATTTATTTGTGCACTTTTGTTGTTTTAGTTTATATCAAAAAAAGTCTTTATTTTTTATTTAATTTATGTATTTGTTCTTCCAAAATTTTCAGGTTTTCGATTATTAATTGAAATGGAGTAATGTTTGTTTTCCTAGAAAATAATTTTATTGTTGTTTTTAAGTCTTCTAAATCTATTTTCTTAAACTTAAACATATTTTTCCTGACATATTTGTCTAATTATTTCGTATGTTCATGCACTTGTAGTTTTACATTCTTTCATTAATAAGTTTTTTTCACTCTCACTAAATTTTTTATTTAAATATTCAATTTGTCTTTTTGTTATATTTCTTTTTCCTATAGTTTTTAATGCCTGTATTATCAATGCACTTAAGTAAGATTTATCGTTGATATCTTTATTGTTCACTTTTTTGAAATCAATCTCAAAATTGTCATATTTAAATGAAGCATATCTTCCATTTGAAATAAAAATATATTTAACAACAACTTGATTTGATAGACCAAGTATGTTTAAAGCTGTATCACCTGATGGAGCAATGCTTCAATTATACTTTCTTGCAATACCTTTAGCAACATCTAGAGGTGATGGAATACTGTATTCATTTATTAATTCGACATAGAATGGTTTGTAAAACAAACCAGGTAAAATTCTTTTTATATATCCTTCTTTTTCAAGTCTGTTTATTGTGCTCTTTATTGTTTCATATCCTGTAATATCATAAAAATCACTAATTATAAAAACATAATCACGTTTAAAATTATCAATTCTTTCTTTAATTAATTGTTTATAGTTCATATTATCTCCTTGTACATAAATTATATAATATTCGGTGCAAATAAATATAATAAAAATCAAGTCATAAAGACTTGAAATGTACTAAGCTACTGAATTAATTGATGATAGTAAAGTGTTTATAATTTCTTTAATATCAGTATTTTCATTACTTAAATATAAATTTACAGCATCTTTATAATTTTTGAGAATTAAGTCATATTGCTCATCGATTTTTGAGTCGTTATAAAACATTTTGTATTGTTTTAATAATTGACTCTTAGAAGCATCGGGCGTTACTTTTAAGTCTATATCAACCATAATATTCATTAGCTTATCCTTAGTTTTCTTAGAATAGTCTCTAAGTTTATTAACAACATTTTCAAGAACTTTTAATCAGTAGTCTATGTTTTCTTGTTTTTTAAATATAGTTAAAATATCAACATCTGGATTCTTCTTAGCTTCATCTACAATCTTTGTGATGAAAGGAATGAACTCTTCAACTGAAACATTTATGCTATATGTCATAGTTTCTTTAGTATATTTAACAAAATCTTCACCTTGTTCTGATAAACCTGTTGTTTCAAGTAATTTATCTACCATTTCAGTAAAAATATCAACAATTGTTTTTCCTTCAAAAATAGGTGTATTTGGATTTGATTTTTGATATGCTAATTGGATTTCGTTAACTAAATTAGAATATTTTTCAATGTTTTCTTTGTTAATTTCTTTAGTTTTCTTTTCCTCGGTGTCTGTGCATGAAACTACCAAAGGAGATACTAAAATTGTTGGACTTAATGCCAAACCAAAAAATAATTTCCTTTTCATTTTTACCTCTAATTTAATTATAAATAATTTAGAAAGTTTTAATAGAAATGAAATTTATTTTCATATGATGTGAATAAGCGAATCTATTTCACTTTTTACTGATTAGGCTTAATTTTGCACAATGAAATCATATTCTATATTAAAAACAGCATTATAAATACTATTATCTAAATTTAATACAATTCATTCATATAATTATAAAGTTTCTATGAATCATATCGTAATTGATAATATTTTGAACACAAAAATAATTAAGCGTTTCATAATTGTGGTAATTGAATTCAAAAATATAGAAATGTTTCTATACATTGTAAAAACTATTTATAATTATATTAGTTATTGTATAAAGTTAGTATTTTAGGTAATAATTTTGCTTTAAATTAACTTTTTAATAACTAAATTTATTACTATAAAGGCGGTTTATGATAAATATTATTGAAAACAGAAATATAAATTTAGAAAATGATAAAGATGTAACTACTAAAAATCATATTAAAGATTTTGTCCAAAAGATACAAGAAAGTGACTATAAAAAAATTATCGAAATAATTCAAGATTCTAAAATACTAAATTTCTCATTTATAAAAGAAGAGACAATTTTAACTGAGGACAAAGAGTTTGTAATTAATAATAGACTAAGAAGCTCAAAAAGTGAAATTGAAAAAATAATAAGAGGACAAAAAATGATATCCAAATATGTGTCAAATACTTATTGAGATGATTTAGCATATTACAATAAATTGTTCGTCAGCAATGTTATTAAATATAGAAATTTTGTAATTTCTACAGCTAAGGAATTTTATGAATTACTTATACAAAAAAATGAGAAAAAAATAACTGAGTTTTTATACAATCTTTCCGAGTTTTTTTCACCACTCATGGATGTGGAAGAACCACATATTAAATTTGCCGGGTCAGTAGCAACGGCTTCCACGTATTTATCTGCTAAAGTATTAGAAAATTTTGTATTTCCAAATTTAAAAAATCTTTTTGAAAGTATTGACTTGTCAGAGGATGACGTTATTTGAACCCTTTCATCAGAAATAAGGAAAAAAGAAAATATATTTAATGTATTAGCGTTGCAAGAAAAAGCTTATTCTATTTACTATAATAAACCTTGATATAAAAAATGAATAAGTGGAAATATTGTTCAAAGGTCACTTTATGAACATATTAAATGAACTAGAAGAGAAATAGTTGACGCTTCAAAAATGTACAACGAGTTACAATTAGCATTAAAAAGGGCTGAGTATGATAAATATTTTGGAGTATATTAATGTTTAAAAACAATAAATTACAAAATCACACGAATATTTTCAGAATTATATTTAATGTAATTTTAATAATATTGTGTATAGCAATTATTAATTATTCATATGATACTTATTTGACAAACTTAAAAAATCCGATAAGCGATGCTCAAAAACTGACTATTATATTTATAGTATTGTTATCAATTTTTGTTTTATGGACTTTATACAAAATAATTGTTAACACTATTTCATTTGTTCAGAATATGAAGCTAAAAAAAGAACAACTTTTAACATTAAGAAGGACGGATGATTATATTTTGTTTGTAAATTCCAAAAAAGTTGTTGGCATCAAATTATTAATATTTTCATTTGTGTTTATTCTGCTATCTTTAATATTTTGGGGCGTTTTAATATTTTCATCTACGACACCTATATGAATTAATTTGATTTATTTATTCTTATGAATATTATTATTAAATAGTTTTATTAGAAATATTATTTTATATAACTCAAAAAGAAGCCTTAATAATCCTAAAAAAATTGCTGAATTAAAAAAATGTTATTTATTAATAAGCTTTAAATTTGTTTCCTTTATAAAATCGATCTATGAAAACTCTTAAAGATTTTTTAATAAAAATGTCCAATAATAATCTTGCTGTTACAGGTAGCTATTCATACATATTAAATTTTCCTAGATTGAATTTTCAATACAATGATATTGATTACATTTCAGTTGGAAGTGTTAAACATATTAATTTTGATGATAATGAAAATTTAATTCTGTATTTAAATGATGAATTTGTTCAAAAAGGAATTTTTAACAAAACCGTAGATTTTGAAATATTTTATCTCTCTGTTGTCCCCGAGAAATACACTGTTGTAAAACATGGAATTAAAACAGTTAATAAACAATGATGTTTTATAAGTAAATTATTTCAATTAATAAGATTATTTTGTAATAATTCAAACAAAGAAAAATTAACAAAAGTTCTCAACGATTTATTAATCATAAGTAACGATTTAAGTATCAAGTTATCAAGATATAGAAAAAGAACTATACAAAAAAATTTAGATATTATTCTAATTTCATCTTCATTTTTATGATTTTATAAACCGAGTACTGCGATTAAAATTGAACTTTCAAAGACTAATTTTTATAAATTAATTGCATGAATTAGAACAAAAGCAAGTAAAAAGAAAACAAAAGTACTTGAAAGATATGTCAAATTAATATTTTGAAGTACAAAAACAACTACCTTGCTTAATAAGATAAAAAAATTTATAAATAATCCAAGTTTATTTATTGACGATTTTTATAAATTTAATAATAATACACTACTTGACTTACATAAAATACATCAAAAGTTTGACGATACTACAAAAATAAAAAATTATATGAACAGTTTTAAGATGAATTTCAAAAATTATAAACATTGCAAGATCTATTTTGACTGTTTTAGTCAAATACAACATGAGGATAATTTTCTAGATATAAGAAAAATGATGTTTATTTCTATATTTAAAGAAAATTAATAAGGAAAGGAATACTAGTGTTTTTAACAAAAGATAAGAGATCAACCTACGCAAAATTAATTTATTTAATTTTTTACACAGTTATCACGACAACTGGATTATTTATAACGATATTTTTAAAAAATAATTTGGATTTAAGCAAACCTATTATAGTAGCTGGATTTATTTTTTCATATATTGTAATATTTGTTTTCATTGCTTGATTTCTTTTAATTCAAATAATGATATTGATTATGCATAAAAAAGGTAAAAATATAGGTTTTGCGTTTGGATTTTGAAAATTTCTCACTTTTAATAATAAAAAAACAGAGGCACAAGATGAAATCAATGATACATCTATAAAACCTATTGAAAACTTTAAAAAGTACGTTAAAGATAAAAGAAATGTAATACTAATTTTAGTTCTATTTTCATTTTTTATATTTTCAGACTTATATTCATTTTATAATTTTTTAGTTAAGTTTGATGGGATTAAAAACCAATTAAACATTTTTCAACTTATTTACAAAATTATTTCACTCTTGAATTCAATCGTTTTATCAATCTCAATAATAACTAAAAACTTAATTGTAATGTTATCAAGAAGCAAAATTAAAAATAATAATGATTTAACTAAATTGCAAAAAGTATATCTAACTTTAACTTTTAGAAAAAAGTTATAATTTACAACAGTCATGCAAAATATTGCATGATTTTTTAATAATTTAGCAAATCACGAATAGAATTCGCAAAAATCTTAAATAAATTAAAGTTAACATAACTACAAATGTTGTAATATATTTAGTAAAAATGCGTAAATACGCAAAAATTTTAAATGGAGTGATATGGAAATTCAAAGACCTAGATATTTAAATAAACTTATTTCTAAAAAACAAAATGGAAGAGTAAAAATAATCACTGGAATAAGAAGATGTGGAAAATCATTTCTTCTATTTACACTATATTGAAAATATCTTTTGTCAACAGGAGTAAAAAACGAACAAATTATAAAAATTAGCTTAGATGATATTCAAAACTTAAAATATAGAAATCCAATAGAGTTAGATAAATATTTAAGAGATCAAATTGTAGATAGTACACTTCAATACTATATTTTTATTGATGAAATTCAATTTGTAAAGGAAATAAAAAATCCATTTTTTGAAGAAGACGATTCAAAAATAACTTTTGTTGATGTTTTGATTGGTTTAATGAAAATTCAAAATGTAGATATCTATGTAACTGGAAGTAATTCAAAAATGCTTTCTAAAGATGTATTAACACAATTTAGAGATCGAGGTGATGAAATTAAAGTTTATCCATTTTCGTTTTCCGAATTTTATAGTTGTTATGAAGGAGAAAAAAGTAATGCTTTTAGCGATTACTGTATTTATGGCGGAATGCCTCGTTCAGTAGTTGAACTAAAAAGTCATAATCAAAAAAGTGAATATTTAAAAGGTATTTTTGAAACCACCTACCTTAAAGATATTATAGAGCGATATAATATTTCAAATGATAAAGTTGTAATAAGTAGTTTACTTGATATTATTTCTTCTTATATCGGTTCATTAACTAATCCAAGTAAATTGGAAAAAACCTTTAAATCAGAAAAAAATATAACTATAAGCCGACATCTAATTTCTAATTATATAAGTTATTTTGAAGAAGCTTTTTTAATCGAAAAAGCTCAGAGATATGATGTTAAGCGCAAAAAATACATTTCAACACCATATAAATACTACTTTAGTGATTTGGGACTTAGAAATGGTAGATTGAATTTTAGACAAAATGAAATAACACATATAATGGAAAATGTGATCTATAATGAACTGAGAATGAGAGGATATAATGTAGATGTTGGTGTTGTTGTATATAACACAAAAGATTCAAACGGAAAATCTCTTAGAATGCAACTTGAAGTTGACTTTATTATAAACATAGGAAGTAATAGATATTATATTCAATCAGCTCTTAATATAGATACAAAAGAAAAAAGACTTCAGGAAACTGAATCATTAAGAAGAACTGGGGACTCATTTAAGAAAATTGTTATTGTCAAAGATAATATAACACCTATTCATGATGAAAATGGAATTTTATAAATATGTTTAATAAAAAAAGAAAATCCAATTTACGAAAAAATGATTGACACACTCATAATTGAAGCTAAATATTCTTATAAAGAAGAAATTGATTTTTATATTTATCCACATTTTATCTAAACATAAAACCGCAAATATATAAGGAATACGAATACTGTGAAAAACTTTTTTAGTAAAGGCTACATCTTATAATAGAAAATATTGTTCTGATGCCTGTGGGAATAATGCCAATGCAGCAAGATCTAGAGCAAGAAAAAAAGGAGTCAATGATTATTCATTAACTCCATTGTTTTCTTTATATCCGTCTTCAATAATTTTAGCTAATTGTTCTTGATATTTGTCATGGCTATTCGAACTATAGTGGTACATTAAAAATCGTGTATCAACTAAAATTCCTTGTATTTTTTCGTATTTTTTTGTTCCACATTCGCCATCTTCACCACTTTTTCAAACACCATAAGCCTCAGCAACATTACTCATATCTTCGTTAATTCCAAATATGTTTGACTTTCTATTAAAAGGCATAATGAAGGCGTTGTAGGGCTCATGTCCTTTTTTCTTGTCTATATACTCTCCATAAGTTATCTGTTTATTAATATCTGAAGAATTAGGTAAATCATCACTATTTCCAGTTAAGCCGTAGTGGTAATATTTTGCATCCAAAACATAGAATTTATCATTCAAGATCATTATGCTATCTGGCTGTAATGGACGTTTTTTCTTACTACTTTCAGATAAATATTTAGGTTTCCAAAATGCTCTGGGAAAATATTCTTGCTTATTTTCTTGAATTCCAAACACCCTATCAACCATCTTTTCCCAGATATGTTCGAATTTATCCGTACCAAAATAATATTTTTTATTATCGGCTTCAGTATTTTTATACTCTAGTATTTTTAACATGGCATCAAACAATTTGAGTTGCTTATCTTCGAAAGTTTTTAATCTTTGCTTTTTTATAATACTAATAAATAATTCACTATTAACACGAATATGAGTATTTTCAGGGACTAAGGTTCCAAAAAGCCAACCAAGTTTTTCAAAACTTTCATGAGTACAATATTTATGTATTTCTGTAATCAATTTATTTTCCATTGGTTTTTGATCTCTTACTTTTTTCTTTAAATAAATAAAAGAATTATTTTGAATTGTTGGAACTTCATCACATATAGTTTTAGGCCAATTTGTTTTTCCCATCGTATCTGTTCTATATGTGGTTTCTTTCTCAGTAAAATATACACCACCGTTATCAAAAAAATAATCAATTATATCAAGGTATGCTTTTATGGGAAAATTAACAGATACATTTGCAACATTACTCTTTACCTTTAAAAGCAAATCCTCTCCTTTACCAAACTCAGCCAATATACCAAATAAATGTCTGATATCTTGTCTTATTTCTCGATCGTTTGAGGGTAAGTTATAGCCACAAGGAAAATAAATCATAACAATATGGTTATTGTTTGAATCAATAATAGATTTTAAGCCGACAAATCTATCGCCATCATTATTTTCATCAACACGACAAAAATCTCTAAGCGTCTTTACTTCGTTTGTTCAAAATTTTCTTTCATTTCAATCTCGATTAATTTTCATTTTTACTATCACTATGGCTATTCGTTATTTTTTCTAAATCTTTTTTTATATCTTCAGTGAAAATTTTAAATCTTTCCATCTTCTCAGATTCGACAAAGTCCTTAATAATTTTCTCTAGGCTCTTATATGTTGTATTAAATATTGTCCCTCTATCATATTTAAACGCATCGTCTCATAAATATTTTAAAACTTTTTCAGCAAATAAATGATTTTGTCTAATTGCTTTTTGCTTCAAGTCATTATCGGAAGAATTAAAATTATGATCATAAATCAAATCACTCTTTAGCACAAAATGTGCACCTAATCTTTTATCCTCGGAAGACGGCAATGTTTCAGATTTATCCAAAATTATACTATTTATTTCATTACAGAAATCTTCCCACGTCAAATCAGAGTCTAATATTTTTGTTTTACCAATACCACTGTTATCTTCTTCAAATGAATTAGGAACTAACCGCATTTTCCATCTTCGTTGAAATGCAGTATCTAATGTATATACATTTTGATCAGATGTATTCATGGTACAAATTAAAGTTAAATTTGATGGAATATAGACTTTATAGTTCTTTATTTCTTCTGGGTTTGATTCGTCGTCCTTATAAATTTGAATTGCTATATCCTTATTTGTAATACTATAGGAACTTTTGCCATTTGAATCCCTGTCTAGTAATTGAAAAATATCACCAAATATTGCTGGAGCATTGCCTCTATTTACTTCTTCAATTACTAAAAAGCATTTATGGGTAGGATTATTATATGCTTTTCTGAGAATTCTTGTGAAAGGACCAGGAGTAAATTCATAACTAATAGACTTGTCGGAGTTGATGACAGGCATAATCTGACCAACAAAATCAGAATATGTATAATCAGGATGGAAAACTAGTCTTTCATAGTCATCATCTTCTCTTACCCCTTTTAAATATTCATTTTGAACTAAATGGCTTTTGCCAGCTCCTGGAACACCATAGACTATTACATTTTCTCCACCTTTTACTCTAATTTTTTCATCAATAATCTGTTCAGTTTTTTTTACAGAAATTCCACTAACTTCATTTTCAAATTTGTGATCCAAAATATCGTAAATAATTCTCGAAAAGACAATTGGACTGATTCTAGCTTGATTCACAAATTCCATTATATATCCATTTTGCGCATACCTATTTTCACTCTCCTGTAACTCTAAAATATCGACAACTTTATTTTGCCAATCTCCACTATAAAAAGGCGCAAATAGCTCTGGAAAAATAATTGTAAAATATTTCATAACCCAACTTTTATCAGCAAGATTACCAATATTATCAATTAATTTTTTGTATAATTCTAGATAAGAATCACCATTTATAAGTGAATTTGTATTTTTATAATCTAAAATAATTTCATATCCTTTAATAAGACTATTTCTTAGACTATCTGCTATTTCATCTGCTTCTTCATTAGTAAGAATCTTATTTTTTCTACCAGAACCTGTAACCCAAGAATGCATCTTATTGTTAAAGAAACATGGATACTTATAGCTCGATCCTCCACCAATTCCAGTAAAAATTTTTGCCAATTTATTGTTATATTCTAATTGATAGCATAAGCTATCTTGGTTAGTTCCAATAAATAATTTTTGGGACAAATCTTGCTTATCTAACAATTTAATAGCATTTGGTCCCCATTTTTGATAAAATTCATTGCTTAACAAATCCTTCTCTTCGTCAATGGCTTTGTATAAGGTCTCTTTACTCTTGAACCATTCTGGAGACAAAAAAGTTAGTTCAATATTGGAAGTATTTGCTGAACTATTTTTCATTCCTAATGCAACTTCAATATCTTCTATGTTTTTTTCTACACCATTCATTTCAAATAACCTCCTTAGTATTTATTATTTAAAAAAACTTTGTTATAAATTTTATTAAATATTGGATTGCTATCAACAATATCTAGAATTTTAGAAGTATCTATCTTTTTGCCTAAATATTTGCTTACGCGACAGATTAGTTCGACAAATGTATCAAGATTTTGTGCTGAAACACCAAAACCAATTAAAATAAATAAAATAATATAAACATCTTCTTTAAATGAATTTACTGAATATACACCACTATTTGCAAATTTATGTGCTATGCAATCTTCACTGTTCTTATTTAAAGCGCAACTTTTTACATATTCAAATAATGCTTTTTTTTCATCTTCAGTAGATTTAACAAATAATTCTAGAAAATCATGTTCCTTATTAAAAGTTATTAGCCAAAAACCATCTTTGCCAAATAAATCTTCTCTACATGTTGATCTAAGAACTTCTTTCAGCAGTGATATTAAATGAAGTGTTAATATCCCATGTTTTGCTATATTTATATGAATATTTAACACTTCTTCAATCAAAATTAACTTTCTAACTTTAGTTGAATAATCAAGGATTAATAAAAATGTTAGAATCCACAATTCATCTGGATCTATTTCTTTGTTCGAACACAATACATCATAAATTTTTCCTTTTTCAGTTAAAATGAATATATCACTATTATAACTATCATTCTCAACAAATGATGCATTTACTAAGTTTACTACCCTTTGTTTATCTTCTTCTTGACCATTATCGGAATTTTTGCGCCATTCTTTTCTGGAGATACCTAAAACATCTTTAAATGCTTTAAACTGCGATTGAAAAGAAAGTATTTTTCTAAAATTGGTAGTATAATAGGAAAAATTTTTACCAAAATAATCCTTGCTTATACTTTGATAGGATTTAACCCAATTTTTATCACTTTGTTTTTTCAAATAATATTCTAAGACAGTCATTAATCAATCACCTCACATATATAAAGATATTCCATATGACTAGTAAGTCCTGTTTTTCCTGCATTAAACGGATTGTAATTAATTGATATTTTGTTTACTTTCCCCTTTTTTGAAAGAACGTTTAATATTTCATCCTCAGAAATTGTATTAATAGAAGAAATACTACCTGCTTTATATGTATTATTGTAGGAAACAATAATTAGCTTTGTATCAAGGTTATTAATAAGTTCCTCAAATAACATTGGTGCCTTTTTACGACAATAATCACTTTTCAAATTATTTCTTTTAAATTTCATTGAGTTTCCTTCAAATTCTGTCGGCTTATCCCATCTGGCTAAATTTTCTAATACATGGTAGAAATTCACATATTGTCTAGCATTATATGGAGGATCAATATAGGCGATATCACATTTAATTCTTTTCACTAATTCATTAGAATCAATATTATGAATATCCGCTGGCCGAATGTTCGGATTAATTTGAAGTAAATGAAGCGTTACATTTTTATCTTGAGGAGCCTTTTTTAAAAATGACTCAAAATGGCCAACTGTATTAGCTATTTTATCTGTTGCATACATTAAAGAAGTAATCAAATAATAATATTCTCTCTCACTAAGATTTGGTTTGTTAATTTCGATTTGATCACGAATATATCCAATCTTTTTAGCATCATTAATTGAAAAATATTTATTACCATAAACTCTGGAAAAATAATTATCCTCTAATTCTTCTCCATTAATAGAATTAAAATCAATTATAATATTTTCTATTTTTGTTTCGTCAACAGTACCTGCTCCTAAAAATGTTTTATAAATAACATAATTCGAATAAAGTGTATCATTCAAAATTGTTTTATAACCAAGGTTAGCAAAATGACTTGCTACAACTCCAGTTCCGGCAAAAATATCAGCAAATACTGACGCTTCATTAAAATTAAAATTAAAAGTATTAATAGCTTCTTCTATGTTATTTAAAAGTTTTGTTTTACAGCCAATATATCGTCTGTTATTAATTTGTATTTTATTCTTCATGTAAAACAATAATCTCCTTTTCCATAGAATTTCTATTCTTTTTATTGTAACTGGAACTCCTATAATGGCAATCAATGCCTTGAACTTTTAAAGTTTCATGGTTGTCTATAAAATTCTTCAAAGGCCAATTGAAAATCTCTTCATCTTGTTCATTTTTCTTAGATATAACATTAGATAAGCAAAAAGGTAAATGATGTTCCATTGCTTTATTCAAAAAATTTATCAAACTATTTTCTGTTTCTTCGTTTCATTTACTAGTTTCATTATACACAGCATCAGTAATAAGGTAAGGTGGATCTAAATACAAATATTCAGCCTCTTCAAAACAAATTTTTTGAATTTTTGGATCTCTAAAGTCACCACAAATAAATATAAATTCACTTTTTTGAGCCTTTAAAATAAAGTCATAAATCTTATTTAAATTATTTTTATTTAAATCTGTTTTCCCACAAGGCAAATTATATTCGCCCTTTGAATTAAACCTTAAATCGTTATTAAATCCATACACCAGCAGAAGATATAATAAAGTATTAGCTTCATCGCTATTTTTGTTAGGTAATAAGTTATAATCAGCTTTCATTTTTTCAAAACCTACTTTATTAAATTTCTTCAAGCCGTTATTTTTATTATCTGGTGTTGCAGCATTAAAGTAATGTGCATATCCGTTTAAATTAGAATATGATAAATTATAATAAACAATCTTTTGTTCTAAACTACTAACAAATTTTTTAAAATTAGAACGAGCAATAAATTTCAAAAGTGATATTACTCTTTCGTTGCTATCAATAAAATATACTTTTTTTGCATTAACATTAGCACCAACGGTTGCGCCACCACAAAACATATCAACAAAAACATCAATCTTATTTGGAAAATTAGGAATTATTTGTTTTAAAATGCGGTATTTGTTGCCAGTATAATTTAATGGGGATTTAATATATTCATTTTCTTTTTTAAATACTTTCTCACCAATAAGGCAATTCAATCTTTTTTTATATTTATTGCTAGGCATATATTTTTCGCTTTCCCATCTATAAATAGTATTTAATTTTACACCCAGCATGCTTGCTAAATCTTGCTGTGAAAGAGCATTTTCTTTCCTATATTTTTTTATTTCTTCTGAGTATTTCATAATAATCACCGTATAATATTTTAACGCAATTTCATCATTTTTTAAAGATTTTCATCCTAAAGCATTCACTTTTTTAATCGTTTAACTAATGTAAGTAATCGTTTATCTAGTTCTAATAAAAGTTTAACTAGTTCAATTAAAAGTTTGCACGAGTGAGAAAAATTTAACATGTGCTACCTATTAGTTTTGCTAGTGAATATGAAAAGGCTAAATTTTGCACCCGCTAAACAATTAAAAAAACAAAAAAAGCCTTAAATATAGACAAAAATAAAAAGATCCGACACCGGTAAAAGTATCAGAACTAGTGTTTAATTATGGCGGGAGTTACAGGAGTCGAACCCGTCTCGACGGTTTTGGAGACCGCTGCATAGCCGATATGCTAAACTCCCAAAAATAAAGGTTTATTTACCAAATCTAAAGTGGCAAATATCACCATCTTGCATAATATAATTTTTACCTTCTTGACGCATTTTACCAGCGGCTTTTGCACCAAGTTCACCATTATTTTCGATGAAATCATTGTATGAAATAACTTCTGCTTTAATGAATTTTTTTTCAAAATCACTATGAATAATTCCTGCACATTGTGGAGCTAACATTCCTTTGTTATAAACTCAGGCTCTAACTTCAACTTCACCAGCAGTAAAGTATGTTTCAAGATTTAATAAGTTAAAAGATTCTCTAGTTAAAATATCCAAACCACTTCTTTCAACATTGTACATACTTAAAAATTCTTTTGCTTCATTAGCATCTTCAATTTGAATTAATTCAGATTCCATTTGAACTGAAATAGGAATAATTGTTGTTTGTGGTTCAAGCGAGTTTTTTAACGCATTAAATAATGGGTCGTTTTTATAATCTATTATTTGTTCATTACTTAAATTTGCAACGTAGATAATTGGTTTAAGTGTTAAAAGTTGGTATCCTTTAATTATTTTTATTTCTTCTTCGGTTAATTCAACATCACGAGCTGGTTTCTCAGATTCTAATTTAGCTTTAATTTTTATTGCAGCCTCTTTTTCAATTTGAGCAACCTTATCACCTGATTTAGCTTTCTTTTCGACACGATGTAAAACATTGTTAATTGTTTCTAAATCAGCTAAAATAAGCTCAAGATTTATAATTTTTTGATCTCTGGCTGGATCAACTGAATTAGCTACATGCATAATGTTTTTATTTTCAAAACAACGAACAACATGAATGATTGCATCAACTTCTCTAATGTTTGAAAGAAATTTATTTCCTAGTCCTTCACCTTTAGAAGCACCTTCAACAAGTCCGGCAATATCAACGAAATCAAAAGTTGCATAAACAACTTTTTTAGGGTTGATTAATTCTGCTAATTTATCAATTCTAGGATCTTTTAATGCTACTGATGAAATGTTTGGTTCTATAGTTGTGAAAGCATAATTTTGAGCTTCAACTTGTTTTTTTGTTAGAGCACTAAAAAGTGTACTCTTACCAACGTTTGGCAATCCAACAATACCTGCTTTAAGTGACATATTTCTCCTTAATCAATTTTTCAAATTTCTTTATTTTCTAAATCAACATCTTCATTATTTAGTAATTTATTATATATTTCATCAAATTCTGAATATTTTTTATCTAAAATTAAACTTCATTTAATAAATTCTTGCTCATCGAACTCAAAATATATTTTATCAAACTCTTGAAGTAAAACTTTGCTGTAAAGAAGCACAATTGAACTCATCAATAATGAATATTGTTTTTCGTCTTGCTTTTCTTCTTTGATTTCTTTAATTTTTTGAGTTATTTTTTCAACTAAACTAGGATTTTTTTTGTTTTCAGTAGGTGTGTAAATACGTATAAAACTTTTATAAAAATCATTGTTTAAAGGTAATTGAAGCATAAATAAATTAAAAATGAAATCTTGGTAATTTAACTTTTGAGCAAGATATTCATCACTTTGCTTATCTGTCTTTTCGAGTTTATTAATAATATTTTTTGCTTCAACTGTCAAGGCTGAGATTTGAGCAGCCATAGATTTGTAAATTCCTTGTTGTATTCCTTCGCCACTTTCAATTGCTTTTGTATAATTATCTTTAATGTTATTTAAATATAAGCTAAATACATTATAAAGTGATTTATATTCAACATTATCTTTGATTTCAAGTAAAAAATCGTCCATTTTTTGGACACTTTGATCAAAATTTTCTTTGTAATTTTTTTCAAAGCAACTCACAGAGCTAAGAGGCAACGTTAAAGATAAGAATGAAGCAAATAAATAAATAGGTTTAATTTTCATAATTGAAATTATACATTAATGAGCAAATATAAATAAAAAGTATTAAATTTAATAAAATTGATATATGTCTATTTTTAAATTAAATTCATCTTATGCACCTAGCGGAGATCAACCAAAAGCAATTGAAGAAATAACTGACGGAATTAAGAGTGGTATGGAACACCAAATTTTACTTGGTGTTACTGGGTCAGGTAAAACTTTTACAATTGCAAATGTTATTAAAAATTTTGATCGTCCAGTTTTAGTTTTATCCCATAATAAAACATTAGCAAGTCAGCTTTATAGTGAACTAAAAGGATTTTTCCCTGAAAATGCAGTGGAATATTTTGTCAGTTATTTTGACTATTATCGTCCAGAGGCTTATATTCCTAAGTCAGATACTTATATCGAAAAAACTTCATCAACTAACCAAGATATTGAAATTTTAAGAATGAGTACTGTAAATTCACTTTTAAGTCGTAGAGATGTTATTGTTGTAGCATCTGTTTCAAGTATTTATGGGGCGCTAAGTCCTGATGAATATCAAAAAAGTTTCTTTGATATTTTTGTTGGAATGGAAATTGATTTTAATGATTTTGCCAAAAAATTAATTAAAATCAAGTATTCAAGAAATGAAAGTGATCATGTTCCTGGTTCATTTATGGTGCGGGGAGAGTCTTTTTTAATTACACCTGCTGATAATGAGGAATATTTAATTAGGGTCGATTTTTTTGGTGATGAAATAGATGAAATTTTACATATAGATCCACTTACTAAAGATGTAATAAAAAAATATAAAACACATACAATTTATCCAGGTGAAGCTTATACAGTTCAAAATGAAGTGTTTGATAAAGCCATACCAAAAATTCTTGAAGAGTTGAATCAACAAGTTATTCTTTTTAAAAATGAAGGTAAGTTACTTGAAATGCAACGGATACAAGAGAGAGTTAAAAATGATATGGATGACCTAAAAGAATATGGTTTTTGTTCAGGAATCGAAAATTATTCAATGTACCTTAATAACAGAGATTTTGGCCAAAGACCATATAGCTTATTTGATTATTTACCATCCGATGCATTAATTTTTATTGATGAGTCACATATGATGATTCCTCAACTTGAAGCTATGTATAAAGGTGATAGAAGTCGTAAAAGCACTTTAGTCGAATATGGTTTTAGATTACCAAGTGCACTTGAAAATAGACCACTGAAATTTGAAGAATTTGAAAATGATTTCAATTTTCAAAAAGTTTATATTTCTGCGACTCCTGGGGACTATGAAATGGATAAAACTCAAGGAGTTATTACTAGACTTTATGTTAGACCAACTGGTTTATTAGATCCAATAATTGAAGTTAAGAAAACTGATGGACTAATTGAAGATATTCATGATGAAATAAAAAAACAAATTGAGAAAAAAGAAAGAACAATTATTTTAACTACTACCAAAAGAATGGCTGAAGAATTAAGTAGTTATTTAACCTTAAAAAACATTAAAGCAGCTTATATTCATTCAGAATATGACACTTTTGTAAGAAATGAAATTTTAAGAAAGTTAAGAAAAGGTATTTTTGATGTTGTTGTAGGAATTAACTTGCTTAGGGAAGGGATTGACTTACCTGAAGTTTCTTTAGTTTTAGTTCTTGACGCTGATAAAGAAAGTTTCATGCGTAATGAACGTAGTTTAATCCAAATTGCTGGTCGTGCAGCTAGAAACGCTTCTGGTAGAGTTGTGTTTTATGCAGACAAAATTAGTAGAAGCATGAAAAAAGCAATTGAAGATAATGAAGAAAAAAGAAAAATCCAAATTGAATACAATAAAAAACACAATATAGTTCCAAAAACAATTGTAAAACCAATAAATGAACCAATTAACAATGAAAAACTTGCTAATGCAGTTGATTTATTGATTAATAAACAAGAAACAAGCAAAAAACTTACTAAAAGTGATAAAACCGCTAGAGAGCAAACCATCAAAAAACTTAGAGATGAAATGAATCGAGCTGCTAAAGAGATGGATTATGAAAAAGCAATCGAATTAAGAGATATTATTTTAGAATTAGAAAAACAATAACAATATTATAAAAAGTTATAAAATATAAATAATATTTACAAAAAATTAACTTTTTAAGGAGAAATATGTGATATTCAGTAGAAGAAATTAAAGAAAATAAAGACATAATAAATGATTTGACTTTAACAGTTGTTTCAGTTTATGATGCACTAAGAAAAATTTTATCTGCAGTGTCTGATTTAACTGAAGAAGAAAAAAATGTATTAACAAAGAACAATATTAATACATTAAAGGAAACTTCTAAGGCATTAAAAGAGTTTCATAAAACATTATTTGAATTGATTAAAAGAAAAAATGTGAAATTAACCGAAGAAGAAATGAATAAGAAGTTTACATATCTTGAACTTGTTGGAACAACTAAAGATATAAAAAATCTTGTTGAACTAAATATTTTTAGCGAAGAAGAAATGAACAAAATTAAAAAAATGTCATTCAAATTTGAACCATTCAATGGATGTAATTTACCGGAATAATTTGGAGAGAAAATGAAAAATCAAGAAATTATTATTAAAGGAGCAAGAGAAAATAACTTAAAAAATATTAGTCTTACTATCCCAAAAAACAAATTAGTTGTTTTCACTGGATTAAGTGGTTCAGGGAAAAGTTCTCTTGCCTTTAACACAATTTATGAAGAAGGTAGAAGAAGATATGTTGATTCTCTAAGTTCATATGCAAGAATGTTTTTGGGTGGAACTAGTAAACCGGATGTTGACAGTATCGAAGGACTATCTCCATCAATTTCAATCGAACAAAAAACTACACATAATAACCCACGTTCTACAGTTGGTACAGTAACTGAATTATATGATTACTTTAGATTGCTTTTTGCTAGAATTGGTAAGCCATATTGTCCAAAACATAAGATATTAATATCTTCTCAAACTTCAAAAAGTATTATAAATAAGGTTATAGAAGAAAATTTAGAAGAGAAATTGATTATTTATGCACCACTTGTAGATAACGAAAAAGGAACTCATAAAAACTTACTTGAAAGATATAAAAGTGAAGGTTATGTAAGAGTTAGAATTGATGGAATAACCTATAAATTTGAAGATAAAATTGACCTGGATAAAAACTCACGTCATACAATTGATTTGGTGATTGATAGAGTTAAAGTTGATGAAAATAACAAATTAAGAATTACACAAGCAATTGAAATTGCTTTCAAGATTTCTAATGGTTTACTAAAAATAGAAAATATTGATAAAAACATCGAAAAGTTATATTCAAAAAATCACTCTTGTGTTTATAAAGATTTTGACATGCCTAAAATTGAAACTAAATTATTTTCTTTCAATGCTCCAAATGGAATGTGTCATCATTGTAGAGGTATAGGTGTTGATATCAAAGCTGATTTTGATGCATTAGTTCCTGAACCTTGAAGAACTATTGACCAAGGTGCAATAAAAATCTTTCAAAACACAGTAAACACTTCTAATTTGGAATGACAAGAATTTGAAGTGCTACTAAAACATTACAATATTCCTACTAACAAACCAATCGAAGAATTTACCAAAGAAGAATTAGAAATAATCAAGTATGGTTCTGAAGAAGAAATTGAATATGTTTTAACTTCAACAAGCGGTAATGTTTCAAGAAGAAAAAAACAAATTGAGGGTGTTTTAACTAAAGTTGAAAATCAATATTATGACACTTCGAGTGAAAGAATTAGAGATTGACTTAAAAAATACATGGGAACTTTTAGTTGTTCAGTATGTAAAGGGTCAAGACTAAATGATAAAGCACTTGCAGTATTAATTAATGATAAAAATATTTATCAAGTTACTCAAATGTCGATTTCTGATTGTTTAATTTTTGTCGAAAACTTAAATTTATCTGAAAATGAAAAAACTATTTCAAGTCTTATTTTAAGTGAAATTAACTCTAGATTAAGTTTCCTTAAAAATGTTGGTTTAGAATATTTAACACTTGACAGAAATGCTGAAACTCTTAGTGGTGGAGAAGCACAAAGAATTAGATTAGCAACTCAAATTGGTTCCAAACTCTCTGGAGTACTTTATGTACTTGATGAACCATCGATCGGATTACACCAAAGAGATAATCAAAAATTAATAAAAGCATTAAGAGAAATGGTTGATTTAGGTAATTCATTAATTGTGGTTGAACATGACGAAGAAACGATTTTTTCAGCTGATTATATCGTTGACATAGGTCCAGAAGCTGGTGTTCATGGTGGTAAAGTTGTGGCTCAAGGAACTGTAGAAGACATTGCTAAAGCCAAAGAATCTATTACCGGACAATATCTCTCTGGTGAAAAATTTATCCCAGTTCCAAAATCTCGTAGAAGTGGAAATGGAAAAGTTGTAACAATTAAAGGAGCAAAAGAAAACAATCTTAAAGATATCGATGTTACAATTCCGCTTGGTAAATTTGTTTGTGTTACAGGGGTTTCTGGTTCAGGTAAGTCTACTTTAATTAATGATATTTTAGTCAATGGCGTTCAAAGTACAATAAGTAAAGGAAATACTGAGTACATTAAAAAAGCTAAATTTAAGTCAATTAATGGTTTATTTAACATTGATAAATTAATAGCAGTTTCACAAACTCCTATCGGAAGAACTCCTAGATCTAATCCAGCAACTTATGTTGGTGTATTTGATTTAATTAGAGAAATTTTTAGTAATGTTGAAGAAGCACGTGCACGTGGCTACACAAAATCTCAATTTAGTTTTAATGTGCAAGGTGGACGTTGTGAAAAATGTTTCGGTGAAGGTTATATAAAAATAGAAATGCACTTTTTACCAGATGTTTATACTCCTTGTGATGATTGTGATGGAACTAGATTTAAACAAGAAACACTTGAAATTAGATATCACGGGTTAAATATTGCTGAAATTTTAGATTTAACTGTTGAAGAAGCACTCCAAGTTTTTGAAAACAAAGCTAAAATTAAAGATATTTTACAAATTATGTACGATGTTGGTCTCGGTTACGTAAAACTAGGTCAAAGTTCAACTACTCTTAGTGGTGGAGAAGCACAAAGAATTAAATTAGCCCTTTATTTACAAAAGAAACCTACAGGTAAAACTATTTATGTTTTAGATGAACCAACCACAGGATTGCATACTCATGATGTTTCTAAATTACTAAAAATATTGAATAGAATTGTCGATAATGGTGATTCAGTTGTGGTTATCGAACATAATTTAGATGTAATAAAATCAGCAGACTATATTATTGATTTAGGACCTGATGGCGGAATTAATGGCGGTCAAGTTGTTGCTTCTGGAACACCCGAACAAGTTGCTGAAAATGAAAATAGTTATACTGGTTCATTCCTTAAACAAATACTATTAAAAGAAAAATAATACAATATAATAATAAATATTAATAATTAGTAAGGAAAAAATGAGTAATAATAAAAGTATAAATTCCAAAAAAATCATCGACATGTACAACTTAGATGTAATTAATTTTGAGTCTAATCCAAACTTTTTAGATGTCAAAGCTCCTGCGATTAAGCGTGTAGGTCTTGAATTAGCTCAATTTATTGATCATCCTTATATTCAAAAAAACATTATTTCTTGAGGAACAACCGAAAGTACATGATTTTTATCAATTGGAAAAGAAAAAACCTGTGAAGCACTTAGATTTGTATTTAAATACACACCACCACTTGTAATTCTTTCAAAAGGAGTTAGTCCTGATGTCATTCCTTGAATAGTGGAATCGGCAAATGAATTTAAAATTCCTGTTTGTATAACAAATCATTCTAATTCAACTATTACAACAACCATCGGTTCTCAATTAAATAGTTTCTTTGCTGAAGAGACACAAATTCATGGTAGTTTAGTTCAAGTCGGAGGAGTTGGTGTACTAATAATAGGTCAATCAGGTTTAGGTAAGTCTGAAGCAACGCTTGACTTAATCCAAAAAGGTAATATCTTTATTTCTGATGATGCAGTTTTAATTAAAAACATCGGTGGTGTTGTCTATGGTAGAAGTCCTGAGATAACAAGAAATTTCTTGGAAGTTCGCGGAATTGGAATCATTGATGTTAAATATACATATGGAATTCGTTCAGTAGCTTCTAAATGTCAAATTCAGTTAGTAATTGAATTAGTTGAAAAAACCGAACAAAACTCATTAGACAGACTTGGTACACAAATCCTTACTTATACAATATTAAATACTAAAATCAAAAAAATTAGAATTCCAGTAAAAGATGGAAGTAACACTGCTTCACTAATAGAAGCAGCGGTAAGCACTTATCTAGCTAGACATGATGGATATGATGTAATTAAAACAATAGAGTCAAGAAGGGAGAATTAAAATGAATCAGCCTACTCCAATTTGAGTTCCTGAAGTAGGAATTCGTGCTGGTGCAAATACCCCTTTATTTAGCATTGGTTCATATGATTTTAGAGTTTATTCATTGATGATTATGCTTGGTATCATAGCTTCGATTTTATCAATTGCATTTTTCTGATATCGTGCAAAATATAAAATTGAAATTTTAATGACTTTTATTTTAATTACTGTTCCTTCTGCAATCATTGGGGCTCGTTTAGGTTTTGTGGTCGAAGAATTACTTTATTCACCTAATCCATTTGCAGGTTCACACTGATACGCAATCTGAGATGGGGGACTTTCGATTCAAGGTGGTGTTATTCTCGCTGTTATCTTAGATTTATGATATGGTTATACCCAGAGAGATGTTATCGACATGCGTAAAGTTGCTTCGTACATCATTCCGACAATTTTAATTGGTCAATTCATAGGACGTTGAGGTAACTTTGCTAACCATGAACTTTACGGTAGAATTGATTATTCAGGACAAAGTTCATTAATTTTTGGTAAAAGTTTTGCACAAAATATGTACATAATTGACAATTTAAGTGAATCATTATACGGACAAGGTGTTGCAGCATATCGTTATCCTTTATTCCTTTATGAAGGTATTGCAAACATAATTGGATACTTGATTATCGTTTGAATATTTAATTTATTTGGAATTTTTAAACCTGGTGCTACTTCAGGATTGTATTTTATCCACTATGGTATAGTTCGTAGTATTATGGAACCTTATCGTCAAGATTCGTATAATCTTTATATTGTTGTTTCAATCATATTTGCTATTGTCGGACTTCTTGTATTTGTTTACTTTGAATTCTTTAGTAGAACAAACTATATAAGAGTTAAAAAATCGTACTATTGAGATTGAGAATATGCAAGTGAAAAAACTGTTGAAAGTAAATTTACATTCAAGAAATTTTTAGCTAAACTTAAATAATAAACTATATAAGACCTTAAAAAGGTCTTTTATTTTTGTAATTTCAGGAACCAATAAAAATAAAAAATGCAAATATTAATTTGCACTTCTATTATGATAAATATTTTTTAAAAAATTCTTCAATTTTATCAAATGGGATAAAATGTTTGTTTCCACCGTCATATAAGTCAACGTGGTTTGCGTCTTTTATAGGTAAAAAAAATTTATTTTCTGTGTATTTATTACCTTTTAACATATTCTCGTATGCATCTTTAGCAAAATAATATGAATGTGCCTTGTCACCATGAATCATAAGCACAGCAGAACGAATTTCATTGCTATATTGTAAAATTGGTTGATTTATAAACGACATAGATCCGATAGAATTCCAACCTTGATTAGAATTTAGACTTCTTTCATGATAACCTCTATCTTTTCTTTTGTAATAGTCACTATATTCTTTAACAAATAGAGGCATACTTTCATCAACAGGAATTTCCAAACACCCGCCCATTCTAGAGTAGTTTTTTGTCTTAAATTCTCTGGTTCTTAAATTATTTAAGGTTAACTTTTTGCTATGACGATGTTCTTTGGTGTTTTCTCCATCAAAATATCCATTAGCATTTAAACGAGACATATCATACATTGTTGAAACCAAAGTTGCTTTAACTCTTGTATCAATAGCAGCTGTGTTCAAAGCTAGACCACCTCAACCACAAACACCAATAATTCCGATTTTATATTGCTCAACTTTCTTGTTATTTGAAAGAAAATCTACTGCTGATTGAAAATCTTCAGTGTTAATATCAGGCAAAGCCATATTTCTTGGATTTCCACCACTTTCGCCTGTAAATGATGGGTCAAATACAACAGATACAAAACCTCTTTTAGCCATTTCTTGCCCATATAAACCAGAACATTGTTCTTTAACAGCACCAAATGGTCCGCTAACAGCTAAAGCAGGAAGTTTATCATTTGTATTTCTTGGGTAATACATATCAGCAACAATTTCAATTCCATATCTATTTGTAAATGAAACCTTTTGACATTCTACTTCTTCGTATTTTTTAAATGTTTTATTTCATTCTAAATTTGTCATTTATTATTTTCTCCTTTAATTATTCTAATTCAAATACAATTTCTTGAGTTCCGGAACTTAAAATATGTTTGAATTCAGAAATTTCATTTATTCTACCTATTTTTGTGTAACTTCAAGAATTGCTTCCATAAAAAATTACAATTTTGTTCGAGTCATATAATACAATATCACCGACTTCGGTTCTCATATATTTATCATTGTGAGGCAGTTTCTTTTGAAGTAACCAACTTTTTCAAATCCGCCATAATCGCTAAACATTACTATTAATGAACCATTTTAATTTATAAGTTTTTTTAATTCATTTGTTGTCGTATTTTGTTCTAATGTTATAGTAAATTTTTTATTATTAATTTTAACTATCATGTTATTCAATTCTTTCTCAGTATTTTTAGAATTACTATTATCATAATTCTTTTTAGTTTTATTAACTATCATGAATGATGCAACAATGGTTGCAGAAGTAATTAATGTAAGTAAAACAATTAGTTTTTTTTATAATTTTTTTCATATTAAATTCTTTTAAATTCTATTAAATAATAATTCAAACAAATTTGTCGAAATATAAATAATGATAAATCGTCCTAAAAATTATTTATATTACTACAAAACTCTGTGTTAGTAAAAGTGAGAGTGAAATAAGGAAAAAAGTGAAGGTGCAATAGAAATAAAAGTACTTATTAAACTTATTTATAGTATTTTATGTATAAAACTGATGTTTGATTATTTATAAATACTTTTATTTAAATGTGTTATAAATATCTTTTTTAAAACTATTTCAATCTCAAAATAAATGAAATAAAAACTGAGTAATTAACTCAGTGTATAATCATTTTAAGTATTTATATTTTTTTAATCAATTCTATGTTGTTATCTATTATTTCTTCAAATGTTGTTTCTTTGACAAAATTATTTTTAATAGAATAAGATTTTCATCTTTCCAAGAAAGAATCATCATTTCTTAAATCTTCCAATAAATCTATAATTTTTCTTATATTAAATTCTGTTTTTCGATATTTAAAGGTTTTAATGCACGCATCCTTTAATATTTTTCAATTCACTTCTTTTTGTTTTAATTTATAAATTATATAAAGATCATAGTAGTCTTTACTTCTGCTGTTTAAAAATCCTTTGTCGTAAATAGTGTGTATTTTTTCGGCAAGCATTGTTTCTAAAGGATATGCTTTAATCCTTATTTCATCAGAATCAAATGAACTTATATATTTATAATCTATCGGATGTGGAGTAATAATATCTCCAGTAGCAATATCAAGTGGAATAATTTGTTTTATGTTTTCCATTTTACATAATACACTTACACGAAATCCTCCGTATTCATCTTCTTTTTTAATTGATTCAATACTTCGCAATTCGTAAAATACAACATCTGATTTTTGAGGTTCAAAAACTTCATTTAATATTTGAATAACATTCTGCTTAGATAACTCTAAATTGTGAAGAAGAAAATCAATATCTGTTGTGGTTCTTGTGTTTATACCAACTACATTTGATAATAAAAACCCACCCTTAAAAATAAATTTTCCTTTATATTTGCTCGTAGCAAGCTTTTTTAATATACTTTCTAAAAAGTAGCATAACATAACTGAATTAAACGATACTCCAGTATCTTCACTAATTTTACGACAAATATATGTTAATTTTTCTTTAGTAATAAAATACCTCCATAATTTCTCTAACTTTTCTTTCAATTCCCATTTGTTTAGCAATTTTATAAAGTGAATGTATATCTTTTTCTTTATATTCAGAGTAAGAACGAATGAGATTTACATAAACTTCTATATCCATTTCTTTTTTGTTTGCAATGAAATCACACAATATTCTTTCGTACGAATAAAGTCTTACCTCATTTCCAAACATAGTTGTTTTTTTAATAACACCTAGATTATATATCGATTTTTTTACATAATGAATATTTAACTTATTATCTTTTTTGTTGAATTTATAACCGTTATATACAGAAATATCTATATTTCATGGTATTTTATCAGTTTGACCAAGTAAGTAGAGTGCAATTTCATATGAAAAAATAACTTTTTTATACTGATGTTGAATAAGAAACAAATCATCATAATTGCCTCATTTTGTTATATAAACACCTCTTGCAATTCTGCTTATTTTTCCTTCCTTCAATAAACGATTAATGTATATGGTTGGAATATTGTGTTCTCTACAGTATGAAGTCGTTATAATACCACCTGATTCTTTAAGATAATTTTCTATTTTTTTCTTGTATCCTATATTGAATTTTTTAATTGTTGCTTTCACACATATATTATATCAGTTTTAAAGTGTAAAAGCAACAATAATAGTCTTCAAAATATTTATAGATAATTGAAAAGTAGATGGCATGATAACAACTAATGTACAGAAAATATTAAATCTAAAATATGCTGGGAGTTTTTTGGATAAAAATGTAGTTGCAAGCAAATCAGACTTTTACATGCTTAACCATATCACAAGGTTTGTTAATGAAGGGTTTTGTCTATTAACAAATATTGATAAGTTGTGTGAAAATAAAGTTTTTAGAAATAGTTTCAATCAATTCTTTAACATAACATCAGATATAAAAGATTTTTATAATTTTATATCAGAAAATTGGGAATGAATTAATTCAGAAATAAATAATATTTTTACAAAAGATTTCAAAAAAATGAAATATTACTTAAATTCCTATTAACAATATTGGAAAATCTAAACAATAATATGATTAATAAATTAGTGAGTACAGTAAATAGAAACTAAGTATATAATCAATTTTAATTATTCAATAGTTTTTTAATCATTTGTATAGTAACAAACAAAAGAAACATTTAAATAGAAAAATCTGGTTTTTTATTTCCTATTATGTATGAAAAAAGTGAAAGTGAAATAAGGAAAAAAGTGAAAGTGAAATAATATCAATAAAACTTATTAACCTTATTTATAGATTATTTAGAACCAATACATTTTTTAAATTTTATATTTAAAGATTTATACCTATATTAGGTAATAAAATGGACTAATTAAAAAAGAACAGTCATACAGCAATTGTTGTATGAATGTTCTTTTTTACGGATGCATATTGTCCATATCAAAAAAACTCAAAAGAAAATATTCACAGACACATTAGAAGGTTTATTCCTAAAGGTGTTTCTATGGATAAATTCACAAATAAGCAAATTTATGCAATGATCAAAAGAATTAATGAATATTTAACACTCATTAATCAATAGTTTTACTAAAAATTCTAAAATCGGTCATACCGATTATTTTGGTGTGCTTTTTTATATAAAAAAAGCATTATATTTATATAAATTGAAACACTAACGTACTTCTAGGACTTTGATTAAAATGCATTGTTAAATGACTTTTCTATTTCATACCGAATTAAAAAACTAAAAACTTTCAAAAGAGTTTAACTTTTTAAGGTAAAATATTATCGTTATGGTTAAACAATATGCTCAAATTATTGTTAAGAAGATTATTATTGATAATCTATTTTTGGGCGTTTAATTGTAATATATGAATAAACTATGTTATACAACAAAAGGCCCATATTGTGGGTCTTCCTTTTTTAAACCTTGAAGTGCAAACGCTTCTCTTAACAATATTTTACAGTAAAATTGGTAGATTTTTTGAGAAAAGAAGCCCCGCGGCGCTTGAGCGGATCAGTCCGTTAGGACGTTTCCCTATAACCTTTTTTAAACCTTGAAGTGCAAACGCTTCTCTTAACAATATTTTACAGTAAAATTGGTAGATTTTTTGAGAAAAGAAGCCCCGCGGCGCTTGAGCGGATCAGTCCGTTAGGACGTTTCCCTATAAATTTTTAAAAAGAAAAGCCAGAGCGGCGACTGAGCGTAGAGAAAAAGAACCATATTAGAAGTGTGGTTTAATAACAGAAAAAATCAAAAGCCTCTCCACGGCGTTTGAGTGGAAAGTTTATCAACAAAATATTATGTAAAACGTATTGTGGTTGAAATTGGGATATATGTGGTCAAAGACCACATTTTATTATTCAAGATTAGGTAAAAGATCTAGTAAAATCATTTCTATATTTAACTCTTGTTCAGCCATTTCTCTAGAAGATTTAAAACCAAAAATTTTTCTTGGCATATTGTTTATTTCATCTTGAAGTTCTTGAACTTCTTCATCAGTTAATTCTGTAAAATCAAATCCTTTTTTGAATTTTCTACGAATTAGTCCATTAAAATGTTCATTTGAACCTCTTTGAAATGAACAATATGGTTGTGCTTTATAAATTAATAAGTCATTTTTATAGGCTACTAATCCTAAGGCTTGAAATTCAAATCCATTATCTGAAGTTATTGATAAAAATGGAAATGGATAATCCTTAATTATTTCATTCAGCACCTTGTTTATCTCAAATCAAAATTTGCTAGTGACCTTTTTTATAATGGTAAAACGTGTTTTTCTCTCTGTTAAAGTTAGTAAGTTGTGATACCCTTTTCCCTTTCTTCCAATAACTAAGTCAATTTCTCAATGACCCCATTTTTCTCTAGTTTCTATACTTTTAGGCCGCATAGGTATAGGGAAAACAAACTTGTTACCATGCGTTAATCTAATCTTATAATCAGTCTTTCTTTTACCATTCTTAACATACCCTTTTCTTAAACGGTTTTTCATTTTCAGGACTCAAATATTTAATTTAATTCATTTGTAAAGAGTTCTAATAGAATAACCTTTTTTACCTGTTTTTTCCTGATAAAGTTTAAGAGTAGCTTCAACGCCATGATAATTTTTTTCATAGTGTTCAGTAAAGAAATCATTAAATTCTTTGTTTGCAAAAGCATTATGATTCCTTGAATAGCATTTTCGAATTTTTGTTTTTTTATTAGCATATGCAGCATCATATTCACCGTAGATATTCGAATTTCGTTTAACTTCTCTAGAGATTGTACTTACAGATCTTCTTAACATTTCTGCAATTTCTTTTAATGTTTTGAAACCATAGTTGATTTGAATAATTAATCTCTCTTCTGGTTTTAATTGTGTATAATTCATATGACCTCATTTCAAATTTAAGGGTTAAAAGAGAAACATTGTTTAGTTTTGGTTAGTTTCTCTTTTTTTATTTTAAACTAATTTAAACTAAAAAGTACAAACACAAACATGTTTGCACTTGAAAGTATAATCAAGGAAGGCCCATATTGTGGGTCTTTTTGTTTTGAAAGGGTAAAAATGACTTTAGCAGTTTTAAACAGTTATGTAAAAGAGGTAAACAAGAGAGAAAATATTGCAAACAAAGTGAATGTAAAATTATCAAGAAATGGTTTAGTAATTGATGTTTATGGAAAAGCATACATAACAATTGTTTGTGGATTTACCTGAAAATGTACAATAAAACAAGATTAGGAGAAAATAATGTCTAATTACAGTCAAAGTTATTTTGATCAAATAAGACTAATGGTGAATCACACCTATGTCTTAATTGATGATGAAAATTATACATATTTAGAAAATTCACTCTCTAATTCAAACAAAAATCAGGGCTTTAAATTACATATTTCTCCATATATTGAAAATGTAAATGAGGTGTTATTAATATGCACTAATTTTTGTGTTAAAAACAATTTGTCATTTAAATTTATAAAAAATAAAGAAAAGTTAATGGAGAATTATTCGGATTTAACAAGTCTTGAGAATTCTTGCAAATTTATAACAATTTATTTAGAAAATAATGAACAAGAATTAGCGAATAAATTATCTGATATGCTTAAAAATTACAAAGGCCTTGATATATTTAGTGATAAAAAAGTACCTAATTCGGAAATTGTTTATTATAGATATGGTGATTTTAGAAAAAACAACAATAGTGATGACGATAGAAAATTTTTTGATTTACCTGAAGGTGTTTCTGACTTGTATGTTAGTGAAAATAGTCAAGAATTTTTGCTTAATAATAAGTATAAAATATTAAATATTTTAAATAAAAAAACATCATCATTAACTTATTTAGCAACTTTTAATGAAGAAAAATATATTATAAAACACGCCAAATACGGAACTTTTACAAGCCATTTTGTTGAATCAACAAAAAGAAAAAATGATGAAGTACTTTTCTATAATAAATTAATTAATAAGTCAAACTTTGCAAATCATATTGAAAACTTCAATGTTGAAAATGATTTATTTACAGTTTGAGAATTTATGGATGGAACTAAAATTTCTGATCAAGTTGATGAATTTTCTTGTTTTTATGATTTTAATAAAGAAAAAAATTCACATGTGAAAAATTTTTATTTAATTTTTGAACAATTACTAGAATTATTAAGCAAAAACAATGAGTTAAGTTTTATAGATATTGTTCCGAGAAATTTGATTTGAAATAGAAATGAAAATAAACTTTACTTTATTGATTTGGATCATTGTGAACTTAAAAAACAAAGCTGAGACATAAACAATCTAGAATTAAGAAATTTTATTTATCAATACTTTACAAATGAAGTCCATCTCTTTGAAAATTTAACTGAACAAAGATTAAAATCATTTTTCTATAAATTATTAAAAGTCAATAAAATCGATTATTGCATTTATTTATTATTTCTAGAAACTTGTAATAAAGATAATGATTTAAACAACTATTTTGAAATATTGAAAAATAAAAAAACAGATAGTTGACCTAAAATAAAAGATGAATTAATTTCATTTAATCCTAATTCGAAATTAAGAACTGATTTTAATTTGGATGAGCTATATTTTTGATTAATAAGTTTTTATAAAAATAAAGATAAGTTATTTAAACTAAATCAATTTGCAAATCATTCAAGATATAATTTTAAAAAAATTGTTAAAATGGGCGGAATCAATATAAGAACTAAAGATTTTGTATTTTTAGAATTCTTCAATGCAATGTTAAAACTTAACTGAAAAAATGATAAACAAAAAATAAATGAACTTTTACTCAAGTATGAAGAAAAAATGGTAAAAGTTGAAAATAAAATTTATTATAACAATAATAATTCTTATCTTTCACCTTATTTTATAGATGGAACTGCTGGTTATTTATTTTGCTTAATATTGTATTTTAAATATATTCAAAAAGATGAAAATGTTAAAAGTAAAATCCTTGAGTTGTCTAATTCATTAACAGATAGTTTTGCAAATAAATTTTCAATTTATAATGGTCTTACAGGAATTATGCTTGTTCAATTTATGGTTTTCAATTTATTCAATGATAAGAAATTGTTATTAAAATTAAGTGAACAATTAGAACTAATGAGTATTTTTGCAATCAATAATTTTAATGATGGTGTTGATAAAGACGTTATTTCAGAATTTGAACTGTCAATATTTCATAACTTATGTAAAAAAATTAAAAAGAAAGGGATAAGAAATGAAATATTTATTTAAACTCAAAGGTATTTCAACATTAATTTTTACCTTATTATTAATCCTTTTTGCAATTGAATTTGTTATTTCATATTTTTATGGTATTTTAATAAATTATTTAACTTTATCATTAACTGATGAGAGCACAAAATATTTATTAATTTATTTAGGATTATTAGTACTATCAATAATCATTTCATTTATTTATAGTATTTTTCAAAATAAACTAGCTACCAGAATAAACTTATTTATAAGCAAGAAAATTTATACTAGTTATGCTAATTTAAAATTATCTGAAAGTATAAAGTATGAAAGAAATGACTGATTTTACATACTAACTCAAGCACCATTTAAATATGTTAATGAATATGTTCTACAAGTATTCACACTACTTAAATCAGTTTTATCATTCTTGGCTATTATAGTTGCGGCGAGTGTGATTTCACCAATAACTATAAGTTATACTTTACCAGCATTTATAATTTATTTAATTATTATTTACTTACTAAGACACAAGCTAAACAAAGTTTCTGACTTACAAAAAACTTTATATACAATTCCAATGGCGGAAAGTCAAAAATATATTGAATATCTTTTTACTAGTTCTATAAATAGTCGTTCAAACGAATTGGCAAATTCATATGCAAACTCATTAGAAAATAAAATCTATAAAAAGATCAATAACCTTTCAAACATTTATTCAATTTATATATTTGTTTTACAATCGTTTGCTTTACTATATACATTTATCATTTTAAGTTTGAGTATGGTTGTTTGGGTAGTTAATCCTGCTTTAATTACTATAGCATCACTATCAGTTTTAATGACAAAATTTTTTGAGCTTAACTCTTATTCAACTTCAATTGTTAATGCACTAACAGTAATTAAAGTTGCCAAAAATGTATTTAATGACGTTATTGAAAAAGTAAATTTAACTGAAAAAAGTATTCTTAATGCTGAGATTAATCACGAAAAAGAAGTTGTTAATTTTGAATCGCTTGAACTTAAAGATGTTAGTTTAACTCTAGAAAATAAAGAAATATTAAAAAATATTAATTTAAGAATTAAAAGAAATGATAAAGTTTTAATCACAGGTGCAAGTGGTTCAGGTAAATCGACATTGTTAAAATTATTAACAGGTCACTATGAAGACATAAGTTCTGGGTTAATTATATTAAATAATAATGTAGTTAATAATCTTGAAAGTCTTCAAGGTAATTCATTTTTAGCTACTACAAGTATGAATTTCTTTGAGTCAAATTTAAATGAGAACTTAACATTAAATAATTCTCAAAATACTAAAGTACAAGAGTTGCTTAAATTATTTAACATGGAAGTTAAACTTGATGATGAAATTGTTGATAAAGACCCAGAGTTTTCAACTGGCCAAAATCAACGTTTAGCTCTTATTCAAGCATTAATGAGCGACAAAGAAATATTACTATTTGACGAAAGTTTTTCAAACATTGATAAAGAGAATTTTGATGTAATTTTACCTTATATATTAAACCTTGATAAAACTATAATTATAATTTCGCATACATTAAATAGTGAACACATTAATAAATTTGACCAATTAATTAATATAAAGAATGGAGAAATCAATGAAGCTTAAAAAATATTTATTTCTTAATTGAAAATTAAGTTTGTTTACTATATTGATTGTTCCAATTTTTTCTATCATTAATGTTATTATTCTATGGTTAACCACAACTTTACTTAAAGATATTACAGGAAATTCTGCAAGTGATATTAATTCACTAATTATTAAAATTGCAGTTTTTGCTGGATTCAGCATCATTTCACTATTATTTTTGATAGTTCAACAAAAGTGCTATTTATTGATTATCTTTAGAGGTCATTACCACTTAAGAAGAGATATTTATGCTCAAATCGCTAAAGCACACCCAAGATATATTAAAAATGCTGATAAGGAACAAATATTAAATACTCTCGAAAATGACTGTCATACCATAGCCCAAATGTTAATTTTGCCAGCAGCTTTTTTAAGTGGATTTTTAGAAGTTGCAGGAATCCTTATTCTTTATAGTTTTTTAAGTTGAGAATTGTTATTGATTTTCTTAGGTGTTACAGTTGTTAAAATTGTAAAAGACCTATTTATTTACAGTTTTTACTCTCCTTTTACCAAAAAAGATTCTGAAATTAAAAATACAATTATTAGTAAAGTTAATCGCTTTTTAAGCGTATATAATTTAATTATTTTTAGCAATAAAAAAGAATATTTTGTTAACAAATTTATTACTAAAATTACCCCAGTTTATAATAGTTATAATAAAAATTTAAATAATAAAACAGTAGTTAGTTATATTGCGAACTTATTAGATTTAGTCATTGAAGTAAGCGTATTTATTGGTGCATTCTTTTTATACAGAAGTGGAAAAATTGGTATTGAACTATTAATCCTTTCTATTGTTCACTTTGCTACACTTGCTATGAGATTAAGTTTCACAGTTCAAGTTTTTGGTGGATACTTCCAATTAATTTCTTTGTGAAACAAAGTTAAAAAATTTCTATCAACATTTAAGGTTCCAAATAATTTAAGTTTTAAGAAATTTGAAAAAATAGAATTAAAAAACATTAATTTAAGTTTTGATGATAAAAAAGTTTTTGAAAACTTTAATTTAACTATAAATAAGGGCGATAAAGTATTGTTACTCGGAAAAAGCGGATGTGGAAAAAGTACTTTAGCAAAACTTATGTTAAACTTATATGATAATTTTGAAGGCGACATTTTAGTTAATGATACTAAGGTTGAGAAAAACGATTCCTTAAGTAGCTTATTCAACTATTGCAGTGTCGAAAGTAAAAATACTTTAAATGTTAATCTAAGTGAAAATCAAAGCAGAAGTAAAGAATTACAAGAATTATTTAATGTAAACTTTATTAATGATCAAATTGAAGAAAATAAAAATTATTCAACTGGTGAGCAGCAAAGAATTAATCTTTTAAATAGTTTTTATGTTGACAAAGAAATTATGATATTAGATGAAAGTTTAAGCAACTTGGATAAGAAAAATCGTGATGAGATTATGAATAAGCTATTTAAGTTAGATAAAACAATAATTATGATTTCACACCACATTGAAAAAGACGATTATTCAATGTTTACAAAAGTTGTTGACTTCAATAAAAAATAAAAAATAAGTGCTTCGTTTCATAAATTGTGAAATAAACACTTATTTTTTTAATATGAATTTTAATCATAATTTCAAACTATTAAAAAGTTAATTTTTTAATAAATATTCAATCAAAAAACAACTTTTTAATATTTTTATAGTATAATTAACAAAAATAATTTTATTGAGAGGTTTTATGGACAAAAATATTTATGATTTAGCTATTATTGGAGCTGGCCCCGCAGGACTTAATGCAGCTCTCTATGCTTCAAGAGCAAATTTAAGTGTTATTTTTATTGAAAAAAGTGCGCCTGGTGGAAAGGTTTCACTAACTTCAAAAGTTGAAAATTGAATTGGTACTGAATTAATTGAAGGTTGAGAATTAGGAACTAAATTTTTTGAACATGCTAAAAAATATGGAGCATTATACAAATACGGTGAAGTTGTTAAAATAAACAATATTTCAGATTTGGATAAAGAAGTAGTTTTAGCTAGCGGAGAAATAATCAAATCAAAAACTGTTTTAATTGCAAGTGGTATGAAAAATAAAGTTCCAACTTTTATCAAGAATATAGAGAAATTTGAAAACCGCGGTGTTAGTTATTGTGCAATTTGTGATGGTCCGTTATTTGGAAAAAATCCTTCATTAATCCTTGGTGGTGGTAATAGTGCTGTAGAAGAAGCTGCTTATTTATCTAACATTGCTTCAGAGGTTACTTTAATAACAAATATCGATCATCTTACAGCTGAAAAACATCTAATTGCAGACTTAGAATTAAAATCTAATGTAAAGATTTTATATAATTCTACTATTAAGGAAATTAATGGACAAAATTCGCTTGAAAGTGCAATCATTGTTGACAATGGAGTTGAAAAAGAAATTAAAGTTTCATCATTATTTCCATACATCGGCATGGTAGCAAGCAATGAATTTATTAAAGATTTAGGTATTGTTGAAGAAAATGGATTTATTAAAACTGATGAACACATGCAAACAAAAATTCCAGGTATTTTTGCTGCTGGGGATATAATTGACAAAAAAATACGTCAAATTGTAACTGCAGCTAGCGATGGTTCAATTGCTGCTAAAGCAATCAGCGACTTGTTAAATAAATTGTAGTATGTAGTATAAAATTTAATATAGTATAATTTTATAAAAATAATTATTGGAGAATATTATGAACAATTTTTACTTAAATAAATCTATCCAAGAACTTAAAAAAGCAAAAAGTCTAGCCATAACATTGCTAGTGTTAAAATTTATTTTAATTTTTGCAAGTATTATATTCTTTGTGCTTTTAGGTCCTTCATTCCTTTTAACACTTTCTAATGCCGTTGCCGATAAACCTTCAGATCCAAATGCTTATGGACTATTTTCTGCAGCAATTTTATTACTTACTTTTGGTTTTGCTTTATTTTTCATTGCTATTGCAGCATTCATCATTCACATTATTGTTTGTGTGAAGTCTTACAAGATTGACAATACTTCATTTATCTTGCTTTTAGTTGGTTTCTTTATTGGCATTGTTGATTTAGTTGGAGGATTTATGCTTGTTTCTAGAATCAATAAACAAATTGATGAAGCTCAGTTTAAAACCCAATTTAATGCAATCAACCAAAATAATGAAAACATCAATTAAGAGTCTTAGGACTCTTTTTTTGTTTGTATTCATTATAAAACATCAATTTTATATTGCAAAAAAAGTTTCAAAAATACCATTCTTTTTTAAAATAAATAAAAAATAGTAGAATATAAAAGAATAACAATAGGAGTGATATGAAATTTATTGATTTATTAGACAAAAAAATAAAAGAAATCAATACAACTAAAAAAATTGTATTGATTGATGGTGATGATAATAGAAGCATTGAAGCGGCTAAATCACTTTCTAAAAAATACAAAAATATTGAAGTGACTTTATTAGTTGAGAAAGATCATGAACCAGTTGATAATTTACATTTTTTAAACATGAACAGTGATAAAAATGTAATTGAACAAATGGTTAAAGATTATGTAGTTTTAAGAAAAGGTAAAGAAACTGAAGAACAAGCAATCAAAGCACTTAGTTCGCGTCCATTTTATGCAATGATGCTTTTAGCTCAAGGAAAAATTGATGGAGTTGTTGGTGGATTGAATTATTCAACAGCAGACATTTTAAGAGCAGCATTTAAAACTATTGGACCAAAACCTGGAATCAAGACAATTAGTTCAGTTATGATTATGCATAAAGATGAGGATACATTAATCTTTAGTGACATTTCAGTAAACCCAAAACCTAATCAAGAACAACTTAGTGAAATTGGACTTAATGCAGCTGATTTTGCTAAACAAATGGGATTTGATCCTAGAGTTGCGTTTTTAAGCTTTTCAACAGATGGTTCTGCCAAAACTGATGAAACAGTCATGGTAAGAAATGCAACTGATTTATTTAACGAAAATTATAAAGGCGTTAAAGCTATTGGTGAAATACAACTCGATGCAGCTTTAGTTTCTGAAATTAGAAAAGCAAAATATTCTAGAGAATCTTATAGCGAAAGAGCCAATGTTTTAGTTTTCCCAGATTTAGGTGCTGGAAATATTGGATATAAATTAGTTCAACGTCTTGGAGGCTATGGTGCAATTGGACCAGTAGTAGTCGGTACAAACAAACCAGTAAATGACCTTTCGAGAGGAAGTACAGTTGAAGATGTTTTAAATACTGTTTTAATTACAGTTTTACAATCAGAAGGAGTTTAATCAATGTCTAAAATTTTGGTAATTAATGCAGGAAGTAGCTCAATTAAATTAACTCTTTTTAACAAAGAGAATTTTGAAGTTGTTGCTACAGGTATTGCTGAAAGAATTATTCTTCCAATGGGTAATATAACAATTAAATTCAATGGAAAACATGAAAAAGAATTAGCTTTACCAAACCACCATGTTGCAGCTCAACACATTTTGGAAATGTTAAATGAGTTAAAGATTATTAACGATGTTAAAGAAATAGAATACATTGGATATAGAATTGTCCAAGGTGGACCATACTTTGATAAAGCTTCAAAATTAACTGAAAAAGAAATTCAATTAATTGATGAAGTTTCAATTTATGCACCATTACACAACCCAGGAGCTATTCAAGCTATTAGAGCTTTTAATGAAGTAATTCCACATGCTAAAGCAAGCGCAAATTTTGATACCGCTTTCCATACAACAATTAATAAAGTAAATTCAACTTATCCTATTCCAAGAGAAATTAGTGAAAAATATGGAATTAAAAAATATGGTGCACATGGTATTTCGCACAGATATATAACTGACAAACTTCAAGAGATTCTTGGTAAAAAATCAGTTAACTTCGTCAACTTACATATTGGTAATGGAGCATCATTATGTGCTGTAAAAGACTCAAAATCTTTCGATACATCAATGGGACTTACACCTCTTGCTGGAATTATGATGGGTACTAGAAGTGGTGATATTGATCCATCAATTCATGAATTTTTAATGAAAGAAATGAATGTAAATATTAGTGAATTTACAAACATGTTAAATAAACAATCTGGACTTCTTGGTGTTTCTGGTGTATCAAGTGATATGCGTGATGTTAGAAGTGCTGCTGAAAACGGTAATGAAAATGCTATTTTTGCTCTTGAACTTTATGTACAAAAAATTGTTGATTACACATCAATTTACTTTAATAAGATTGGACCTAATGTTGATGCGTTAGTTTTTACAGCAGGAGTTGGTGAAAATAGTCCGAAATTCAGACAAGAAGTTATTGATAAAATTAATTTTAGACACATTAAGTTAGATTCAGCTAAAAACAACGGAAATATTTCTGAATTTGAGTTAATTTCAACTCCGGATTCTGAAATTCCTGTTTATGTAATTAGAACTAATGAAGAATTAGTTATTGCTCGTGATGCAGTTAAATTATATGAATAAAAAGTACGCTATTTATCCAGGTTCCTTTGATCCTTGACACAAAGGACACATGGAAATATTAAAAAAAGCATTAAAAATTTTTGATGCTATTTTTATAATAGTTTCAATAAATCCTGATAAAGATAATCAATCAAACATAGATAAAAGATTTAATGACGTAAAAGAAAAAGTTAAAGATTTAGATAATGTTGAAGTTTTAATTAATAAAAGTGGATTTATTGCAGATATAGCTAGAGAGTTAAAAGTAAATTTCATTATCAGAAGCGCAAGAAATAATACTGATTTTAATTATGAACTAGAACTTGCTGCCGGGAATAAAACATTAAACAACGAACTTGAAACAATTTTAATTATGCCTAATTATGAAGATATAAATTACAGTTCAACACTTGAAAGACATAAGGAGAAACTTAAAAATGTTTAAATTTATTAAAAGCAGTTCAAATAAATCAAATTGATTAGTGCATTCTGGTGTTGAAATATGCTTTTGAGGGCGTTCAAATGTTGGGAAAAGCAGTTTAATTAATAGTATTACAAATATTTCTAATTTAGCTAGAGTTAGTAAAACTCCAGGTAGAACTCAGTTATTAAACTATTTTGCTGATGAAAACAAGGTTATCGTGGATTTACCTGGTTATGGTTATGCAAAAATGAGTACTAGAGAAAATGATAAAATGAATTTAATGATTCAAGAATATCTTGAAAATTCAACAAATTTAAGACATATTTTCTTGCTATTAGATTCTCGCAGAGGCATAACCGAACTTGATTCACAAGTAATTAGTTATATTAAGGCTTTACAAAAACCAATTACATTTGTTTTTACTAAACTAGACAAGTTAAACCAAAGCGAAAAATCTAAACTTTTAAGACTAATAAAAGAAATTGAAAGTGAATGATTTGAGTTTGATTACGTACTTGTTTCAACGCTCAAAAAAACTAATATAGATAAATTAAAAGACAAAATAGAATATATTTTTAAAGGAGAATAATATGAAAACAAAACTAAAAAATATCATTCTTGGTGCTTCTTTAGTAGTTTCAGTTGGAACTTCAGTTGCTTTATTATCAGCTAAAGCTGTAAATAATAAAAATAACACAGAAAATCAAAATATTGTTCCAATTAAAAGAACTGGATTATCTTTTAATTTAGCTGAATTAGAACTTAATGTTAAAGATGAGATATTAAAAACAAAATATGCTAGTGATTTTTCAGATTCATATCCAAGGTTATTTAAGAATGATGTTTCAGCATTTTATGAGCTAAAATACAAAAATTATTGAGAAAATCAATTTAAGTTAAAAGATACTAATGACTTTACTGACAAAAATTTTTCACTGATAACTAAAAAACTTAGAAATATTAATGAATTATATTTAGATTATAATGTGACTTTTTATAGCTATGCTAATGACTTTACTGGTGAATTATTCCTAAAAATTATTCTTGTTGATAAGGAAGATCAAAAGCTTTACAATGATAAGAAACTTGAATCAAGTAAAATCAGAAGATTTGAACATTTATATAAAGTAAGTGGATTTAAAAAACTTGAAAAAGAAGAAAATTCTAATTATTATAAATTTTACCCACATTCAGGTTCAATAAGTAAAATAAAAATCAAAGACTACATCAAAAGTTATGAAACAGTTGAAAAATTCAAACAAACAATTTCTGATAGTTATAAAAGTGAAAAAGCTCAAACATTAAATAGCCTACTTTTAGATGCTGTTAAATACACAAATTCTACAAACGTTGATTATTCAAGTGTTAGATTACAATTAAACGTTAATGAAAATGATCCTGATTTAGTTTCATTAAATATACCAGTTTATTCAAAGGTGTACGAAGCTAATGAAGAAGAATTGTCAAAAATCAATGAAAAAGTTAATGTTGCGAATAATATACAAGTTGAAATGTTTTACTTAGACTTTCTTTATGCTAATGAAATCTATGATTTGTTAACTGTCACTCAAAAAGATGGTTCACATATTTATGGTCTAACTATTGATGAGATTTCTAAAGGATATGATGAACAAACAATGAACTATAATAATTTAAAAATTGATGTAGTAAAAACTCCAGGTACTAGCGATGAAAAACATAAGGAAAATCAAGCAAAATTAGAGAAATTACTTGAAAAATTTGATATTCAATTTTATCCTCCTGTGAGAAATGTTGAAACAAATTGTTTAGAAATTCAATATAAACTAATTCCACATAGAACTTTATTTAATAAAGAAAATAGTTTGATTGAATTTGACTTTACTTCAAAATTTATCACTCCTTCAAATACAAATGATAAAAAAGGATTTTCATTAGAATCTTTTAAAACAGAATCTAACTCTGATGAAAATAATACTAATAGCGAGGAAAATGACAATAGTCAGGAATAATTCCTGGCTTTTATTTTCTGCTTGAAAAATACTAAAAAATTAAGCAAATAAAAATAAGAAAATATTTCAGTAAAAAAACCTTATAAATAGTGAATAAATTTTTAATGTGTTAAAATATAAATGATTTAAAACAATAATACTTAGAAATTGAAAAATATAGGAGAGAAAATGAACTTAATTAACAAAAGAAGTAAATTAGTTGCTACAATCGGTCCATCTAGTGACAATTACGATACATTACGTTCTTTAATTGAAAACGGAGTTACAACAGTTAGAGCTAACTTCAGTCATGGAGATCACTCAGAACAATTAAATAAATTTGTTCTTGGACAACAAATTTCAAAAGACTTAAGAATTCCTGTTTCATTAATGTTAGACACAAAAGGACCAGAAATTCGTGTTGGAAAAATGAAAGATGGTGTTCAACAAATTAAAGCAGGTACAGAATTACTTATTTGAACTACAGAAGATAAATACAAAAACTTTGAAGGAACAGACACTGAAATTACAGTTGCTTACGATATGTCAGCTGACTTAATTGTTGGTAACCAAGTTTTATTAGATGATGGTAAATTATCTACAGTAGTTACAGAAGTTGGTAAAGGTTATGTTAAAGCTAAAGCTGAAAACTCACACAAATTAAAAACAAACAAACGTATTAACCTTCCAGGTGTTGACTTTACACTTCCATTCTTAGCTCAAAAAGATATTGATGACGTTATCTTTGGAATTAAAAGTGGAATTAACTATGTTGCTGCTTCATTCGTTAACTCAGCTAAAAACGTTAGAGAATTACGTGAATTATTAAATGCTAATGGTGGAGAACACGTACAAATTATTTCTAAAATCGAGTCTCACTTAGGAGTTACAAATATCGACGAAATTATTGCTGAATCAGATGGTATTATGGTTGCTCGTGGAGATTTAGGATTAGAAATTCCTTACTATGATGTTCCATACTTCCAAAAAGTTATGATCAGAAAATGTAGAGAAGCTGGAAAACCAGTTATTGTTGCTACACAAATGTTAGACTCAATGGAAAACAATCCACATCCAACACGTGCTGAAGTTACAGACGTTTACCTTGCTACAGAATTAGGAGCAGACTCAACAATGCTTTCAGGTGAATCTGCAAACGGTAAATTCCCACTTGAAGCTGTTAAAGTTATGTCAGCAATCAACAGAAGAGCTGAAAAAGAATTCTACTCAAAAAATTACTATGATGTTCAACTTGAAGAAGTACGTAAAAACTCAGATCCAGAAAACCCACGTTCATTAATTGCTTATGAAGTTGCTAATAGAGTACGTCGTGGAGATTACAAATACGCTATTGTTCTTTCAAGAACAGGACAATTACTTAAAGAAGTTGCTAAATTCCGTCCAAACACAGCAATTATTGGTATTGTAAACGATGAAAAAATGATTAACGCTTTTGGAGCTACATCAAGTGTGTTCACATCAGTAGACTCATTACGTTTATTCAATGAAATCAAAAACAACCATGCAAGTGCTATCGAAGCTTTAGAACCATATGAACCACAACCAGGTGACAAATACCTTGTTGTTGAAAATCATTCAATTACAGAACACGTTGTTAAATAAGTCAATATGAAAAAAGTTAAGTGATTAAACTTAACTTTTTATTTTTCTAAAAATTTTTCATCAAAAATTCCAATATAAGGAAGATTACGCATCTTTTCCTTGTAGTCTAATCCAAAACCAACTAAAAATTCATTTGGTACAAGAAAACCGAATTTATCAGCATTCAATTGAACCTTACGATTATAAGGTTTGTCAAGAAATGTCAATATTTTTAATTTATTTGGCTTTCTAGTTTGTAAAATATCTTTAATTTTATCAAGGGTTATACCTGAATCAATGATGTCTTCAACAACTAAAACGTCCTTATTTTCAATGTCATTAGCTAAATCCATAATAATTTTAACACTTCCGCTACTTGCATGTGAACCTGCATAGCTTGAAGTGATCATAAAATCGATTGAGTGATCAACGCTAACACTTTTAATTAATTGAGCCATAAAAGGCATGGCACCTTTTAATAGACAAACAATTATTAGATTTTTGCTATCCTTAAATTCTTCATTAACTCAGTCAGCAAGTTCAACAATTTTTTGTTCAATTTCTACTTGAGAATATAAAACTTTTTTGATTCTTTTATCTACTAAAGTCATAACTATAATTCCTCGTCTTCTGACATTTCGTTATACATATGTTCTTCGGTCTCTTTAACTTTTTTATTGATGCCTTTTCTAAGTTCTTCAACAATTTTTTCGGCTTGGGCAACCCCTGAACGTTTTTGTTGTTGTGTATTGGTCTTTTGATCAGATTCAAAAGTAACTTTTAGTTTCTTATCTTTTTTGTTTTTGTTATTCTTATCTTTTGCTTCATCTGTGTCGATTATGTTAAAGATAGGAATAATTAACGGAACACGTCTTCTTTCTTTGTGATATAAAGTTGAGAGACGATCAATGATAAGTTGTTTTAATTCAGGGATTGTTCAATTTGAATTATTTCTTATACAGTGCAATATTGAACCATGAACAATTCTTTTAGTTTCTTCAATTAGTTTTGTTGAATTTTTAACAAAGAATGCTCCACGGCTTATGATTTGTGGTTTTCCGATGATTGAATTTGTTTTCTTATTGATTGTTAAAATAGTTGAAACAAATCCTGAAGTTCCTAATTTTGCACGTTCTTTAATTAATGCTGCATTAGTATTTAAAATGGATGTACCATCAATATAAATTGGTCCATAATCAATCATTTCGTTTGTAGGAGTAATAACTTCATCCTTCATTTCGTAAACTCTTCCAGCTTCAGGAATAATAATGTTATTAGGATCCACACCATTTTCAACACCACTTTGACCATGTACTATTGACATTCTATATTCACCATGATATGGAATGAAATATTTAGGTTTTGTTAATTGAAAAATTTTATCATGTTCATGACGATAAGCGTGTCCAGAAGTGTGAAGATATCCATCGGTACCATTTTCTTTTATTGTAGCACCTAATTTATAAAGTCTATTTATAAGTAATTCAATCACCATTCTGTTTCCGGGGATTGGACTACTTGAGAAAATTACTGTATCACCTTTGGAAATTTTTATTGATGGATGTTTACCATATGACATCCTTGAAAGAGCTGCAAGTTGCTCACCTTGTGAACCAGTAGTTAAAACAACGAGTTTAGAATCATCAATCGATGAAAGTTGTTTTTTATCAATAAAAATATCAGACGGAACATCGATATAACCTAATTTACGTCCAATTTTAATTCCTTGAATCATAGAACGACCAAAAGTAACAATTTTTTTATCTAACTGAGCGGCTAGTTCAATAATAACCTTAACTCTAGTTAAATTTGATGCAAAAGCTGTAATAATGATTTTGCGTTTTGCATTTTCCATATGCTTTTTGATATCAACTAAAATATCTTTTTCGCTAGGTGAGTGAAAAGGGCGCATTGCATTAGTTGAGTCACTAAGTAAAGCAGTCAAACCTTGTTTTCCAATTTCATCTAAACGAGCAAAGTCGGTGTAGTTTCCAATAGGCGTATAGTCAAATCTAAAATCTCCTGTACACATAATTTTTCCATGTGGAGTTGTAATTCTTACACCGAAAGCATCAGGAATTGAGTGTTGTGCAGTTCAAAAATCTACTACAACTCCTTTTGGGAATTTATAAGTGTCATTTTTGTCAATTTCAAAGAATTCGATTTTGCGTGTTATTTTATGTTCTTCAAATTTAAGTTTTAAGTAACTAATAGCAATTTTAGGTGCAAAAATTTTCTTGAGTTTAGTTTGTTTAACTAAATAAATAACACCACCGATATGGTCTTCATGTCCATGTGTTATAAATAAAGCTTCGACTTTTTTATTAGGTAAATTTAAGTATGAATAATTAGGAATAATTCCTTTAATTCCTGTTGTGAAAGTATCAGCAAATTTAATTCCAGCATCAATTAAAAAGATGTGATCATCTTGTTCAATTAATAGGGTGGCTTTACCAATTTCCTGAACTCCACCTAAGGGTATGATTCTTGTTGGGTTCATCTTTTCTCCATGTATTTTGATTATTGAAAATAAAAAAATATTTAATATAAGATAAGCTATCTTAATATATAAATGTATTATATAAGGATATTGAAAAAATAAAAGAATTTTAGTTGTGATTAATCAACTTTTTTATATGAATTAAATAAAAATCTGATTAGTTAACTAATCAGAAATTCATTAGATATCAAGATTTTTCACAAAACGCGCATTTTCTTTAATAAATTCACGTCTAGGTTCAACTTCTTCACCCATAAGAGTGTTGAAGTATTTTTTAGTTTCAATAACATCATTAATTTGAACTTGTAACATATTTCTTGTTTCAGGGTTCATTGTTGTATCTCAAAGTTGTTCAGGGTCCATTTCTCCAAGACCTTTGTAACGTTGAATATTGATTTTTTGGTTAGGATTTAATTTAGCTAAAATGGCATCTTTTTGTTCATCATTATAAGCATATTCAACAGTTTTATTTTGTTGAATTTTGTAAAGTGGAGGTTGAGCAATATAAATAAATCCATATTCGATCAATTCACGGAAGTAATTGAAGAAGAAAGTTAAAAGAAGTGTTCTAATGTGTGCGCCATCAACGTCGGCGTCAGTCATGATAACAATTTTGTGATATCTTAATTTATTTATGTTGTAATTTTCACCAACACCAGTTCCGATAGCTTGAATTAAGTTAAGAATTTCTTCGTTTTTAAAAATTTCATGAGCACGTGCTTTTTCAACGTTAAGAATTTTACCTCTAAGTGGTAAAATAGCTTGAGTTTTACGGTCACGACCCATTTTAGCCGAACCACCAGCAGAATTACCCTCAACAATGAAAAGTTCGCTAATTTCAGCGTTTTTTGAAGAACAATCAGCTAATTTACCTGGTAAACCAGCATTATCAAATGCAGTTTTACGTTTATTACTTTCAGCAAAGGCTGCAGTGTCTAATCTGTTCTTTCTGGCTGCTTTAGCCATATTTATAATAGCTTGAGCAATTACAGGATCCTCATTGAGAACTCTTTCTAAATATTCACTTACCACTTTATTTGTAGCGATTCTAGCATCTTTAGAACCAAGTTTAGCTTTAGTTTGTCCTTCAAATTGAGGATTTGAGTGTCTAATTGAAATTACAGCTGAAAGACCCTGTGTTAAGTCATCTTTATTGAATCTTTCATTTTCATTTTTTATTAATTTGTTACGTAATGCGTAATTATTAATAGTCTTTTCTAAAGCGAAAAGGAATCCTTGTTGATGATGTCCACCTTCACTAGTAAAAATATTATTTACATAACTGAATACTTTAGGAACACTTGAATATTCCTTAACGTATTGCATAGCCACTTCAACTTTAATTCTTGCATCACTTTCAAATTCACCATCATTTTTATTTGAAACATATTCTTCAGAAACATAGAGGATTTGATCGTGTAATAATGGATAACCTTCATTTAGTTCTACAACATAGTCGATAATCCCATTATCAAACTTAAATTCAGTAAATGAATTATCTCTTTGATCTTCAATAGAAATGTATAAACCTTTATTAAGGTGAGCAATTTGTTTAGCTCTATCAACAATTTTTTCTTTATTGAAAGGCTTTCTTTCCATAATTGTGTAATCTGGAAAGAATTCAATTGTAGTACCAGTTTCATCTAATGGACAATTACCAATAATATGTGTTTTTTCTTCAATATGTCCACCATTAACAAACTTAGCTTGATATACGTTTCCATCTCTTTTTACAGTAGCAATCATCAATTTACTTAAAGCATTAACAGCACTTGAACCCACACCATGGAGTCCACCAGAGAAGGCGTATGAATCTTTGTTGAATTTACCTCCAGCATTAGTTTTAGTAAGAACTAATTCGATTCCACTTAAACCACTTTGTTGGTTAATATCAGCAGGTATTCCACGACCATTATCTGTAACAATAATGTGATTTTCTTTAGTAATAAGTATGTTAATTTTGTCACAAAAACCAGCTAGATGTTCATCTACTGAGTTATCTAAAATTTCTCATACTAAGTGATGTAAACCTGTTTCGCTGGTAGAACCGATATACATACCAGGTCTTAATCTAATGTGTTCAAGACCTTCTAGTTGTTGCAAACTATTAGCATCATATTGTTGTTTATTTTGTTCCATTTTTCACCTCAATTTATAACTTATAAATTATTTTTAAATTATATCAAATTAAATGAAAAATACCTACATTATAAATTGAGACACTTTCAACTATTTGCAGTATTGTTATATCAGTTTTGATTTAATAATTTATGGAATAAATTTTCATATTTTATCGAGCTTAAAACGATTTTTGACTAAAACTCTATATATATAATCTAAATACACTACGAACTGTAAAATTTTTCATTTTTTTTTTTTTTTATTTAATATTTTAATATGTGTATAATATAAGCGAGGCCAAATGTGGTAAAAATAGTATCGATTGCAAATGTACAGCTATATTTTGCCTCAAATACAAAAGAAAAGGATAAAAATGAAAAATAATAAAAAATTAGTTATTTTATCTTCTTCATTAGGTGGTTTAACACTTGCTGCTGGTGCACTTGCAGTAAGTTGTAATAACGAATCTAAAACTACACAAGAAGATTTAGAACTTGAAAAATCTTCAAGTTCTATCGTTGTTAAAAATGGTTTAAGTTTACAACATGCATCATCTTTAACAACAAATGACTTCGAAGTAAAATCTACAAGTAATAAGAATGAAATTTTTGTTTATACAATTACAAAAGTTGAAGTAAACAAAGAAACATTTAAAGTTAATGTTGAAGCTAAAATTACAGCTTTAAACAATAATGAATTAACTCCAGTTGTTCTTACACAAGAATTTGATGGAAATGAAATTGTTCCTGAAATGTTCTTAAAAGAAAAGAATAAATTGAGAGAAACTTTACAAAAAGCTACTATTGAAACAGTATATGTAGGTGAAACAGAAAAGGCTGATTTATACTTACCATCATTATCTTCTGTTGAACTTAAAAAATTATTTGAACTCAATGGTAAACCAACAAATAAAACAACAAATGAAGTAATCGAAGCTGTTGAAGCATCTATTCAAGGTGTTAAAGCTAAAAATGATACAGCTGAAATAACAGTATTACTTAGAAGTTTAGTTCAACCAGATGTGTTTGCTGAAATCACAGTTTTACATCCAGGTTTCAAAAATGAAACTCAATACAATGAAGAATTAGAAGCTAAAAAAGCTGAAATCGTTGCATCTGAAAAAGCTAGATTAGAAGAATTAGCAAAAACATTGAAAGTTACAACTGTTGAAGGATTCAAAAAATCATTAACATTAGCTAGTGATGCACAAATTGAAAACTTCCTTGTATTATTTGATGAAAATGCTAATGCTACAGCTGAAGTTACAAAAGTAACTGGTGATAATAATGCAGCTAAAGTTACAGTTGAAGTAACATTAAAATCAAAAGTGGAAGGTGCAGAACCTTTAGTAGTTTCTGTTGATGTTCTTGGATTCAAAGAATTCTCTAAAGAAGCTTTAGAAACAAGCAACACTCTTCAAGAATTAGTATCACAACTTAAATTAGTTCACGCAAAATTAACTGAAGCAAATGGTACAGCAAAAAAAGCTGAAAAATTACTAAATGGTGATAAAGCAAATTATCAAGCAGTTCTTAAAGTTAACACAGATGTTTTACCAGAAGGTGTAACATTTGAAGTAGTTTCAGCTAGAACTACAGTACAACACCCAGAAACATTATTAGTTACATACGCAATTTCTAAAGATGGTGTTTCAGTTTCTAAAGAAGTATTAGTAAGTGGATACAACTTTGAAAGCAAAAAAGACGAAACTGTTGATACAAATGCTGAAATTCAAAAAGTTTTAGATAAAATGGCTGCTTCAGCTGAAGCTCAATTCAAAGATGAAACAGTTTATGTAAATAAAAATTTAGCAAATCTTAAAAACAAAAAATGATATTTAGCTTCACAATATGCTGAAGAATTCAATAATGAAAAAGCACTTAAAGATTTTGATTTAGCTAAATCAATTCTTGCTTTAACATTCAAAGATTCTAAAGAAGCAAACGCTCAAGTAGTTACACCAGAAAGTGGAAAATTTGCTGTTAAAGATGTTGTTGTAACAGAATCAACAGACGGTAAAAATGAAGGTATAGTAAAATTAAGTGTAACAATTGAATCAACAGACCCTAGAGTTGACAAAACTAAATCAGTACCTTCAAGAACTTTTAATGTTGAAATTAAAGGTTTCATGGGTCAACAACATGTTGATAGTTTACAACAAGCTTTAAGAAGAGTTCTTAATGCAGCGTCTGTAAAGAATGATGCAAACAATAAAGGTCTAAAATTTGAAATTAATAAAATCAATAGAATTCCTTCTACACCAGTTTCTATCTTTGAAGGTAGTCAAGCAAGTGAATACTATAAATATTTTGAAGCTATTAACGGATTTGTTACAACTGGATTAGATGGAAAACCTACCGATTTAACACCTGAAATAATCGTTAATGAAATTCAAAAAGTTGAATATTTCAAAGGATACCCAATTCAAGCTTCTGACGTTAAATTAGAAGAATTAACAACAGATGTAAAAGTTACAATTAAAGAAAATGGAACAGTTAACGCAATTGGTAAAGTTTCAGTTAAACTTCCAGGAATGGACAGAATTAATGCTGATGATTCAAGAACAAACATTGTTGATGGATTCTTATCAGATGCTAAATTTGAAGAATTAAAAACAAATTGATATAAAACAGCTGTAAACTTCATTAGTGCTAATATCCAAAGTGGTGATGCTATTGTTATTTATGACAGAGATGGTAAATACTTCAGTAATGAAAAATCAAAATCTACAATAATTGAAGCTCTTAACCACATTGATAACATTGTTTTCCAATCAATGGATGATGGTGCTTTCTTACCAAAAGAAAAAGTATTTTCAGATAACTCAAAACAAGCTATCGAAAACAATTTAGCTAATGCTGCATTATCAGAAACTGAACAATCAGTTAGAGATAGACATACAGCTAAAAACCCAGAAGATCAAATTTATGCTGTTAAATTAAAAGTATTAAGTGCTAAAAAATCTGAAACTGATACAAAATCAATTTCAATTAAATATACTTTAGTTTCACCATACTTCTCAGATTGAACATTAGAAACACTTGACTTAACACAAAACTTTGAAATTAATGGATTTGTTTCTATTGAAGAATATAGAAAAGAAGTTCTCAAAGAACTTAAGAATTTAATCGATGCTCAAAATGTCAAAAAAGAACCAATTGTTGAAGTTGACTACTCAGGTAAAGCAACAACATCAGTTGATGCTGCAATTAAGAAAACAGGTGACAAATTTGATAATTTAACAAAAGTTTCATACAAATTTGTTGATGGATTGGATATTAACAAACTTGTTAATACTGACTCAATTTTATATAACATTGACTTAAGTAAATTTAGTTTCAAACCTACAACTTTAGCATCTAACGCCGCTAACTCATCAACAGTTGATGGTAGAGATGGTAAAGTTGATGTTACAGCTGAATTATCAACAACAATTGGATCAGAATATGGAATTAAAACTGTAGATAAAATTGAATTAACTAAAGCTACTGTTGAAGGATTCTTAGCTACAGCTGCTGCTGAAAAAGCAAGACTTAACGAACTTAAAGCTCAATTTGCATATAAAGGTATTGTTTCAGTTCTTTTAGATAAAAATGCTAATAGAGATGACAAGATTAAAGAATTAGAAGAATCAGGTGATTTTGATTCAGCTACTGCATTAAGAAAATTAGGTGAAATTAACATCAAAGATGTTGCATTAAATACTACTGATTTCAAAGCTATTGCTACATATGGAAGCAATTTAAGTGATAAATCAGCTAATGCTGCTGTTGTTATTGATACTACATTATCTGAAAAAACTGATGGAAATATTAAATTTAACTTCAAATTTACATCAACATTACAACCAAATGTTTCATCAGATAATAAAGCATTCACATTTGGTACATTCGCTAGAACAAGTGCTGATGCTGCTCAAGGATTATCAAAAGAAGAACAAGATAAAAAAGATAGTTACGAAAAAGCTATTGCAGCATTTACAGCTTCTTACAAACTTAAAGCTGATGCTGATAAAACAAAAGACTACTACATTGGAAAAGTTACTCCTAAAGATGTGTTAAATTACATTCAACCTTCAAATAATTTAGAAGAAGCAAAACGTAACGAATTATTCACATTATCACAATTAAATTCTGAATTAACAGGTAAAGCTACTTTAAGTATTGAATTCAAAGAATTTGAAGACAAAGTAAACCAAAACAATAATGATAAAATTGTTGTTACATACAAGATTACAGATAAATTAAATCCAAAAATTGTTGTAAGTAAAGAAGTTATTGTTCAAGGTTTCTTAACAGAAATTGCTAAAGAACAAAAAGCTCTTGAAGAATTAACCAAAAACTTAAAAGAAGCAACATGAACACGTGTAGCTGAAAAAACTAATTTCTTACCATCAATTTTATTAAATGCTAAAATGTATGAAAGTGGAAAAGAAAAAGAAACATTTATTGATAGATTAAATAAAGACAAAGATTCTACTGAAAAAACATTAGCTCAAAAGATTGCTGATTTAGAAACTGAATTTGAAGTTACCGGTTTAAATAAATCAAAAGCAAAAATTTCTTCATATATTAAATCAATTGAAGCTGATGATAAAAACGGTGTTCTTAAAGTAAAAATTGATTTAAGTTCTGCTAAAGAAGGATTTGAAAATGTTACAGTTGAAAAAGAATTATTAATCAAAGGTTTATCAACAACTGAAACATACAAAACTGCTTACGAACAAGAAGTTGCTAGATTAAATAAATATGCAACAGAAAACAAATTCTCATTTGAATTTAAATCATCTGACGTTCAAGCTACAGCAGATGATCTTGTTGGAATTAAATCTGACAAAAATCCATACTGAGAAAAATTCGCATTAGTAAGTAAGAAATCTGGAGAAGTTTCAACAAATGATTTAGCTGTTCAAAACATCAAGTTAGTTGTTGAAGCTGTTGAGTTTGGTGTTAAGTCTACAGATGTATATGTAACATATAGATTAGTATCATCTGACAAAACAAAAGCTTACTCAGAATTAGATGAAGTCTACACAGGAGCTCAATCATCATTAATTAAAACTTCAGTATTAACAACAAACTTAATTACTCCTGAAGAAAAAGAAAGCGCAAGTGGATTAAGAAGAGTTGAAACTGAACAATACTTAACAACAACAAATAATAGTTGAAATGATTCATTAAAATCATTACAAATTAAATCGTACAATAAGGTATTTTCATTAGTAAATGAAGCACAATTTGTTGACAAATTGTATTCAAATAATTCATCATATGAATTAAATAATGGAAAAATGGTAGTGTTTGCTGGGGATAAAGAAGTTAAAGATAAATCAAGTGTATTAGCTTCTGAAGTAACCGGTCTTAAATTAGTTAACTCAGCAGATTACTTAAAATTCGGTGGATTAGAATTAGTTACAAGTGACACACAAGTATTATCTACAAATGATAATTCAGGTGTTGTTGAAGTAGCATTTAGAGTTTCATCAATCGAATTCCCAGAAATTGTTTCACCAGTTCTTTATGCAAAAATAAGTGGATTCAAAACTAAAGCTGTTGAAATCGACGATAAGAAAAAAGCTGAACAAGAAAAAATCTACAACTGAACACTTGCTTCAAAAATTGCAAAAACAGGAAATATCATTACTAAAGATATCGTTAACAAAAAAGGTGAAAAAGAAATTATCACTTACGACGAAATCTTATCAGGAAATGCTGATAGCAAATTACAATTCTACTTACCAGGTGCTAATGCAAGTACATCAGATAAAAATGGTGCTTGAACAACCGCAAACAGTGGAAAAGCATTTGATATTAATGTTTTAGGAAAAGACAAATATGAAAAAGAAGCTCTTGAACTTAAAGCTACTGAATTATTTGTCGCAAAAGACAATGTTCACTTTGAACAAGACTTATTAAGTGCTAACCAATACATTAATGTTGTTGTTAAAAATAGAGTTGATGTTGATGGAGATATTCTTGTAACTTACGCTGTTCAATTATTATCATACAACGAAGAAACTAAAGAATTTACTCAATTAGCAGAAGTAGAAAACAGATCATTATTAACTCAATTACCTACTGAAGCTGAATTAGCTTACAGAAAAGAATTCTTATCTGCATTAGCTAAAGCTGAAGGTTCATTCATTTCACCAAAAGCAAGCGAAATGACTGCTGAAAAATTCGTTGAGACATACAAAGCTGCTAAAGAAGAAGAAAAAGCTGGATTATTACAATCTGCAGTTCTTTACAGTAATAGTGGAAGTGTAAGTGCTTCTGACTTAAAAGTTGTTGTTGAATCAGTTGAATTAGATTCTAAACATGTTGGACGTGTATTAGTAACTTACCATGTTTCTAGTGCAAAAACAACAGGTGAATATTCTAAAGATGAATACGTTAAATTAGGTGAAAATGTTAAAACAAAACACTCAAGCGTTTTAGGATTCTTATACAACAAAGAACACACAAGTGTTGAAAAAATCGATAATACAAAACCTATCGCTCCTGCAACAAACCCTTCAAATTAATTTAATAAAGAACACCACATTTATTAAATAATAGAAAAATCAGGGAAACACCACCCCTGGTTTTTTCATATTTTTACCATAATTTTTTAATATTGAAAATAATAGTATAATAATGAATACTAACTATGGAGGTTTAATTTGAATAAATTTAATAAATCAAATGATAATAATGAAATTAACACAGATCTAAATTTCGATGTTGCAAAAAAAAATACGATCTATAAAAGAACCAAAATGACAAATTTTGGTCTTCCACTAAGATCATTTTATGGTCAAAAACCAATGTGACAAGTGATGGGTATTACAATTATTACCGCTATTATTTTTGGTGTTATAAGTGTATTCTTTGTTAAAAATGTTGGTATTTATAACTTCGGATTAGCTGCATTTGGTCAATCTATTGCACGTTTAATTACTGTATCTATGCCCGAAAGTGTTGCTGCGAATGTTAGAAATATGATAGATCAACTTGTTTATTGAATAGCTTATATCGTTCTTAGTATTCCGATTTTTATTTTTGGATACAAAAAAATAGGAAAAACTTTTACGAACTTGACTGTAATATTTTTAGTTGTTTCCTCATTTATATCTTTTGGAATTGGTCTTATTGATGGTGCTAATGATATTTATTTTATTGGTGATTTTTCAAATAAAATTGTTAAAAATAGTTTAAACGAATATCAAAAATCACTTAGTCCAATCATACCTCTTCTTTGAAATGATGGTGGAAATATTATAGCTTTAATGATATACTCATTAACTTATGGATTTTTACTCTCATGAATCTTTGCGATTATCCAAATTATTGGTGGAACTGCTGGTGTTACTGGTGTTATTGGTGAATGATATGCGAACGAAAAACAAAAATCATTTGCAAGTATTTCAGGATATATGAATATTGCAATCATATTAATTTGTGTTGCAATTGGTTCTTATATTCCAGGATCTATGCTACTTAAGAGTGTGGATAAGAGCATTGTACAAGATGAACAAGTATTAATGGTTTTAAATAAAGCGTGAACTTTTGAATTATATCTTTCTCCAAACTTTGTAGCCACAGTTTTAACAAACTTCATTTATATTTTAGTATTAAATAAACTCTTCCCTAAATTCAAATTAGTTAGAGTAGAGATTTTCTCTAAACATTATATGGATATTAGTGAAAGACTTGCTCACGATACAAAAATTGTTACTGGTGTTACAGTATTTAAGGGAATTGGTGGATATTCAGGTAAAGAGGTAAATGTTGTAACCTCTATAGCATTATTTAGACAAGTTCCAAGAATCATCAAAGCAATTAGAGATGTTGACTCAGAAGCGTTCATCTCAATTTCTGATATCGCAAGTATCGATGGACATGTTTATTTACCTACTAATAAATTCTAATCAGCATTTTGCTGATTTTTTGTTTATAAATTTTAATCAATGTATAATAATTTTATGAATATTAATCAAGCAAAAAACAGAATAGAAGAACTAATAGAATTAATCAAAAAATATAATCATCATTATTACAATATGGACAACCCTATTGTAAGCGATGCTGAGTATGACAAGTTATATAACGAATTGTTAAGTTTAGAAAATGAATTCCCAGAACTTATTACTACTGACAGTCCAACTCAAATAATTGGTGGTTATGCTGCAAATAAATTCACTAAATTTGAACACAATAAAGCAATGCTTTCTCTCTCAAAAGCTTACGATTTCGAAGAAATAAAAAAATTTCATGAAAATATCATTAAAAAAATTGATGAAATGGAAGTTAGTTATGCATTGGATTATAAAATTGATGGATTATCAATTTCATTACATTACAAAAATGGTAATTTAATTAGAGCAGTCACACGTGGTGATGGAATCACAGGTGAAGATGTAACTGAAAATATAATACAAATTGATTCAATACCTCAAAAAATCAATTATTTAAGTGATATTGAAATCAGAGGGGAAGTTTACATTTCGAAGAAGACTTTAATAGAAATAAATAATAGACTTAGAAGTGAAAATAAACAAGAATTCGCTAACCCTAGAAATGCAGCTAGTGGTACTTTGCGTCAATTAGATCCAAACATAGTTAAACAAAGAAATTTAAGTGCTTTTTTATATGAAATTGTTGATCCGATTAAACATAATCTTCACTTTCAATCTGACGTAATTCAATTTATTAAAGAACTTGGGTTACCGACTCAGAATTACTTTAAGAAAGTTACTGAATTAGAAGAAATCAAAGAAGAAATTGAAAAATTTGCTGAAATAAAAAATAAATTAGATTATGACTGTGATGGATTTGTTATTAAACTTAATAACATAGACATTTGAGAAGAACTAGGATACACTGCAAAATTCCCTAGATATGCTATTGCATTTAAATTAGAAACTGAATCAGCAACAACTAAAATCAAAGAAATTAGTGCCAGTGTGGGTCGAACCGGTAAAATAACATATGTTGCAAATGTTGAATCAGTAGAGTTAAATCAGACAAATGTTCAATTTGCTACTTTACACAACTATGAATTCATTAAAGAGTTAAATTTAAATGTTAATGATGAAGTTAAGTTAATTAAAGCTGGAGAAATTATTCCTAAGGTTATTGATTTAGTTAAAAAGAACTCATATGGTGTTTATCCTAAATTATTAAATTGTCCTTCATGTAATTCTAAATTGGAATATATTGAAGAAAATGTTGACCAATTTTGCATTAATGAAAATTGTGATGAAAAGAAGGTTAGAAAATTAATCCATTTTGTCTCAAGACCAAGTTTAAATATTGTCAATTTAGGAGAAGCTAATATAAGAATTTTTTACGATTTTGGTTGAATTAAAGAAGTTTATGATATTTATAATTTAGGCCAATTTAAAGATGAGATGTTAAAGCTTAAAAGTTTCAAAGACAAAAAAATCAATAATATTCTTGAAAGTATTGAAAAAAGTAAAAATAATAAATTGTCAAAATTAATTTTTGCCTTAGGAATCAAACATATTGGTGAAAGAGCAAGTAAAATTATTGCTAAAAGAATAAGTAATATATCTGAACTTTTAACTTATGATATTGATTTACTTGAAAATGAAAATGACTTTGGAATTAAATCTGTAGAATCACTTAAAAAATGAATCGCTAATGAGCAAAATAGATTAACCATCGAAAAACTCAGTGAAATTTTCAAACCTATTGAAGTTGCTAATACTTCAAAGAAATTAGAAAACTTAACATTCGTAATTACAGGTACTTTTGAATTAAAAAGAAATGAACTTAAAGAAATTATTGAACAAAATGGTGGAACTGTATCTTCATCAGTTTCAGCTAAAACAAATTATCTTCTTTGTGGAGAAAATCCTGGTTCTAAAAGAGAAAAAGCTGAGCAGCTAAATGTATCAATTATTGATGATAAATTTTTATTTAATTTAATTAAATAAATAATTAAATTATTTATAATTTTAATCATGAAACTAAGGGAACAAAGAAATAGAACAATTTGCTGCGAAAATCAAAAGAAATCACCAAAAAGACTTTCTTTTTTTAACAAAAATCCAAAATTTCAAAAACATAATCCAGATTGTAAAAATTTTGTTGAAACTAAAAATGATGAAATTTTACAAGAAGCAGAATTATTAAAATACAAAATGGGACGTCACCTATTAAATAGTAAAGAACGTTCGTTTACATTTACAGAAATAATTAAAAGATACTGATTAAGAGTTTTACTTATTTTTTTTGTTGCATTAATTTTTAACTTTGGAGCAAAAATGTTTTTAGTTAGAGGAGACACCATCCCTTCTGGTCTAAGTGGAATTCCTATTCTTATTAACATTTTAGTCCCCGAGACTAAAGCATATTATGCGTTAATTTATCTAGGTGTAAACCTACCACTTATTTTTACAGTTGGTCTAAAAATCAAACGAACTTTTACCGTATTAACAGTTCTATTTATGATATTCCAAATTGGTACTGACTTTATATTTAGTTCGGAAGTTATTCATGATTTTTTAGTAAATTCAATTAATTTTGGACCTGAATTAGACCCTGACCATGATACTTGAATTAAATTACTTTATGGTGTTCTTGGTGCTGCATTTATAGCAAGTGGAATAGCCTTATCATGAAAATCAGGTGGTTCAACCGGTGGAACTGATTTTATCGTATATTACTTTTCAACAAAACTTAAAAAGAATGTTGCTTTAGTAATGAGCATTGTTTCTATTACAACTGCAATTATCTTCTTAGTGATCTTCGGAATTTGTAAACCTCATCCAGTTACTGAAGAGAATCCACACAGAGTTTACTTTGGAATGAGAGAATTATCAACCTTTACTTATTTAGTTGTAAATAATTTAATCGTTAATCTACTTTACCCTAAATACAAAAAAGTTAAATTATCTATTTCATGTTCAAATCCAACAAAAGTACTTGCCTACTTTAAGTTGATTAATTACTGACATGGATATGAAATAAATACAATTAAATCAGGCTACTCAGGAGCTGAAGTTCACAAAATCGAAACAGTTTGTTTATTATTCGAAACCAGAAACATTATTGAAGATGTCAAAAATGTTGATCCAACTGCATGAATTACAGTATATCCAATTACTAAAGTTGTAGGAAGTTTTAATACACAATATGTAGAGAGCTAATTTTGGCTCTTTTTTGTACTTTTTTTGTTTATTTATTAAATAGTCAACATTTATAGATGGAGGTAATATGAAATTAAATGAACTAAAAAGAGTTAGCAAAGATGATTATGATAAGATTGAACCTGGTGCTGTTGCTAGTGTTCTGGTAACTTTGCTGCCACAATTAATTTATGCAATAACACCAATTATTGGTCTGATAAAATCTAGTTTAAGTAGTGCTGGCGAAATGAAAACTAAAGAAGCCACTTACAAGTGAGATTATACAAAAGATAAAAATGTACAAAATGATAACTTAGTTATTTTTTAATAAAATCTTTAATTAAAAATTTAATGTTGTATAATAAGCATGTTACTTTAGTAACCGTTCTAAAAAGGTATATAAGTTTTAATTATTAAACACCTCAAAGGCGAGCCACTTAAGGGAGGTATTGCTATGAAAGCAATCATCGAAACAGGGGGCAAACAACTTTTAGTTGAAGTTGATCAAACAATTTTCATTGAGAAAATTGAAGGAAATGAAGGAGACAACGTTACTTTTGATAAAGTATTATTAGTTGACTCTAAGATTGGTCAACCATATTTAACAGGAGCTAGCGTTACTGGTGTTATTGAAAAACAAGGTAAAGCTAAAAAAATCGTTGTATATCGTCACAATGCAAAATCAACACACAAAAGAAAACTTGGACACCGTCAACCATATACACGTGTAAAAATTACAGAAATTAAAGGATAATTAAGAAATGGCACATACGAAAGCCGGTGGTTCGACACGTAATGGTCGTGACTCACACAGTAAAAGACTTGGTGCTAAATTAGGTGACGGACAATTCTGTACAGCTGGTTCAATCATTTACCGTCAAAGAGGTACAAAGATTTTCCCAGGTGTTAATGTTCAACGTGGTGGTGATGATACATTATTTGCATTAATCGATGGATATGTTAAATATGAAACTAGAAGAAACAGAAAGTTTGCTTCAGTATATACAGAAAAACAAAATTAATCTTTTTGATTAATTTATTAAAATCACAGCAGGTAATCAAACCTGCTGTTTTTTTTACTAAAAATATACAACATCGGAAATATTAGTTATCATTTGTGCTCCATTTTTTATTAATTCACTATTAGTATCGTTTCACTGAATTCCAGGAAAACAAAAAACATTTTTTCCATAATCTGCAAAAGCATATGCTAAGTGGATTAATTTACTTTCTTCTTTAGTGGAAATCAAAATCATTCTCTTTGAAATACCTGCACAAATTAAATTACGCATTGAGTAATGTTCGCGCTTTACATGATAATCAGGCGGAAATTGACTTAAAATAAGTTCATTTGTACCATATTCTCTAGATTCACTTTTAATTCCACTAGCAAGTAGATAAATAATGTTAGATTTATGTTTTTTAAATAAATTAATGATTTCATAATCTAAATCTGTTTGTTGATTTGTAACTAAAGTAGATTTCTTAAAAATCTTTTCGTTCAAATAACTAATTGTAAACTTACTTATACTTCCATTAATTTCTCCTGTAATATTTAATAATTCCCTTCCTTTAAGTAGATTAATATTTCCTTTATAAAACAAAACATAAGGTGGATATTTAAGTTGTAGTAAGTCATTCGGATAATCGCTATCTAAAAAAGTAATGTATTTTATGTTTGTTTTTTCTAATTTTTGTTTGATTTCTTCAAGTAATTTAAAATTTACTAATTCAGCATTTTTAATTTTCTTGAAGATTTCCAAATTATTTCCTTTGCATATTCATGCTCAATATAATAAAAATTCTCTCATATTACCTCATATAAATATGAGTTGATTTAACAAAATGAACTAAATATGAACTTTATTTGTTATTGTTTCCATTATAATGATTACTTATATATATTAATAATATTAATTAAGATAAAATTTAATGTAGAAAGAAGGTAGTTGTGAAAATAGCTTTTTTTGATGCCAAAGAATATGACATTAAATACTTTAATCAAGAAAACAATGGAAGACATGAAATAGTTTATTTCAAAGAAAACTTAAACATTAATACTGCTAAATTAGCTAAAGGTTTTGATGCTATTTGTGCTTTTGTTAACACATATGGTGATAAATATGTTTTAGACATTTTAGCAAGTTATGGTGTTAAAGTTTGATTACAAAGATCAATGGGATATAATAAAGTTGACTTAGTTAAAGCTCAAGAATTAGGAATTCAAGTATTTAGAATCCCTAACTATTCTGCTGAATCAGTTGCTGAATTTGCTATGGCAACATTGATGACATTAAACAGAAAATTGGTTACTGCTTCAAGACGTGTTAAAAAATACAACTTCTCATTAAATGGTCTTGATGGAATGTGTGTATATGGTTCAACAATTGGAGTTATTGGTGCTGGAAAAATTGGACAATGTTTTATTAACATTGCCAGAGGAATGGGTGCTAGAGTATTAGTATTCGACATTTACAGTGAAACAAATAATCCAGATTTAGCTAAAAAAATGGGATTTGAATACGTTACTTTAACAAAATTATTAAAAGAAAGTGATTTTATTTCACTTCATGCTCCTTTATTACCATCAACAAAACACATGATTGACATGGATGCAGTTTCAATTATGAAAAAAGGTGTTATTATTGTTAACACATCTAGAGGTGAATTAATTGACATTAAAGCAGCTATTAAAGGTCTTAAAAATAATACAATTGCAGGACTTGCTTCTGACGTTCTTGAACGTGAAGAAGGAAGATTCTATGAAGACGTGTCTACGCGTGCTGAAGAAATACAACAAATGGACCCCGAATGAGCTGAATTAATTAAAATGAAAAATGTTTTAATTACTTCACACCAAGCATTCTTAACAAACGTTGCATTAACTCAAATTGCAAGAATTACCTTAGATAATGCTGACAATGCTGAAAAACAAGATTTTACAAATGCTCTTAGATTATTAGAGAACGGAAGAGTTCAGAACGGATAATTAAAAAATGAATAAAACAAAATATGGAATCTTTGATTTCTTTAAATTTACAAAAAAAAGAAGACAAAACACTCAAGAACCTGCTAATAAACAAACTTGAATTAAACATGCTATATCAGAATTTATTGGAACAATCTTTATCAGTATGGGACTTGCTGGTTTAAGTATTTACGTTGGTAATAAACCAATTGAGCACTTATTTTTACTCCACAATACAATCGTAGGATTTTTTGCTGGATTTATTGTTGTTGGTTTATGCTTATTCTTCTTCTTAAGATGAAGTTGTGACTTAAACCCAGCCGTAACTTTAACAAGATACTTAAATGGAACTAACACAGGCAAATATGCATTAATGAAATTTGCTATGCAAGTTTTAGGAATGTTTGCCGCTGCAGGAATTATTTATGCTATTGGAATGAATACTTCAACAACAGGGATACCTAACTCACCAATTTTAGCTGATGTTGCTGCAGGCAAAGCTTTTGATAATGTGAAAAGTGATGATGTGATGGCTGGTTCAACTTGAATTTTCTTCACTGAATTAGTTATGACTGCAATATTATTATTCCCAATTTTTTCACCAAACATTAATGATAAATACCGTGATTTAATGATTATGTTCATCATTTCGCTTTCAGTATGAATGGGAATCCTTGGTGGTTCAGCAGCTATTAACCCAGCTCGTGGATTAGCTCAACAACTTCCATACTTATTTAATGCAGCAAACACTGGCGCAACTGTTTCAAATTCATTTATTGGCGGAACAATAGCAATGACACTTGGTTCAAGTTTAGCTCCAGTATTCTATTTATTCATCCAAGGAATTACACAAAAATATGTAAATCCTTTCGTAGTATATTGCATTAAATTCAAAAACGACAGAAATAATAATATGACAACAAAATAATAATCGGGATGTCTAATAAACATCCTTTTTATTTTTAAATTTAATAAAAATGTAGTCTAAGCTACAAATTTATAGTAATAAATATTTATCATCAAGAAGAAAGTCAAATAGATTAAGAATTAATATTCCCTCTTCAGTATAATGTGTTCTTAAATGTTTAGTTATAATAATTTTTTTGAATGAATCCCTTATTCTTCTAAATGAGTTGGTTTCTTGTATCATTTTTTCCACAGTTGAAATTTCTAATGCAACTTGAACATAAACTTTATTTAAAAAGTCATTGCAAACAAAGTCCACTTCCGCATATTTGTGGCTTTCTCCTCCATTACTACTAGAGTTTCTATAATCAATTCTTCCAACATCAACATTATATCCCCTGATGATTAACTCATTATAAATAATATTTTCTAAAATATGTGACTCATCATTCTGTCTAAAATTAAGTGCCACATTTCTTATTCCAACATCACCAAAGTAAAACTTATTTTCAGAATTAATTATTTTTCTACCCTTAATGTCAAATAATCTTGCCCTACTAATTAAGAATGAATTTTCTAAATAAATTATATAGTTTGAAATAGTATTGTAATGAACATTAATGTGTTTACTATTAAAAGTATTTACTATATTATTAGGATTAGTTAAACTACCAATTGATGAAGCTAATATTAAAAAAGTATTATCAAAGATTTCATCACTTCTTATCGAATTTCTTTCTATAACATCTTTTATATATGTGTTATTAAGAATATCAGATAAATATTTTGCTTTATCTCTGATATCTTGATTATTAACTCCAGGGAGTCCACCATAAGTAATGTATTCATTTCAAGCTTCGTTAACATCTAACTCATTATAAACACTTTTGAATTCCTTAAAAGATAATGGATAAACTTGAATTTGATCACCACGTCCTCTAAATTCAGTTATTACATCCTTAGATAAAAATTTTGCATTGCTTCCTGTTACATAAATGTCTACATTTTTGTTATTTAAAAAACTTATTAAAACTTTTTCAAAATTTTCTACAACTTGGATTTCATCAAGGAGAACATACAATTTTTTGTCTTTTTCAATTTTTTCGCTTATTGCTTTATAAAGATTTTCTTCCTTGGATAAGTGCCGGTTATCATAATCTTCAAATGATATTCTTAATATATTTGATTCTTCTATACCTATCGAAATTAGATAATTATAAAATAGTGTAAAAAGCAAATAAGTCTTTCCTACTCTTCTCATTCCGGTTATTATTTTTATAGTACCATTGTTCATTTTCCTAATTAATTTTTGTAAGTACAAATCTCTTTTTATTTCTATTTCTATTTCTTTCATCATTAACCTTTCAATATAATTTTAACAAAATTTATGATGATATATAGATTTATAGTGAAATTTTTTAGTAAATTTACCATTTTTTTGCATTATATTTGCATTTTAAGATATTTATAATGGAATTTTTTATCATATTTACCATTTTTTTGCATTAATTCATCGTTTTTTGACATTTTAATGAATTTTTTTGGCCAATATACCATTTTATTGCAATAAATTTGTGCTTTTAATTACTTTTAATGAAATTTTTTATCATATTTACCATTTTTTTGCAATATAACCATTTGTATATCGAGTGGAATAAAAAGATAAAACCCTTAAAATTTATTTTAATAACAAAAAAATAGTTAACATTAAAATATTGCAAATTCCTTTAATTTTTTATAAATAATTACAAAGCAGATTTTAAACTTTTTCATACTGTTATACAACTATATGAAAATATGTGAAAATAAACTAAAAATAACTTTTATTATTTAAAATATTTTTAACTTCTAAATTCATAAAATATACATAAATATCTATTTTACAGTACTTAGTGATGTGTAAATGATTACATATTGACTATGACCTATGAAAATGTTTTGTACTTTGCATATATACTTTAGTATAATTTAAAAACTATCTTGTAAAGGGACTTGATATGTCATCTAATATGACATCTATGCACAAATATCATCTCTCGATATTATCTAAAATAATGTTTGCAGTGATAGTAATTCTTCACCAATATTATTGGTATGATATTTTTTGTAAGGAGGTAAATCTTGAAATATTCACAAAGTGTATGTGCACTTAATCTGCTTAAGTGTGAACAACAAATTGATGATTTAGTCAAAAATGGACTAGAGTATATGCACCTTGATTTTATGGATTTTCATTACACATCAAGTTTTGGATTAAATATGGAAACTGCTGATTATTTAATCAAAAAATATCCTAATGTTCAATTTGATGCTCACTGTATGACTAGTGATGTTGAATTATTGCTAAAAAAATTCAATGAAATTAAAATTCAAAGAGTTTCGTTCCCACTTAGACAAGCAAGTGTTGAAAAATTAAGTAGTTATAGAACTATGTTTTCAGGACAACTTGGTGTTATGATCGAATCACAAGACGAAATCATGAATTATGTAGACATAATTAAAAATGTTGATTTTATAGTTTTAATGACAATTGATAAAATCGGCGGAACTGGCGTTAAATTAAATCCTGAGTTGTTAAACAGAGTTAAAGTTCTTAAACAAATAAATCCAAAATTGTTCATCATCAGTGATGGTGGTTTAAGAGAAAACAATGCAGATTTATTCCATGAAGCTAAAGTGGATGTTGCTGTTGGAGGATCTATAATTAATACATATTCAGCAAAAGACAAAGTTGAATTCATGACTTGATGAAACGAGAAATATGGATTATAATGTTTGAGATTTTACTACTGTAAATGCGGTTAAAATAACTTTTTGAGTTCTTGCACTAGTTTTAATTTTGGTATTTATAGTTGTTCTTATTTGAAGAATATTTTTCGATAAAAATAAGAACAATTTAATTACAAATTCTAAAAATGTAGGTTCAATAGACAAAGAATTTGATAAGTTAATAGATGGTTTGTCAAAAAATAAAGATTTCGAAGTAATATATAACATTTTAATCAAAAATAAGTACGCAAAATTAAATCACTCATTAATTCCCGCGATTATTATTTATAAAAACAGAGTTTTTCTAATTTCAAACATGATAAAAAACTCAATTAATGACGAATTAATCTTAAATAGTAAGGAAATAGCTCTAATCCATAATAATAAGAAAAAAGCAATTAAAGATGTTCAATTGCACTGATATAACGAGATAATTAAGATACTTAGAAATGATTTTTTACCAAGTGATAAATTTAAGTTTGAATTTGTAGTCCTACTTAAAAATGATATTAAGAAAGTTACAAATGAAACTACATTTATGGTATCAAACTCAATTGATTTTATAGAAGAAATCGAAAACAATTATGAGAATTATGACGAATTGAGTTTTAATGATAAGTTAAAATTTATTGAGAGAATGCAAAAAGAAAACTTATATAAAATAAGGGCAAGAAGATAATAAAATTGTTAATTGCAACGTTTATATTTGCATTAGTTGTAGTAATCTCAATTGTTTATCGTTTTATAATCTATAATGCATTAATTCAAAATAGCAAAGATTTAAATTCAAATTTGCCTTATGCTTCTGCAAAATATGCAAAAAAAGTATTAGATCAAAAGAAGTTAATGATTCAATTTGAATTCAATCAAAACTACTTTACTTATGAACTAAATAAAAAAAGAAGCATAATCCATTTTGATGAAAGTATTATTGGAGATTATTCAGTTTATTCTCTAACAATGTCTTATTTGCAATGCTATAAATACATTTTAAGCAAAAATTGAATGAATATTACTCAATATATCATTAAAATTTTATTTCCAGTTATCTGAATTAGTATCTTTGCATTATTATTCTTACAATTTTGAATCATTTCTGCTTGTTTATTTTTATTGATGTTAATTGTTTCTGGACTAAGTTTTAGTTTATTTTACAAAAGTAGACGTTTAATAAATGACTCAGTTATGGAACAGTTAAAATATGTTTTAGCAGAAAATGATTTTAAAATTGCATCAAGAATACTTAGAAGAAATTATTTTAGTGAAATTAATTTAATCTTTTTCTCAGTGGTTGAACCAGTTAAAGATTTAGTTACTTTGTTTAATAGATGAGGTAAATAATGAATTTAAGCAAAAGTGATAGAGAGCGTTATATTAATTTACTCACAACTGTTTACGATGAAGAAATTTCTAAGGTTAATTCCTTAAGCGATCAAGAGATTTACGATTTAGTAGTAAAACATCAAGAAAAACAAATCAAACAAAAGAAAAACCCAAATAGATTTTTTATGTATTATAAAGGTTTACCTGAACCTAAAGAGTATAAACCAACAACTTCGAAAAAGTATGGACTTATAATAGTGGCAATATTCTTTGGTATGTTCGTTATCTTATTTATAATATTAATGTTATTAGCGTGACGAAGTCATAGTTAGGAGAAAAAATGTCAAAATTATTTAACGAGGAAATGCTTGAATTCAACAATATCAAAGACTGAAAAGAATGTGTTAATCATGGTGTTGAACTTTTAGTAAAAAATAAATATGCGACTAAAGAACTTGCAGATGCAATATTCAAATCAACCGAACAATTCGGTGCTTACTATGTTTTAGAACATGGTTTAGCTTTATTACATGCAGCACCAGGACCATATTCATTAAAAAATGGTGCTTCAGTTATGGTTCTTAATGATTTTGTTCAATTTAACAATCAAGAAGATAAATATGCAAAAGTTATTATCACTCTTTGTGCAGTAGACTCGCACTCACACTTAGATATTCTTCAAGAGTTTGCACATTATTTTACAAATGAAGAATTCAAAAAACAACTTTACGAAGCAAAAAATATTGATGAAGTTAAATCTTTAATTCAAAAATTTAAATAAGGAGAAATTATGGTTATTCAAACAGTATGTGGATCAGGACTTGGATCAAGTCTTTTAGTAGAAATGAACGTTAAAAGTGTTTTAGGAGCATTAAAAGTTCCTTATGATAAAGTAGAACACACAAACATTAGTTCATTTACTGGTGTAGGGGTTGATTATGTAGTTGTTGGAGCTGATGTTGCTCCAGTACTAAACTTCCCTGAAGAGAAAAAAATTGTTTTATTAAATATTCTTTCTAAACAAGAACTTGAAGAAAAACTTAAAAAAGTTCTTGGTTTATAATTTTCAAGTAAACCTATTTTAACAATCGAAACTTATTTTCTGGTTGATAAGAGTATGGTCTAGGCTGCTTGTTAAAATTTAAAACCAGTTAGAAAAACATAAGAGGAGAAAAATGGACTTCTTACTATCATTTATTAAGTCTTTTGCTAGTACTCCAGCCTTTTTAGTAGGTATTTTTACTTTAATTGGTTGTTTAGTATTACGTAAAAAGGCATCAGAAACAATAGTATCAGTATTTAAAGTTATTGTTGGTTTCCTTATTTTAAGTGGTGGAGCTGCTGTGTTACAAGGTTCTCTTAAAGCCTTTCAACCAGTGTTCCAAGAAACTTATAAATTAAGTGGAATCATTCCAAATAATGATGCTTTCGCTGGTATTTTCACAGATGTTTCAGCAATTAGTACAGTAGGTTCATTAATCATGATTGTTGGAATGATTATGAACTTAATTCTTGCTGTATTTTCAAGATTTAAATACGTTTACTTATCAGGACACGTACCTTTTTTAAACCTTGAAGTGCAAACGCTTCTCTTAACAATATTTTACAGTAAAATTGGTAGATTTTTTGAGAAAAGAAGCCCCGCGGCGCTTGAGCGGATCAGTCCGTTAGGACGTTTCCCTATAACCTTTTTTAAACCTTGAAGTGCAAACGCTTCTCTTAACAATATTTTACAGTAAAATTGGTAGATTTTTTGAGAAAAGAAGCCCCGCGGCGCTTGAGCGGATCAGTCCGTTAGGACGTTTCCCTATAAATTTTTAAAAAGAAAAGCCAGAGCGGCGACTGAGCGTAGAGAAAAAGAACCATATTAGAAGTGTGGTTTAATAACAGAAAAAATCAAAAGCCTCTCCACGGCGTTTGAGTGGAAAGTTTATCAACAAAATATTATGTAAAACGTATTGTGGTTGAAATTGGGATATATGTGGTCAAAGACCACATTTTATTATTCAAGATTAGGTAAAAGATCTAGTAAAATCATTTCTATATTTAACTCTTGTTCAGCCATTTCTCTAGAAGATTTAAAACCAAAAATTTTTCTTGGCATATTGTTTATTTCATCTTGAAGTTCTTGAACTTCTTCATCAGTTAATTCTGTAAAATCAAATCCTTTTTTGAATTTTCTACGAATTAGTCCATTAAAATGTTCATTTGAACCTCTTTGAAATGAACAATATGGTTGTGCTTTATAAATTAATAAGTCATTTTTATAGGCTACTAATCCTAAGGCTTGAAATTCAAATCCATTATCTGAAGTTATTGATAAAAATGGAAATGGATAATCCTTAATTATTTCATTCAGCACCTTGTTTATCTCAAATCAAAATTTGCTAGTGACCTTTTTTATAATGGTAAAACGTGTTTTTCTCTCTGTTAAAGTTAGTAAGTTGTGATACCCTTTTCCCTTTCTTCCAATAACTAAGTCAATTTCTCAATGACCCCATTTTTCTCTAGTTTCTATACTTTTAGGCCGCATAGGTATAGGGAAAACAAACTTGTTACCATGCGTTAATCTAATCTTATAATCAGTCTTTCTTTTACCATTCTTAACATACCCTTTTCTTAAACGGTTTTTCATTTTCAGGACTCAAATATTTAATTTAATTCATTTGTAAAGAGTTCTAATAGAATAACCTTTTTTACCTGTTTTTTCCTGATAAAGTTTAAGAGTAGCTTCAACGCCATGATAATTTTTTTCATAGTGTTCAGTAAAGAAATCATTAAATTCTTTGTTTGCAAAAGCATTATGATTCCTTGAATAGCATTTTCGAATTTTTGTTTTTTTATTAGCATATGCAGCATCATATTCACCGTAGATATTCGAATTTCGTTTAACTTCTCTAGAGATTGTACTTACAGATCTTCTTAACATTTCTGCAATTTCTTTTAATGTTTTGAAACCATAGTTGATTTGAATAATTAATCTCTCTTCTGGTTTTAATTGTGTATAATTCATATGACCTCATTTCAAATTTAAGGGTTAAAAGAGAAACATTGTTTAGTTTTGGTTAGTTTCTCTTTTTTTATTTTAAACTAATTTAAACTAAAAAGTACAAACACAAACATGTTTGCACTTGAAAGTATAATCAAGGGTGCATTTATTTAAAATGCACTTTATTTTTAAAATTTTCACCATGCTTTTTTCTGTAATGTTCTCTGAGAAATAAAGGTTTTATAAAAAGATTCGTTTACCAAAATACCTAAATAAGTAAAATAACTGTAAAAACTTATAAAAACTGAAATATATAAAAATATTCCTAATGGTCCATATTTTTCATATTTAAAAGTTGTGTTAAGTGAACCAAAGATTAAAACTAATATTCAAGTTGGTATTGTGGCCAATAATGATCCTGAATAAACTTGAGAAATTTTTAACTTAAATGAGGGTACAAATTTATAAAGAAGAATAAAACCAATGTATAAAAATATTAAGGATGTTATCTCAAAAAGAATAAAAGCTTCTCATTTTTTATACTCTGGATCATCATTAAAAGCGATAAATAAAATATTTAGAAGTTTAAGTATGATAACTCAAATTGAAATATAAAGAGAAATTAAAATAACTATTAATAAACCTTTGAATCTATTTCCTAAAAAATTTCCTAAAAATTTGTGTCCATAAATATAGTTATAAGAAGTAATCATTTTACCATAACCAGCACTACTTAATCATAAACATGATAATGAAAGAACTGCTAATGGAATGTAACTTCAATAACTATCAAAATTGCTTGGTAAAAAATCTATAACACTTAAAATTCCAGGTATTAAATTTGAAAGAATGTCTTGATAGAAGAATTTATTGAATGAAATATGTCAGGAAAATAATGAAAGAATAAAGTAAACAATAATAACAATAGGAACAAATGAAAGTAAGAAATAAAAACAAGATGAAAGCGGGATAAATTGAAACTCTTTTGACGAAAATTTTAAATAAGCTCGATTAATAATACTTTCTCTTTTTTGCTTATTTCTATGCATTGTTCTAAACATTGTAATAAATAAAATAATTTTAATGATAAATTTACAAATTATTTCATATATATTTACTTTTCATTTTGGTGGCCAAATTATGTTATGATTGAACTTTTCTTTTTTAACTTCTCTACTTAAGTTTCTTGTAAAATCACAATTATTTTTTAAATAATTTTTATAGATTGAATTTTTCTTGAAGAATTTTCTTAGTAACTTCATCAGCTAAGGTTGGTGAAATTTGACCATCAGTTTTTTTCATAGCTAAACCAAGAATCATTTTTAAGACTCTCTCAGGACGATTAGGATATTCTTGAACAATGTTTTCATTTTGATTTATTAATTCAGAAATAATTTGATTTATTAAATTCAAGTCACTAATTTGTTTAAGTTTGTGCTCTTCTAGTAAGTCGTTGATATCACCATCAAAATTTTGTAAAAGTGGAATCAGTTTTTTGATTGATTTACCTGAAATAATTTCTTGGTCTAATAATTCAATTGATTTAGTAATGTTTTCTGGTTTGATATTAAGTTCATAGGCATTTACAGATTTAGAGTTTGCTAATGAAACTACTTCAGCAAAGAAAATTTTAGCCAATTTTGTTTTATCTGGATAACTTATGCTGTCGAAATAGTCTGCAAGTTTTAAGTCATTATTTAAGCTTTGAATATAAATGTCTTGAATTTCATAAGATTTATAACGTTTAAATCTTTCAACTGGAAGTTCGGGAAGAATTACTGAATCAATTAAATTTTGAGATATTTTAATAAAAGGAATATTTGGTTCAGGGAAGTATTTATAATCAGTTTGCCCTGTTTTGACTCTCATTGTAATTGTTGAATTGCTTTGATCATCAAAACGTTTAGTTTGTTGAAGAATTTTTTCATTTTTAAACAATTTTTTAGCTTGATCAACAATTTCAAATTCAATTGCTTTTTTAATATTGTTAAGCGAGTTCATGTTTTTAATTTCAACTTTAGTACCAAATTCACTAACACCCTTAGGTTTTAATGAAATGTTAATATCAGCTCTTAATGAACCTTGCTCAAGTTTAGCATCACTTATTTTAAGAGCTAAAGCGGTTTTTCTTATAGCATCTACATATGCAGCTGCTTCTTCAGCTGAGCTCATAACAGGATTTGAAACAATTTCAATAAGTGGAACCCCGGCGCGATTGTAATCAAGTTTAGTTCCATTTTCATCATGATGTTGTCTTGCAGTATCTTCTTCGAGGTGAATTCTTTCGATTGATACTTGCTTAATTTCTCCGTTATTAAAAATTACGTCAATAACACCATTTTTCCCAATTGGTCTATAAAATTGAGTGATTTGAAATCCTTTTGGTAAATCTGGATAAAAGTAATTTTTTCTATCAAAATGCATTTCACTATCAATTTCCATTTTAAGAGCTTTAGCTAAAGCAATTGCATATTTAACAGCTTGCTTATTAATTAATGGTAAAGTTCCTGGGTAAGCTAAATCAATTTGATTAACTGTTGTGTTAGGCTCTGCATCAAAGACATTTTTTGCAGGAGAAAACATTTTTGTTTTAGTGTCTAATTCAACGTGGATTTCGACACCAATAACTACATCAAAATAATTATTTCAGTTCATTATTTTCCTCCTAAAATTTCTTCAAATCAAAGTGAAATTGAAAGTAATTTTTCATCACTATAAATTTCAGAGTCAAGTGCAATATTAAATGGTAAATTATCTTTTTTGCCTAAAGGTAGTGTAATCGAAGGGTTTCCAACTAAGTTTGAACCAGTTAAAATATATTCCATCAAATCATAGTTTTTATTTTTAGAAAAATCAATAAATGGTGCCACTGCAGCACTTGCTGGGTAAATTAAAACATCTGAATTTTTGTGTAAATTTGTTAAATAATCTTTAATAACTCTTCTAACTTTTTGAGCTTTCTTGAATATTTCGTCTTGGTTTTTGCTGTATAAATAATAACTTCCAAGTGTTAGTCTTCTTTGAACCATTTTTCCAAAACCACTTGTTCTGGTATTTGTCATTATTTCTTGTCAGTTTTCACCAGTTTTTCTTTCTCCGAATGCAATTCCATTTAAATTTGCTAAATTAGCTGACGCTTCTGAATAACTTACAATATCATAAACAGGTTTTATATTTCTTAAAATTGTTAGATCTGGTTTGATTTTTTTAACATTTACACCATTTTTAATTAGTTTTTCTATTAATTTATTATATGAATCTAAAACATAATCTTCTAAAAATTCATCTAAATCTAAAGCAATTACATTTTTAGGTTTAATCATGTTTAATTGGTGGATTTTAACTTCAACACTGGTCATATCCTTGTTATCAACACCAAAAGCTGCTTTAGAAACTTCAAAAATATCATTAACATTGTGGGCAAAAAATGCAACTGTGTCTAATGATGAACAGTAAGCAAACATTCCATAACGAGAAATTGCTCCATAAGATGGTTTAAAACCTACTTTACCATTGTATGAAGCAGGTAGCCTTACACTATCGCCAGTGTCACTAGCAAGAGCAAATGAAATGTTTTCTGTTAAAGTCGCAATAGAACCTGATGATGAACCACCACTTAATCTTTCAAGATCAATTGGATTTCTAACTAATCCAAATCCAGAATATGTTCCAGTTCCACCAAGAGCTAATTCATCAGAATGCACTTTAGCAACTGAAACGGCACCAGCATTTAATAGTTTTTGTACAACTTGAGCATTATAATGAGGTTGAAAATTTTCTAAAATTTTACTTGAAGCATTTGTTATTGCGTCATCTGTAGCAAAAACGTTTTTTATTGTGAAAACTGCATTTGATAAAGAACCGTTTTGATTTAAATTTTTCATTTGATCATAAACATACGCAACCGCATTGTTTTTATCATTAATCAATTCTTTTCTAGCATTTTCAAAATTTCCTAAAACTTTAATACTCATTATTTAACCACCTTTTTAGTAATAATAAAATCTTGGTCAGATTCAGATGCATTTGCTAAAATATGTTCTTTTTCGATTGCTCATGAAGTATCTTCGATATCTTCTCTAAAAAAATCAATTTGATAATTTTCATTAATATGAGTCATTGGTTCGATGTTTTCGGTGTTAATTAAATTCATCATCTGAATGTGCTTTTGTAATATTTCTCAATCTTTTAAGATTTCTTCAACTACATCTTCAGTTGGTTTAAGCATTAAACTTTCAGCAATTTTATATAATTCTTCTTTTGTAATATTTTTGTTCATTTTTTCCTTTCATTACTATCAATTAGGTTCTTTAAGATATTCATGCTCATTTAGATATTCGAATTTACCTGTCATATTTCTGAATTTAATTGAGTAAGCGTGTAACATTAAACGGTTGAATTTTTTACCACCATATTTATGATCACCGTAAATTGGGTATCCTAGATAAGATAAAGTAGCTCTTATTTGATGTTTTCTACCAGTGATTATTTTTGCGAATTTTCTATCTTTAATCATAAATAATTTAGTAGTAAATTTTTTAGAGTTCTCTACAAAATTCTTACTTATTTTCATTTTTTGTTTTATATTATCATGATAAATATAACCTTCAACAGTCAAATGATCATTATTAAAATCACTTTTGAAAATATATGTTTTTTCAATGTTTTTTATATTTTCATTCAAATATTGAAGTGTTTCATAGTTTTTTGCATATAGCATAATTCCACTAGTTTCTTTATCTAATCTTCCAACATGACTAGGAACAAAGCTGTCAACTTTTTTGAATTTTAAGTAAGATAAAACTTGTTCATCGATACAGTTTTCTTCACTGTGAATAGCTATTTTTTCTGGTTTATGAATTAATAAAATATTTTCATCCTCATAGATAGGATGAAAAAGAATTTTGATATTTTTATTAATTTTTGATTCATTATTTTTTAAGTCTGAAAGTCCATAAACTTCAACTAGGTCATTTTCTTGAATAACATGATTTTTATTGATGTTTCTAATACCATTAATTTTAATATCTTTTTGGCGAAAAACTCTTTCAATTCTGCTTATAGGAACATTATCGAAGTATTTAACTAAAAGTTTAAATGCAGTTCTTCCTTGATCGTTTTTTGTAGTATTAAATTTTGTATATTCCATTAAAACTCTTCTCTTTGACTTTCAAATAAGTCATATTCAGTAGCATTTTCTTCAGTACCCTCAACAAAATTAAATTCAGTTAGTTTAGGTAATTCAGAAAGAGATTTAATTCTAAAATAATCGTAAAACTTGTTTGTTACACCATAAAGAACTGGATGACCAACTGTAGGTGAGATACCCACTTCTTCAACAACACCTTTAGCTAATAGAGTATTTAAAACTTGGTCAGATGAAACTCCACGAATGCTTGCGATTTGACCTCTAGTAATTGGTTGTTTATAAGCTATTATCCCAGCAACTTCAATAGCAGCGTTTGAAAGCTTTTGTTTTCTAATCACATTAACAATTTTTGAAATATATTCTTTAACACTCTCGCGAGTTGCTAATTTATAAATCTCATTAAACTCAACTACTTTAAGTCCTCTGTTTGATTCATTGTATTTTTTAATAAAATCATTAATTACTTTTTTAGCTTCAATAATATTATTTAATGAGAAAAGTTCTCTAATTTGTTCAAGAGTTAATCCTTCATCACCTTGAACATATAATGCAGCTTCTAAAATATTATCTTTCATACTCAGGTCCTCTTTTGAATCTTAATTCAGCAAATTGTTCATCTTGTTCTATAATGATAATTTGTCTTCTAGCCATATCTAAAAGTGCTAAAAGTGTAATTACAAAATGATTTAATGATGGTAAATTAAATATTTGATCAAAAGTTACATTCTCATAATTATCAAAAATGTTTTTTATGTAACCTTCTTGATCTTTTGGTGTTAACTTAAAAGTATCTAATTTAGCTAAAGCAAGTTTTTGAGCAAATCTTCGTTCAAACATTTTTCTAAGTATCATAATCAATTTAACTGGGTTAGAAGTACCATCAAGCTTTGAATTATCTTTTTCTAAAATAAATTGATCTAAGTTACTCATTTCTTTAATAAAAATATCATCACGTAATTCTTCTTTTTCTTTAAGTGTTTTACTTACTTCTTTGAATTGTTTATATTCTAAAATTTGTTGTAAAAGATTACTTTTTTCGATTTCAACTTCTTCTTTTTCCTCTGGACTATTTAATAATAATTTTGACTTGAGTTGAATTAAAGTAGCGGCCATAACTAAATATTCAGATGCTATATTAATATCTGAATCTTTTAAGTTGTTGATTATTTGCAAATACTGAGTTGCTAATTCAGCCATATTGATTTCAAAAACACTTATTTTTTTATCTTGTACTAAAGATAATAAAAGGTCAAGTGGTCCATCAAAATCATCTAATTTTATATCAAAATTATCCATTGTTTAACCCAGATAATACGATTTCTCTAACTCTTTTTCCTACAGCAGCTGAATCTTGTGTTATAACAGCGTTAGCCTTAATTAAAGAGTGAATTTTAATTTTAATTGTTAATCTACCTTTTCTTTTTTTATCAAATGCTTGTTCACTATTAACAATAGTAACAGGTAAAATTGGTAAATATTTCATAGCGGCAATTTTAAACGCACCTGACTTAAATTCTCCTATTTCATTAGGATTAGCAACTCTGGTACCTTCAGGGAAAATAACTCCATAAGTTGAAATTCTTTTTACATATTCACCAAAATCTTGAAGAGTTTTATAAGACTCTCTGAAATTTTCTCTATCAATTGAAAAAGTATCAAGTAAACTAAGTCCATTTCTAACTAAACGTTTTTTGAGCAATTCTTTTTTAGCGATAAAGGTAGGCATTTTGTGTGCTTCTTCACCTTTTTCTTTATTTAATTCAAAAAGTTTCATTAAAACAACTGAGTCGATATTTGATTTGTGATTTGGTGTTAAGATAACTCCACCAGTGCTTGGTAGATTTTCCATTCCAGTAATTTCAACATCAATTCTTAAAAGTTTTAGCATTTTTTTACTGTATTTAATCATTCTGTCAAGTCTTACTTGTTGACTTGCTAATTCAGGAGTTTTACGGTATTTTCTTGCTAAAGAATTTATTCTGTGAAATCTCATCAATCATACAGGACCAAAAACAATTTTCTTTAATGTGATTAAATTCATATTATCCTTTCTTGATTACAAAAGCAACTAAATTATCACCATCATCACTTGTGCTAATGTAAAAATTTTCATGCATATATGCAGAATTTTCTTTTGTGATATTAATTTTATTAAAAGTTGAATAATTATTATCAGCTTTATATATAGCTTCTTTTATGGATCAGTGAACTGCTACATATTTTATTTTATTTCTTATTTCAACTATTTTTTGATATTCATCTAATTCTTGCTGAGTTAAAATTCGTTTAGCAAACTTATCATAATTATCAATAAAACGTGAAATTTTTACAATATCAACACCAATCATATTATTTTGTTATTGTTAAAGTAATTTTATAGTCACCAATTTTAGAATCTAAATCTTCTTTTTTTCCACTTAAAATATATTTAAATTCAATGATATCTTCGCTTTGATTTCTTATAATATCAAAATCAGTTAAGTATGTTCATATATCAAAATTTGAAACTGGTGAATTTGGTGAAGCTTTAACATTAAAGACATTTAAAACTCATTGGTTTTTGATTAAATTTAATGTTGTAGCACCAGCAAAAATATTTATTTCGTTTTCATTAAACTCAATTCTGTTTGAAATTCCTTGAGATGGTTCAATAAATGTGTAAGCTTCAAAACCGAAATCATCATCTTTCTCAACTGAAGCGTTAAAATCAGTAATTAATTCATCAGAATTAACTGGTTTAGCAACAGATAAAAATTTTATTTTCATTTTGATAACCTTTCTTTAATTTTGTCTTCACCAAATAAATAAATAGCTTTAGCTAATTCAGGACCATGTTCAGAAAAAGTTGATGCAAGTCTTATAGGCATAAATAATTTTTTACCTTTTACATTGCAAATTTCTTGAGTTTTATTAATTGCCTTTTGAATTTCGTCAACATTAAAATTAGAATTGTTGACTAACTCAGTGAAAGTATTTATTACTTTTAATTCTTCTTCAGTGAATTGATATTCAAAATCTGAAATTGGGTTCTTGTACATTTCCAAACTTTCATTCAATCCATTTATGCAGTAAGCATTTTGTTTATATGTATCAATGAATAAATCAATTCATTCTTGGTTAAATTCATTGATTTCAGAACTCATAAGCGATTTTAATACAGAGTTATCTGCTTCTTTGATATATTGTTTTGAGAATCATTGCATTTTTTGAATGTCAAATTTTGAAGGAGATTTGCTTAATCTGTTTGGATCAAATTTAGCAATAATTTCTTCTTTAGTCATTTTTTCAGATGCATCTGCACTTGTTCATCCTAAAAGTGCTAAGAAGTTGAATACTGCATGTGATCAGTATCCCTCATTTTTATAATCTTCAATAAATTGTTTTAAGCTTAAATCACGTTTAGAAAGTTTTTGACCTTCCATATTTGTAATTATAGTCATGTGTCCGAAACTTGGTGCTTCTCAATTTAACATTTTATAAATTGCAAGTTGTTTTGGTGTGTTACCAATATGTTCTTCTCCGCGTAATACATGTGTAATTTCCATATCATGATCATCAACTACTACTGCAAAATTGTATGTTGGATAGCCATCAGATTTAAAAATAACTCAGTCAGATAAATCACTTGAATTAAAACTAATTGGACCTCTAACAATATCTTCTCAAGAATATTCTATATTTTCTGGCATAGATAGTCTAATTGAATACTCCCCAGCAGTATCTCTTTTTTGTTTTTCTTGTTCTGAAATTTTTAATCAATTTCTGTTATATCTAAATGAAGGAATTCCTTTAGCATCACTTTCAGCTTTTTGTTGTTCAAGTTCTTCTGTTGTATCATAAGCTTTATAAGCTAAATTTTGTTTAAGTAAAATATCCGCTACTTCTCTATAACGGTCTAATTTTTCACTTTGACGATATTTTCCATATTTTTCATTTGGTTTAAGCGGAGATTCATCAGGAATAATTCCTAATCATGCTAAATTTTTAAGTTGACTTTCTTCACCACCAACAACATTACGTTTAATATCTGTATCTTCAAGTCTGAAAATAAAATCACCATTAAAATGTTTTGCATAAAGATAACAGAAAAGCGCTGTTCTAGCTCCTCCGATGTGTAAATATCCAGTTGGACTTGGTGCATATCTTGTTCTAATTTTTTTCATAACTTTGTTCCTAAACTACTTTTTATTAATAAGTTTTTAAATTATATAAAATTTTGTATATTATTTTACCTTTTATAAAAGCAAAAAGTCAGCACTTGGCTGACTAATTTATATATTATTCTTCAGTAATTGTTGGTTCATCTTCATTAGCTGAACTACTTGATTGTTGTGATGCGTAGTTAGCAAAATTTTTCATGACATTTTCAATTTGATCCAATTTTTCTTTTAATTGTGCAATGTCTTTTTTCTCAATTAATTCCTTAAGTTCTTTAACCATTTTTTCAGATTCTTCTTTAGCTTTAGGATCCATTTTGTCACCTTGTTCTTGGTTTGCTTTTTCAATTTGATTTACTAAAGCTTCAGCTCTAACGATTGTTTCAACTTCTTCTTTACGTTTACTATCTTTTTCTTTATTTTCTTCTGCTTCTTTAACCATTCTGTCAATTTCTTCTTCAGATAATTTTGATGAGTTTTCAATTTTAATTGATTGAGCTTCATTAGTTTTCATATTTTTGGCTGTTACAGTTGTAATACCGTTAACGTCAATTGAGAAACTAACTTCAATTTGAGGAACTCCACGAGGAGCTGGTTCGATTCCTGAAAGATTGAATTGACCAAGTCTTTTATTATCACTAGCCATTTGTCTTTCACCTTGAACAACCATAATTGTAACTTCTGTTTGATTATCTGCAGCTGTTGAGAAAATTTGTGATTTAGTTACTGGGATAGTTGTATTTCTTGGGATTAATGGTGTACTAATTCCACCTAAAGTTTCAATTCCTAATGTTAATGGAGTTACGTCAAGTAAAAGAATATCTTGAACATCTCCAGCAAGAACTCCACCTTGAATTGCAGCTCCAATAGCAACAACTTCATCAGGGTTGATTGAACGGTTAGGAGCTTTTCCTAAAGTTCTTTGTACCATATCTTGAACAGCAGGGATTCTTGTTGAACCACCAACAAGTAAAACTTCGTCAAGTTCACTAGCAGTAATGTTTGCTTCTTTTAAAGCATCTTCAATAGGTTTTCTTGTTTTGTCAACAAGATAAGCTGTCATAGCTTCAAATTCACTTCTTTTAAGTTCTAAATCAACGTTAACAGGTCCATCAGAAGTAACTGTTAAGAAAGGTAAATTGATGCTTGCAACTGATTGATTAGATAAATCAATTTTTGCTTTTTCAGCAGCTTCTTTAAGTCTTGCAAGAGCCATTTTATCTGTTGAAGGATCATAGTTGTGTTGAGATTTAATTTTTTCAATTAATCATTTTACAATTTCATTATCTCAGTCATCACCTCCAAGGTGGTTGTTTCCACTTGTTGATAATACTTCAAATGTACCAGATTCTAATTCAAGAACTGAAACGTCAAAAGTACCACCACCTAAGTCATAAACAAGTACTTTCATAGATTTATCTGTTTTATTTAATCCGAATGCAAGTGCAGCAGCAGTAGGTTCATTAATAATTCTTTCTACTTGAAGACCTGCAATTTTACCAGCAATTTTTGTAGCTTCACGTTGAGCGTTATCAAAGTAGGCTGGAACTGTAATAACAGCTTTTGAAACTTTTTGTCCAAGTTTTTTTTCAGCATAATCTTTCATGTAAGATAAAATCATTGCCGAAATCTCTTCTGGTTTATATTCTTTATTATTTACATTAACTGTTTGACTTGTTCCAATTAATCTTTTGATTGATGCAACAGTGTTTGGGTTAGTTTCAATTTGTCTTTTAGCTACTTCACCAACGATGATTTCATCATTTTTAAAACTTACAACTGATGGAGTAGTTCTTTTACCATTTGGGTTTTCTAAAACAACTGGATTAGTTCCATCCATATATGAAACAACTGAGTTTGTTGTTCCTAAGTCAATTCCTAAAATAATTTCTTTTTTCATGTTATCTCCTTTAGATAATAATATTTTAACACATTTTTAGCAATCTCAAATATTAATTGCTAATTTTTTTATATAAGGTTACAACCGCTGGTTTTATAACTCTATTATTTAATTTAAAACCATAATTATTTAATTTAGCAATGCTATTGTTTTCATGTTCAGTACTTTCAATAAAGTCTATAGCATAATGAAATTCAGGATTAAATTCTTCGCTTACATTTGGAATAATAAGTTCTATATTATGATTGTTTAAAGTATTAACGAATTGATTTTCAATCATTTTAAATCCATATATAAAGTTTTTTAACACTTGGTTATCAGTGTTTTCTGTTGCTTTAATTGCTAAAATGAAATTATTGAATGGACTTATAAAATCTTCAACAAAACCTTGAAGAGCAAAGTCTTTAATTTTTTGTTTTTCTTCTTTTAATTTTTCATCGTTTTCTTCTTTTTTTCTTCTTAATTCTAAATCTGCTTTAGTGCTCATTTCTTGAACTTTAGACATAAAAGCTTCACGTGAAGCGATAATTTCTTTATCCTTTTGCTCGATTTGTTCTTGAAGAGACTTGTTAATTTCACTTAGTTTTAAAGCTCTTGCGTTAAGATTAATTAATTCTTCTTCGATTTTTTTGAGCATATTTTGAGATTTTGTTAATTTTACATCGCTGATTTTAACTAAAGCATTTTTTCCAGCAAAATTTTCATCTCTATAAGATTTAGGAAATGTTAATTTTACTTCTAGATTAGGAAATGATTTTCTATTTATTAAATAAGAATCAAAATTGTCTAAATATTCATTTTTCCCAATTGTTATTTTTGTAGTTTTTGTGTATTCTGGAATTTCAACACCTTCAACAAAAAGATTGAAATTACCTTCTAAAATGTCATTTGTTTGAATTTTCTGCATTTTTTTCATAATTATTTATCTCCATTTCTCTTACGTAATAATTCTTCAAGAATGTGTATTACAGCTCTCATTTGAGTAAAATCGCTGACTGTTGAACCAACAACACTAACTTCACGAATAGGACTTTCACATTCAATTCTTTTTGAAATGTATGTACCGGAACTTGAAACAGAAATTTTTAATTTTTCTTCTGATTCTGATTCTTTTTCAATGAATTCTCAAATTGAGTGATTTTCAATCACATTCAACATCTCATTCAAATCAACTCTTGAAATATTGTCACTTAGTATAATGTTTTGTTTTCCATATACATTATTTTTAAAGTCAGTTTTAATCATAAAAATATCTGTAACAAAACTTTGGATCAACTCTTCATAATTCTTAACTGCTTGAGCTAAAATGTCTTTAAGTGCATAAGTTCGCTTTGGTAATTCATAAATTGGTGAATCGATAAGACGTTCATTAAATAATCTGACCGCAATTCTTAAATCATCCATTAAATTTTTACTTGTATCTAAAGTTATGAATTTTGAAAATACTTCACCAGTAGAAATGACCAAAACAATTGTTGCACTATTATTACTAATTGGAACAAATTGAATTGTTTTTAATAAAGCTCGCGAATTATCTGAACCAGTTACTAAAGTTAAACCAGTTGATTCACTAATAATTTGAGCAGCATCTTCCACAGTTTTGTCAATATTAATATTTCTTTTATTAAAAAGTTGTTTTAACTTTTTAATCATTTTATCTTCTTCACTTAAACTTAGATATTTGGCGTAATATTCAAGACCTTTAATAGTAGGAATTCTTCCTGAACTGACGTGAGCTTTTTCTAAATAACCCAATTGCTCTAGTTCATTCATTAAATATCTAACTTTTGCACTTGAGAAATCAACATAACCTCTTTCTAATATTAAATTAGAGCTAACTGGTTGAGAATTTTCGATATAAATCTCCACCGTGTGCTTTAAAATTTCTTCGTGTTGGTTCTTTAATTTTTCCATGATTTAATTATATATTAAAATTTAAAATTTAGCAGAATTTATTAAAGATTGCTAATTTTATTTATAGTTTACTAATATGAAAACGAAAATGAAATTGTATTATAATTTAAACAATTAATAATTTAATATAGTAGAATATTTAAACCGAAAAAATACTTTCAAAATTAAAGGAGTGAAACATGAGAAAAATAGCTATTTTAACTTCTGGTGGTGATGCACCTGGTATGAACAGTGCAATTAGAGCTGTTGTAAAATCAGCAAGAAATAATGGAATTGAACCTTATATTGTTTATGAAGGATTTAAAGGACTTTATCACAATAATATTGTTAAAGCAAATAAAATTGATTTAGATTTTTACAATTCAATTGGTGGAACATGTATTTATTCAGCAAGATTCCCTGAATTTAAAGATCCACAAGTTAGAGAAACAGCAATCAAAAACCTTAAAGAAAATGATATTGATGCACTTGTAGTTATCGGTGGAGATGGAAGTTACATGGGTGCACAATTATTACATGAATCAGGTATTAAAACAATTGGTCTTCCAGGTACAATTGATAATGATATTGCATCAAGTGATTTTACAATTGGTTATGATACAGCATTAAATACTGTTGTTGAATCAATTGACAAAATTAGAGATACAGCAAATTCACACAAAAGAATTATGCTTGTGGAAGTTATGGGAAATCAATGTGGTGATTTAGCACTTTGAAGTGGTTTAGCAACAGGTGCCGAAATCATTTCAACAAGTTCATATACAATTCCAGTTGAAGAAATTGTTGAAAGAGCTAATGAATTAGTTCAAGAAAAAGAACGTCGTTCAGTTATGATTGTTGTTAGTGAAAAAAGATACGATATTAATGATTTGGCTAAAAAAATTGAAGAAAAAACTGGTTGAGCTACAAGAGCAAACTCACTTGCACACACACAAAGAGGTGGAAAACCAACTGCTCAAGAAAGAATTCTTTCTTCGCTTTTAGGAATGAAGGCGGTTTCATACTTACTTAGTGGAAAAAGTGGTATTGCTTTAGGAATCTTACACAATGATATTGTTGCAACACCTATTTTAGAAGCTTTAAAAATGAAATCATCATCAAAAGAAAAAGAAAAAGAAAGAGCTATAGCTTTTGCTAAATTAAATTCAGCTAAATAATGACTAAAGTGGTTAATTCCACTTTTTTTATATTAAAAAACATAGCCTAAGCTATGAATTTCTATTGATTTACAACTGTTAATAAGTATTTTTGAATTGCATTTGCATCTTCTCTAAATCTGAAGTTACTAATTGTATAAATTGGGTACTCTTTAGATTTGATGAAGTCATCTTTAAGTTTAAGTTTTAATACATCTTCAACTTCGATATAACAACTAGTATCATCTAAAGCTAGTCCAATTAATAATTTACGAGTAGATTTATCAACTATTGCAATATCAATTGTATAAGATCCAACTCTGTAGTCAGAAATAAATTCAACATCTTTATCAAAACGAATTGTTTTGAGTCAATTCATTATTGTGTTTTTGAAGTTTGGTGAAACGTGTTGAATTAATTTATTATTTAAACTTGTATATGATTTTTGTTCTGCAGAACTAAGATCAAGGAATTTAAGTCATTTCTTGAATGTATAAAGATTTGCTGAACCAGTGTTATCAACAAGAATGTCAGATTCATAAATTGATTTAACAACAATCATTTTGTCTTTTGCACGTGTAATAGCTACATTCAATGCATTTTTTCCACCTTTAGTTCCAATGTATGTACTGCTTAAGGTAGAGTCTTTTGTGTATCCGACACTTACAATTACTAAGTCAGCTTCATCACCTTGAATATTTTCTAGATTTCTAAGTAAAATTTTATCTTCAAGTTGGCTATAAAGTTCTGGTGCTTGACCAGCAATGATTTCTCTAATGAAATTTTGTTGTTTTTTATTGAAAGCTAAAATAATCATTGAATCATATTTATTAATATTTTCTAAAGCTAAATCAACTACTTTTCTAGCTTCTTCGATGTTTTTATTATCTTTTCATTTTCCATTTACATTAACTACTTCAAAACAATGTTTTTCAGTATATCCATATTTATCTAAACCTTTAAGTTTAGATTCGTAAAATTCTTTAGAACTGAATAAAATTAATTCACTTGAATTACTTCTATAATTCATTTCAAGGAATATTTTTTGAATTGCCATTGAACTAGCTCAATCTAAAAGTGATTTCACTTCTTGTTTTGAATATTCATCTTCTGATTCATCTCTTGAATTAAATCAGTTTGTTGGTTGCATCTGTTGATCATCACCAGCAATAATAACTTTTCCAGTAACTCTACCTTTATTATCTTGAGTTAAACATGAGATGTATGGAAGAGCTTTTTCAAAGAAAATTTGTGAAGATTCATCAAAAATAATGTAATCGAATTTATCATTATCAAAATCTATGAAGTTAGATAAGATTTCTGGGTTACCAACAAAAACATTGTAAAGTTTTTTAATTAATGTGTTATATTCACTTGTTAGTAATTGTGGTGAACTAATTCCTCTATTTACTTTAGCTATAAATTCAGTTAATTCATTCTTTTCACTTTGAGAAAAATTGTTTGCTGTTTTCTTAATATTTGTAACAACTCTTTTGTACATGTTTTCAAGTTCATCTCAAGTTACATTAGAATCATTTTTTGAATCTGTAAATGATTTAAATCTTGCTTGAACTTTATCAAATGATTTGAATGTATTGAATTTGTTAATTGATGAAATTACAATTAAATCTTCAATGTTATATTTATACAATCTCTTTTGTAAACGATAAATTTGTTTAATTCATCTGAGATATTTATTGATTTTTAATCAATCTTGAATCATTGTTTCTGGTTTATCTTTTATAGCTGTTTTAAATTTGAACAATTTGCTATTTTTGAAGAAAGTTTTTGCCTCATTAAATCTTCTAAAGAATTTAGTTTTTAAATAAGTTTTGATGTATCAGTTATATACACTTCTGAATTGAATCATTGATTCATAATTATTAATAGTTCTTTGAAGCTTTTTGATATCTTTTTTATCTTCATTTAAGGTATCAACTTTTTTGATTCTAAAATATGCATCTAATTCTCTTTCAGTAAATTGACCTAGAGCATTTTTAGCTTCAAAATAATCTAATTCTTCGTCAAAGATAAATTTTTCATGACTTTTTACAATTTTTTCATTTTCATTACTGTCTTGAACTTCTCTTCAAAGTCTCATAATAGGTTTATAGAAGAATTCTTTTTCGAATTTGTTAGCTCTATTAGATTCATTGAATTGAAAAACTAAGTCTGAATATTTCCCCATTCTCTTTAAAACGACATCAAGAGCCGATTTTTTTTGAGAAATGAATAAAGCTTTTTTATCATTATTCAATATATTCACAATGATGTTGGCAATAGTTTGAGATTTTCCTGTACCTGGAGGACCAGCAATAATTACCGAATCATTTAATGCCATTTGGATTGCTTTTTCCTGTGAAAAATCTGTTTTAGCAACACGGACTAATCTAGCTTTTTCAATAATGTCTTTTTCAACAGCATTTTCTTTGTTTGTTAAAATATCAGACTCAACAAGTTTATCGATTTTACCATCATAAATTAACTTTTCAAGCGCTGAACGCAGTTTGGTACCTTGTGGATGACAAACAGAAAGGACAATTCCCTTAGTTACTGTTGGACTGACAAATTTGCTACTTAAACTATCTTTATCATTTTCCTTGAATGGAGTTAATAAATCTTCTTCTTTAACTAAATCATCTAACACAAATTCAGTTAAATGTTTTCTTAATTCTATAACTGCTTTTTTAATTGAAATATCACTTAATTTGATGTCAGAAACATCAATTTTTTTATTTAACATTTTGCTAATAGCAAAAAGCATTTTTTCGTTTAACAAAATATCGCTGCTTCTGTTAATAAGATAAATTTTACCATTGTGAATCTTAATATTAACTTCTTTTAAAATTAAAGGTGCATAACAATATTGGTCATTTTTTGCATATCCAATAAAAAATGTTCCGATATATAAAGGTCAAACACCAACCTCAGTATAAATTTCTTGGATTTTATTATCATTTAATTTTCACTCTTTAATTAGATTGTTATGAGCATTGGTTAATTTTTCTGCAACAGGACCAAGATTTTTCTTAAATGATTTTTTTAAGTCTTCATCAATTTTTTTACTTGGTTTATAACCGCATTCTTCAGCTCATTGACTAAATTCTTCATAGTTTTTAAGTTCATTAATTCTACTAATTTGTGAATCATTGAACATTGAAGTAATTTCTATGTTAAATTCAGCGTTATTAAAAATTGTTTGTATATGCTCTTTTTTTACAATTTTTAATAAATCTTGATTGATTTTAGATAAATGATAAAAAATAGCATTATCCCCGTGAGATTTTATATCGAGCAAATTATTCAATAATGAATTGTACTTTTCAGTGTTAATTGGCAACTTATTTTCTTTTTTATTTATCTTCAACATCATTCCTCCTATATTTGTATCTATATTATAAATGAAATTTTTTAACTGATTTAATTAATTAAAAAAAGTTAAAATTTTCTGCATTTTTTCCAAGATAAAATACCTAAATTTTATGTTTTTGTAATATTAAATTTTAATTTATAATAATAAATAACTATGGATAAATCAAAAATTAAAAATTTTTCAATAATTGCACATATTGACCACGGAAAAAGTACTTTAGCAGATAGAATTTTGGAGTTAACTAACACTGTTGCTAAGAGAGATTTAAAAGAACAATATTTAGACTCTATGGATCTTGAACAAGAACGTGGAATCACAATTAAATTAAATGCAGTTCAACTTAAATACAAAGACTATATTTTTCATTTAATTGATACACCAGGACACGTTGATTTTACATATGAAGTTTCAAGATCTTTAGCCGCTAGTGAGGGAGCTTTATTAATTGTTGATGCTTCACAAGGAATTGAAGCTCAAACTCTTGCTAATGTTTATTTGGCTATTGAAAATAATCTTGAAATTATTCCGGTTATTAACAAAATTGATTTACCTTCAGCCAATGTTGAAGAAGTAAAAAAAGAAATAGAAGAAGTTATCGGAATAAGTGCTGAAAATGCCGTTTTAGTTTCAGCTAAAACAGGTTTAGGTGTTCCTGATGTGCTTGAGGCTATCGTAAAATATATTCCATCTCCAAAAAATGCTGATGACAATAAACCATTAAAAGCATTGATTTTTGATAGTTTTTTTGACCCATACCGTGGTGTGGTTATGTTAGTTAGAATCTTTGAAGGTAGATTAAAAGTTGGTGATAAATTCAAATTTATGTCAAATAATGAAGAATACCATGTAATTGAACTAGGAATTAAAAATCCTGCTGAAACTAAAAAAGAATATCTTGAAGCGGGAGAAGTTGGTTGAGTTAGTGCTGCTATTCGTGATGCTAAAGAAGTTAGTGTGGGTGATACAATTACGCACGTTGAAAACCCTACTGATAAAGCCTTACCTGGCTACAAAAAAATGAAACCTGTAGTTTACACCGGGTTTTATCCAATCGATACACGTGATTATTCTGAATTAAAGGAAAGTCTTGAAAAAATTTCACTATCAGACTCTTCGATTACTTGAGAACAAGAAACTTCAAAAGCTTTAGGATTTGGTTTTAGAGTTGGTTTCTTAGGAATGTTACATATGGAAATCCTCCAAGAAAGATTGGACCGTGAGTATAATGTCGGTATTATTGCAACTAGTCCTTCTGTTGAATATAATGTTCATTTGACTAATGGTCAAATTGAAAAAATTTCTAACCCAACCTTACTTCCTGATAAGTCAACCATTGAATTTATTGAAGAACCTTACATAGAAGCAAATATTTTTATCCCTAATGAATATATTGGAAATGTTATGGAACTTTGTCAAAGTAAGAGGGGTATTTATAAAAATCTTGAGTATATTGACTCTAAAAGATCAAAAGTTATTTATGAAATGCCACTTGCTGAAACCATTTTTGACTTTTTTGACAGATTAAAAAGTACAACTAAAGGTTATGCTTCATTTGAATATGAGTGAATCGGTTATAGAGAAAGTGATTTAGTTAAAGTTGACATTTTACTTAATGGAGATAAAGTTGATGCTTTTTCAATTATTTCTCACAAAGATAATGCTTATGTATCTGGTAGAGAGTTGTGCGAAAAACTTAAAGAAGCTATTCCAAGACAAAATTTTGAAATTCCAGTTCAAGCAACAATTGGTGGAAAAATTATAGCTAGAGAAACTATTAAAGCTTATAGAAAAGATGTTACAGCTAAATTGTATGGAGGAGATGTTACTCGTCGTCAAAAACTTCTCAAAAAACAAAAAGAAGGTAAAAAACGTATGAAATCTCTTGGTTCTGTTGAAGTTCCACAAGAAGCATTTCTTTCAATACTTAAAACAAACATTGATAAAAAATAATAATTTTGTAATAAACTATGACACAAAAGTTAACTAATAAAAGTAAATTTTCGTGTCATAGTTTTTTTGTGATTCAAACAATTTATAACTTTCTTAATATTTCATCTACATCAGTAAAAAATACTTTTATTCCACGTTTGTTAATTTGAATAATATCTCTTAAATAAGTTTTTAATTTTTTAGCCAATTCTTCATGAACATGTACAGTTTCACCTTCTATAACGTGAATATGATCTATGTAATTTTCTTTAATTGGAAAAGCATTTTGAATTAGAAACGCACGCTGTCTATGCGCAAATTCTCCTATTACAATAGTGTTACATCTGTTAAATTTTGAAAATTTATCTTTCATAATTTTTTTATATTTTTTAATTCTTGAACTAATTGGTATCATTCATAATATTTCATTATTTTCAAAATCTCTTATAGCGTAAAAATGTGGCCTATAACCATTATCTTCTTTGTTAATTAGTAAATTTTGACTATCAAATTTAATGAAGAATTAGTCTTTAATATGATAACAATAACCCTCTTTTACTTTCATATAACTCCTATAAAAAAATCTTCCCACAATAAAGCAGGAAGAATTTATCGATTGATTTGTTGTCCACATGATCGAGAAGTGGTAAACATTTGCAAACCGAATCACTTATATTCCGCCCCATCGGCAAGCGGTAAACATGTAGCAAACCGAATCACTTATATTCCGCCCCATCGGCAAGCGGTAAACATTTGCGTCGAACTTAATCGATATTTTAATAAGTAAGAAACTATGTTTCTTTTTCTTATTAATTTAATTATAACACAAATTACTTTAGTAGTAAACAAACGGAAATTTAACTTCATTTTTATGAAATTCAAAACTGCCAAACTAAGATTCAAATATCAATTTTTAGTGATAAAAGATTTTATCAATTACCACCACTAATAACTGACTATTTTTTAAAAAGCGAACAAAAAATGGAAAATAAAAGTTTGACACAGTCAAATAACTATACTTGAGTGAGTGCCATACCTTATCATGAATATATTGATCATGATAAGGTATGCACTTTATGTATAAATAATATTAATTTTAAGTTATATTATATATGTGTGATTTATAGAATTCAAAATTGAAGTTAAAATGATTTTTAGTAAAATTTTATTAGAACAAACTGAGGATAAAAAATGATGATAGAAAATACAGAAAATTATAATGACACGATTATTTGTATAAAAAGTAAAATTAAAAAAGATGAGTCTAAGCATTATATGGTCAAAAATTCAAGTGATGAAATCGAATTTTTACATGATAAAGTAGCAAATAATAGAATTCTTAAAGAAAATCAAATGACAATTTTACATTTTAATGAATGTTTGGATTTCTTCAAAGACGGGTTGCGTTTTTCTAGAGTTTCTGAAATTATCGGATTTCAAACGCACACCATTAGAAAGTTTCTCAAAATTGCCACATCAAATGACGGAATTAGTCTTAAAAAAGCTAAGAAAGTTTGTCGCAACTGCGATCAATACATTAATTATGTAAACTATATTGATTTTCAATTAATTGCCGAGCACCTTATGTTTTATAAATCTAAAAGAACAAGACTTCATTCAAAAACAATACAAAATAGATGAGAGGATTTTATAAATTTTTGAAATGAGGAAGTGAGACAATATAAAACAGATAAATCTAATAAAAATATTAAGTTATCTGCTAGAGATATTGTTTATAAATTCGCTTCTTTATATCCAAATAGTAAGTGTCCGACTATAAGCTTGGTATATAAGTGATTAAAAGTTAATGCATACAACTTAAATAGTAATAATGAAATTAAGTTGGTTAGAAAACATAATAAAAGAAATAAAAAGTAACTAGATTTGTACTATAAGAAATTTAATAATCTTTTTTTGAATAAACTTAAAATACAAAAGGAAATTTATTTGTAATTAATTTTAAGTTTGTTCATTTTTTATTATTTAATTGTAATAAATAGATCAAATATAAATACTTTTGTATTTTATATGTTAATCGAAATTATCAATATTTTGATATATTAATTTTTTTCTTGAGCTTACAAATTGGATTCATTTTATCGTTCTGACTTCGAAACTTAGGACACAGTTTAGTTAAAAACATCATTACAATAAAATTACTTACACTATTAAGATAATTCAAAAGATAAGTGATGAAGTTAATGAAATAGTTGTAATCGTTGAATATGAAAACTAAAAAATAACTAACGATTTGCTGCACATAGAGAAATCAATAACTAAGTATTTATAAAATTCTTATGTAGATTTAACAAAAAATACGAAATTAGCTTAAATAGTTGGCTAATTTAGCGTTTTTGGTTTCAACTTGGAAACTAATGATTTACTTGTTAATTTTTTGTTTCGTAGTTTTACTTTTGTAATTGAAATAATTTATAACTTTTTTAAAATTTCATTTACGTTAGTAAAAAACACTTTTACTCCAGTTTTGTTAATTTCTATAACATCTTTCAAATAACTTCTTAATTTTTTACCTAATTCTTCATGCACATATATTTCTTTACCTTTTAGTATATGGATATGATCTACGTAAATTTCCTTAACAGGAAAAGCGTTTTGAATCAGAAACGCACGTTGTCGACCTGCTAATTCTCCTATACAATCGTATTGCATCGCTTAAATTTTGAAAATTTATCATTCATAATTTTTTTATATTTTTTAATTCTTGAACTAATTGGTATCATTCATAATATTTCATTATTTTCAAAATCTCTTATAGCATAAAAATGCGGTCTATAACCATTGCATTCTTTGTTAATTAGTAAATTTTGACTATTAAATTTAATGAAAAATTCGTCTTTAATATGATAACAATAACCCTCTTTTACTTTCATAAAAAAATCTTCCTACAATAAAGCAGGAAGAATTTATCGATTGATTTATAACCCACATGATCGAGAAGCGGCAAACATGT